>PMSX01000155.1 GCA_003167495.1 Bryobacterales bacterium | reverse complement strand
TCGATCACGTGATCAACAAGAAGGCCGATATCGTGCGTTGTTATCTGCCGCCTGACGCCAATTGCTTATTGTCTGTGTTCGATCATTGTCTACGCAGCCGTCATTATGTCAACGTAGTGGTGGCAGGCAAACACGCCCTCCCGCAGTGGCTTTCGATCGAGGCCGCCGTCGTGCACTGTACGCAAGGCATTGGCATCTGGCAATGGGCAAGCAACGATCAGGCTGACGAGCCGGACGTAGTGATGGCTTGCTGTGGAGATACACCTACCTTGGAGGTTCTGGCCGCCGTTTCCATACTCCGCGAACATCTCCCAAATCTGAAAATTAGAGTGATCAATGTGGTTGATCTAATGACACTACAGCGCGAGCACCCGCATGGACTCAGTGACGTGGATTACGATTCAATGTTCACAAAAGACAAGCACATCATCTTCGCGTTTCACGGCTATCCATGGCTTGTGCACAAATTGACCTACAATCGGACAAACCGCAACCTCCATGCCCGGGGCTACAAGGAAGAAGGAACCATCACGACACCCTTCGACATGAGAGTTCAGAACGACTTGGATCGTTTCCATCTCGTGCAGGACGTGGTCGACCGTCTGCCGCAGTTGGGCACAAAGGGAACTTATCTCAAGCAGATTGTGAAAGATAAGCTCATCGAACACAAACTCTATGTTGAGAAACACGGCGAAGACTTGCCGGAAATTCGCAACTGGAAATGGCCCGGCGCCAAGGGTCAATGAGTGACCGTGGCACATCTTCGAATCACGGCTCCGTAGTGTCAGTGCGCGGGGGCGTGGTTGATGTGCGTTTCGATCGAGACTTACCGCCTATTTATACAGTGCTGCGTACAGGAACGAAAGGAGAGATCGTCATCGAAGTGATGACACAACTCGATGCTCGACGCATCCGCGGGATTGCGTTGACGCCCACGCAAGGTTTAGCGCGAGGAATGTCAGTAGAGGATACAGGCGAGCCGCTGCGTGTACCAGTGGGTAAATCGATCATTTCCCGAATGTTTGATGTCTTTGGCAACGCCATTGACCGCCAACCGGAGCCAGTGGATGTTGAATGGCGCACCATCCATCGCGCCCCACCTCCGCTGTCGGAACGTTCCACCAAATCCGAAGTATTTGAGACAGGCATTAAGGCTATCGACGTGCTCGTGCCGCTGGAGCGGGGCGGCAAAGGTGGTCTATTTGGCGGCGCGGGCGTCGGAAAAACCGTCTTGCTCACAGAGATGATCCACAACATGATAGGCCACCAGAAAGGCGTGAGCATTTTCTGCGGAATCGGCGAGCGCTGCCGGGAAGGCGAAGAACTCTATAGCGGCATGAAGGCAGCTGATGTGCTGAAGGATATGGTCATGCTCTACGGTCAAATGGACGAGCCACCGGGAAACCGGTTTCGCGTTGGGGCGGCGGCGTTGACGATGGCCGAGTATTTCCGCGACGACGAACACCGCGACGTCCTTCTGCTGATCGACAATATTTTCCGTTTCATTCAGGCGGGTATGGAAGTATCCGGTTTGCTGGGGCGAATGCCCTCACGGCTTGGCTACCAGCCCACTATGAGCACAGAGCTATCGGGGTTGGAAGAACGAATCGCTAACACGCGTGCCGGTGCCATCACCTCGATTCAAGCGGTGTATGTGCCTGCCGACGATTTAACAGACCCAGCCGCGGTCCATGTGTTTTCGCATCTCTCGGCCTCGATAGTACTTTCGCGCAAGCGTGCCAGCGAAGGACTCTATCCAGCCATTGATCTGCTTCAATCCAACTCAAAAATGGCTACGCCCGGCATTGTCGGCTTGAAGCACTACAGCCTCGCACAAGAAATCCGGAAGACATTGGCGCAGTACGAAGACCTCAAGGATATTGTCGCCATGCTAGGAATGGAACAGCTTTCTCCGGAAGACCGCAACGTAGTTGGCCGTGCCCGGCGGCTCGAACGCTTCCTTACCCAGCCATTTTTTACAACGGAGCAGTTCAGCGGAATGAAAGGCAAGCTGGTTAGCCTCAAAGACTCTCTTGACGGCTGCGAACGCATTCTTCGAGACGAGTTCAAAGATTACCCGGAAAGCGCGCTGTATATGATCGGTGCGATCAGCGAAGCAAAGAAAACAGAGAAACCCTCAGAACCTGAACCGGCAAAACCACGTGCATCTTAAAATCCTTCTTCCCTTCGAAATCTTCACAGACAAGCCGGATGTCTTGCGTATTGTTGCCGAAACAAACGATGGATCGTTTGGACTATTACCCAACCGGCTTGACTGTGTGGCCGCGCTGGCACCTGGAATTCTCGCTTACGAAACTAAAGAGGAAGGAACGGTCTACATCGCCATAGATGAGGGCGTGCTGGTCAAAGCAGGCAGCGATGTGCTTATCTCCGTCCGCCAAGCCATTGGAGGCACGGATCTCAGTCAGCTTCATGATGCCATCAAACGCGAGTTCCTCACATTCGACGAACAGGAGAAGCAAGTTCGTACCGCCGTCGCAAAAATGGAAAGCGGGCTGATCGGCCGCCTTGCGGAGTTTCAAGATGAGCGATGACGAGACCGATTTCGTCCGGCAAGTGGCCGCAAAAGCTTCCCGCAAGCTGAAGGCTCAGCAAGAAGGGAAACAAAGTGTTTGGTTTGGTCTCGGCATGTCTGGACTTATCGGTTGGTCCGTGGCGGTGCCGACCCTGGGTGGAGCAATGCTCGGTCTCTGGTGGGACCACCGGCATCCCGGCGCTCATTCCTGGACGCTGATGCTGCTCGCCGTTGGACTGGTCATCGGCTGCGCGAACGCCTGGCATTGGGTGTCCCAACAGGACAACGCGATGCATGACGACCCGGAGGATAAAGATGCGTGAAATGCTGGTTTTGGTTCTGGCGCTGTTCAGTGGTGTTTTACTCGGAACGATTTTCTTCGGCGGTCTTTGGTGGACTGTTCGACGCGGTGTTTTGTCAAACCAGCCGGCAATTTGGTTCTTAGGTAGCCTGCTGTTGCGAACCTTCATTGCCGTGACTGGCTTCTATTTCGTAATGCAGGGCGATTGGCGGCGGTTGCTGGTTTGCCTGTTGGGATTTCTTTTGGCACGCATCTGTGTTGTACGCCTCACCAGCAGTCACATTACCCAAGAAGGTGCAGCTTGAATCTCACGTCCGACCAGCAGATCTTCTGGCAGCATGGCTTTATCACAATCAACGGAACGATTGTTACCACCTGGGCCATGATGCTCTTGATGGCGATAGGCGCGAAGCTTGTGACTCGGAGACTCGCGACGGAAGGGCCTATCTCGCGTTGGCAAGGCGCACTTGAAATCATTATCGGTGGAATTGAGAAACAAATTGCCGATGTGGGTTTGAGCGAGCCGAAGAGGTATCTCTCTTTCCTGGGTACGCTCTTTTTGTTTGTTGCCACTTGCAGCGTGTGCATTGTGATTCCCGGTTATAAGCCGCCAACCGGATCTCTCTCAACCACAGCGGCGCTTGCGTTGTGTGTATTCATTGCCGTGCCGCTATTCGGCATTAGGGAACAAGGCTTGGGCGGTTATCTGAAAACTTACACGCAGCCAACGTTTATCATGCTGCCGTTTAATATCATCAGCGAACTGTCACGCACTTTGGCTCTGGCCGTTCGTCTGTTCGGGAACATGATGAGCGGAGTGATGATCGTCGGTATTTTGCTCACCATCACACCCTTCATCTTTCCCATCGTCATGACGGCGCTAGGTCTTCTCACTGGGATGGTGCAAGCCTACATCTTCAGCATTCTGGCCGCGGTCTACATCGCCGCAGCAACTCAAGTAAGCAAACCGAAACCTGAACCAGGCAAGAAATCGCAACATTAGTAAAAAGGACTCCTTATGGATAGCAACATTCTCATTGCAGTAGTATCAATCGCCACAGCAGGCCTCACAATCGGTATCGGCTGCATGTGCCCGGCGCTGGGCGAGGGCAGGTCGGTGGCCACCGCTTTGACCTCGCTGGCACAACAGCCTGATGCTTCGGCTACAATTACCCGGACTTTATTCGTCGGTCTCGCAATGATCGAGTCGCTGGCAATCTACTGCTTCGTCGTCTCAATGATCCTCATTTTCGCTAACCCGTTTTGGACGCACGCGATTGCACAAACCGGGGGGAAGTGAAACGTGCTCATTGATTGGTTCACCGTCGGCGCTCAGGCGCTGAACTTCCTCATCCTTGTCTGGTTGTTGAAGCGTTTCCTGTACAAACCAATTCTCAACGCCATTGACGCTCGGGAAAAAGGTATTGCCGCTCAGCTGGCCGATGCCACCACGAAAAAAACGGAGGCCCAAAAAGAGCACGACGAGTTTCAAAGCAAGAATAAAGTATTTGATGAGCAGCGAACGGCTCTTCTGGGTAAAGCTACAGATGAGGCCAAAGCGGAACGCGAACACCTCATTGACGAGGCGCGGAAAGAGGCGGATGCCTTGCGCGCCGTGCAAGCTACTTTATTACAGAACGATCAGAACAGGCTGAGCACACAGATTATTCATCTCACAAAGGAAGAAGTTTTCGGCATAGCTCGTAAGACGCTGGCGGACCTCGCTACGGTTAGTCTTGAAGAACGCATGGGAGAAGTGTTTACACGGCGCTTGCGCGAAATGGATGGTCAATCGAAGGCGTCTCTCGGATCCGCTCTCAAAACTGGCTCTGAACCCGCCGTCGTTCGTAGTACTTTTGCTTTGCCAGATAATCAGAAAGCCGCGATCCAAAATGCCCTCAACGAAACTTTTTCCGCTCAGATTCGCGTCAGATTTGAAACTGCGCCGGACGCCGTGTGCGGCATTGAGCTTACCACCAACGGGCAGAAGCTGGCTTGGAGTATTGCAGATTATTTAACCTCGCTCGATCAGAAGGTCGGCACGCTCCTAGCTGAAAAGGCCGTCGCTGCCGCCGGGGGCAAATGAACGCTTCGTCCACAATCCTTCAGTCGTCTGTTGATCGCGCCTTTGCCGTTATTCTGCGGGCTCGCCAAGCGTACACTCCTGAACTGACTCCCTACGAAATTGGCGTCATTACGAATGTCGCCGTTGGTATTGCCACAATTTCCGGGCTGCCGGGTGTGGGCTATGAAGAACTGGTCAGCTTTCCTGGCGGCCTGCTTGGCATAGCGTTCAATGTGGACGAAGACGAAATTGGCGTCATCCTGCTGGGTGAGTTTGAGAATCTGCATGCGGGCGACGAAGTGAAACGCACCGGGCGAGTGATGGATGTGGCTGTGGGAGATGGCTTGCTTGGGCGAGTGATCGACCCCTTGGGGAACCCGCTCGATGGAAAAGGGCCTATTGACTCTGACGAGCGCTTGCCGATTGAGCGTCCGGCGCCGCCCATCATGGAGCGCTCGCCGGTTGTCGTGCCCTTGCAAACCGGCCTCAAGGCAATCGACGCGCTCATCCCGGTGGGCCGCGGCCAGCGTGAACTGATTCTAGGAGATCGGCAAACCGGCAAAACCGCCATTGCGATTGACGCCATCTTGAACCAGCGCGGGAAGAATGTCATTTGTGTCTATTGCGCCATCGGCCAGCGCGCTTCCGCAGTGGCTAAAGTGGTTGCAAACCTGAATGAAAAAGATGCGATGGACTACACGGTGGTGGTTGTCGCCGAAGGTAACGATGCTCCGGGCCTTGTGTACATTACTCCCTATGCCGCGACCTCCATCGCCGAATATTTCATGGAAAAGGGGCGCGATGTCCTCATTATTTACGATGACTTAACTCATCACGCCCGCGCCTATCGTGAACTCTCCCTGCTACTTCGTCGTCCACCTGGCCGCGAGGCATTCCCGGGCGACATTTTTTATATCCATTCGCGGATGCTGGAACGGGCTACTCATCTGAGTAAAGAAAAAGGCGGTGGTTCGCTCACCGCCCTGCCTATTATCGAAACCACAGCGCAGGATATTTCGGCTTACATCCCAACGAATCTCATCTCGATCACTGATGGTCAGATCTACCTCTCACCGACTCTCTTCGAGCTGGGAGTGCTTCCTGCCATTGATGTTGGCAAGTCAGTATCAAGAGTGGGAGGCGCGGCGCAGCTAGCCGCTTATCGCTCAGTGGCGGGCAGCATCAAGCTCGCTTACTCACAGTTTGAAGAACTGGAAGGGTTTGCCAAATTCGGTACCCGCCTGGACGACGCCACCCGAAAAGCCATCGATCACGGGCAACGTATCCGCGCCTGCCTCAAACAATCGGAATCGCAGCCAGTCTCCATGGTTGAGCAGATCTGCGTTCTGCTCGCTTTGATCGCTGGCCTTTTTGACACAGTGCCGCTGGAGAAGATGAACGACGCCCAGCAAGCACTGCAAAAGGCAGCGACCCAAATCCCGGCCGATGTTGTAGACCGATTGACCACAGCGGATAAACTAAGCGACGCCGACCGGAAGTCCATCCTTGAAGCAGCTCACCAATCTCTCGCTTTTTTACAGCCCAAATCATGAGCGGCACCATGCAGAGTTTGAGCCATAAGATTGCCGGAGCCGGCGATCTTCAGGGTGTCGTCCGTGCCATGAAGGCGTTGGCGGCCTCAAGCATTGGGCAATATGAAAAGGCGGTGCAATCGCTGGATGATTACTATCGCACTGTCGAACTCGGATTGTCTGTATGCCTTCGTGAGGCTGGCTTAATCGAGGGCGCGCGAGCCGGCAATACCGGAGCTGTTGGCGCAGTCGTATTCGGATCGGACCAGGGCCTCGTAGGTCGATTTAACGAAGTGATCGTGGATATGGCTCTCACCACGCTCAAGAAGTTGCCTGTTAAGACAAAGCAAATCTGGGCTGTCGGAGAGCGAGTCCACTCACTCATCGCTGATGCTAAAATCGCACCCGTCGGCATCCTAAGTGTTCCGACGTCTGTCCGCGGCATCACTCCTCTCATCGGTCAGGTCCTCATCGAGATCCAGGCGGCTCGCGAGACGGGCAGTATTAAAGAGGTTTACCTCTTCCACAATAGCCCGAAATCTGGTGCTGCCTACGAACCTCTCTGTAAACGTTTGCTACCTCTCGACCACGAATGGCGCAGCAAGCTGGCCGCCACGCCTTGGCCCACAAAGAAACTGCCGGAAGTAATTGAAGGACGGGTGCCGGCGCTGGAAGCGTTCATTCGAGAATATCTCTTTGTTGTGCTCTTTCAAGCTTGTGCTGAATCCCTGAACAGCGAAAACGCTAGCCGGTTATCTGCTATGCAACGCGCCGAGAAAAACATCAAACAGATCCTCGAAGATCTAAATCTCGAGTTTCATCGTCTCCGGCAAGAATCGATTGATGAAGAGCTGTTCGACGTGGTTTCCGGCTTTGAAGCGCTGGCGAAACATGGGCACCGCTCGTAAATCATAGGTTCGGACCAGGAAGCAAACAAAAGGCGTCTCTGGTGGAACGATGTTCGCGAGCGTGAGGCGTAAGTTGGTTTCCAGTCGTGCTAGGGCAAATCTTGACTTAACTCGCTCGTCTTCAGGCCCGATGGCTAAATCAAGTGGCGAGACCCCAACCATCATGGGCCAGAAGTATCCCACCTTGCTGAGAAACCGACCTGGGAAGGACATTAAGTGTCGATCAGGCGGAAGAGGGAGATTTATTCGTGGAACTGACGACCCTTCGGAAAGAAACGGCGAGGCAACATCGAAATACAGAGAAGGAGCTGGACCTACTCCGGCCATCGTTCACGCGCGATCATTACGTTGCTCTGCTCAAAAGATTTTATGGATTTCATCTGCCCTGGGAATCGAAGGTGGAAGCCGCACTTGAAACAGAGTTGCCTGATTTCTTCAAATCGAGAAAGAAGCTGGGGAATCTTGAGGCGGATTTGCGTTATTTCGGATCTGACACCGAAGATCTCTCGAACATAGTTCCGTGCAAGAGCTTGCCACCGCTGAAGAGTACTGGATCGGTATTGGGTTCAGTCTACGTTGTTGAGGGGTCTTCTTTGGGCGGGAGCATCTTAGCCCGCCACTTCGGTGAGCATCTTGGAATTCGACCTGACGCTGGATGCCGGTACTTCTTCGGCTACGGCGATCGCACAGGTCAGATGTGGTCTGCGTTTGGAGAACTAATGGCGCGGCGTCCGACGGCGGAGAATGACGAAATGCTGACAGCCGCCGTTTCAACGTTTGAATTGCTGGGCGATTGGTTGGGATGCAAACGCAATGGCTGAAGCTACCTTAGATCCTCTCAGCCTTTCGGTCGAGAACGAATGGCCGCTGAGCAACCACGACAGGTGCGCCCAGGAGCAGGTCCAACTCATCGGGCGCATTCAATCGCACGGACTATTGTTCGCACTCTCCGAATCGGATCTCTTTGTGCGGCAAGTCAGCGCGAACGTTTCGACGGTACTCGGCATTCCGCCGGAAGATGTCCTTGGGCGCTCGTTCAGGGATGTTCTTGGAGGGCAGCAGTTCGAAACCTTTCAATCTCAACTGCTGGACGGCCCGCTGATTCCCGCAATGCCAGTGCGTTTACCGCTCGGCAGCTCTGTGCTCGACATGCATTGCATCGCGCACCGGCAGCACGAAGTGCTCATTGTTGAACTCGAGTTCCTAAAAGGCGCGCGCTCGCTCGGAACACTCGATATCGACGCTCACATTCGCATCCCGCTCGCGCGCTTGGCAACGGCATCCAACGTTTTGGAATTGGCGCAGTTTGCCGCAAACAAGGTCCGGAGGCTCAGCGGCTTCGACCGCGTCATGATCTATCGATTTGACGAGCAGTGGAACGGGGAAGTCATCGCCGAGGCGATGGGCGCGTCGCCCGTCTCGTATTATGGTTTGCATTTCCCTGCTACCGACATTCCACCGCAGGTGCGGCGGCTATTTCTGTTGAATCCTTTGCGGACGATCGCCGACGTCGCTTCTGCGCCGGTGCCAATCATTCCAGAGATTGGGCTGTTTACGGGAGAAGCGCTCGATCTTACAAATTCAGTTCTGCGGAGCGCCTCACCTATTCACCTAGAGTATCTGCGCAACATGGACGTGCGGTCTTCAATGACCGTTTCGATCATCGTCGAAAACCGACTCTGGGGAATGATCGCGTGTCATGATCCGGCGCCGCACCGGGTGGATTACCCGACCCGCTCTGTCTGTGAGTTGATTGCGCAAACTCTCGCTTCTCAGGTGGCGTTGAGAACCGAAAATGCCGCTCTACAGCTGCGCGTCAAATCCCGCCGATTGCTTGATGAGTACCTGGGGCGCGTAAAAGCCGCCGTTCCTGGAGCTGAATACCTCCACGCCCCGCTTTTGCTCGAATTATTCGATGCCGATGGGTTGGTTTCGCAGAGCGATGGAGTGGTATCGTTTTGCGGCGTCACCATTGAGAAGGAGTTACTTCCTTCCATCATCGCCGCATTGCGCAACGTCGCCCCGGGCGCCGTCGCGAGTTCTAACGCGCTTAGCCAATTAGACCCGGCCGCGGCGTCCTACGCGAGTCAACTCAGCGGGGCGCTACACATCGGATTTACGGAGGAAACCGGCGACAACGACTATATAATTCTGTTCCGCCGGGAACTCATACAGACGTTAAAGTGGGCGGGAAATCCCAACAAGACCGTGCACGTGGACGACCGAGACCGTTTACGCCCACGAACGTCTTTCGCGGCGTGGCAAGAGACCGTCCGCGGGCGCAGCCGGCCTTGGTCTGAACTCGACCTTGAAAATGCCTCCTTCCTGCGTGAAATCTTGCTTCGTATTCGAGTTTCCAAGAACCTCGCGCGTTCCAACAAAGCGCTGGCGATTGAAATCGGCGAACGAAAAAGGACCGAAATCGAATTGCAGCAAGCCAAGGATTGGGCGGAAGCCGCCAATCGGGCCAAGAGCGACTTCCTGGCAAATATGAGCCACGAGATTCGCACGCCTATGAACGGGATCATCGGCATGACTGACTTGGCGCTGGAGACCGATCTTACGCGGGACCAAAGGGAATTTCTGGGAATGGCTAAGAGTTCGGCGGAATCTTTACTGTCATTGATCAACGACATTCTGGATTTCTCAAAGATCGAAGCGGGGAAACTGGATTTTGAAACCATTGACTTTACGCTGCGTGACACCCTTGACAGCGCCATCAAAGGGCTAGGTTTGCGTGCTCAGGAAAAAGGCCTCGAGCTTGCATGCGACGTTCTGCCGGATGTGCCGGACGGTCTGGAGGGCGATCCCACTCGTCTTCGGCAGATTGTGGTGAACCTGGTCGGAAACGCCTTAAAGTTCACGGACGCTGGCGAAGTGGTAGTCAAAGTCTCGGTCGAGGAGGAGAGAGATGACGAGGCAATACTGCATTTTGCGGTAAGCGACACCGGAGTCGGCATTCCGTTGGAGAAGCAGCAGATCATCTTTGAAGCCTTCAATCAGGCGGACAATTCGACGACACGGCGCTATGGTGGCACTGGTTTAGGTCTCTCGATTTCATCGCGACTCGTGGGAATGATGGGTGGAAGGATCTGGGTGGAAAGCGAGATCGGGCGTGGCAGTACTTTTCATTTCACAGTGCGATTTCGGATGCAGAAAGAATCATCCAGACGATATGAGCCCGTCGGAGTGGAAATCCTACGGGGTCTGGAGGTATTGATTGTAGATGATAATGCTACCAACCGCCGCATCCTCGAGGAGATGGCCCTCTCCTGGCAGATGAAGCCAACTTTAGCCGAACGGGGAGCCGAAGCGCTCAGACAGATTGAACGGGCGAGCGCTCAAGGAACGCCCTTCTCCTTGATTCTGCTGGACGCTCAAATGCCGGAAATGGATGGATTCACTGTTGCGGAAAGAGTGAAACAGCACCCGCAGCCAGGTACACCTCCGGTGATCATGTTGACATCCGCAGGATTGCGAGGGGACGCGGCGCGCTGCCGCAGCTTGGGTATAGACGCCTATCTAACCAAACCGATAGGGCGGTCGGACCTTCTCCAAGCTGTCAGGGTAGTACTCGGATCACAAAATGGAACCGGCAAGAATTCGCCGG
The DNA here is from genome assembly GCA_003167495.1 of Bryobacterales bacterium. Lineage (GTDB taxonomy): Bacteria > Acidobacteriota > Terriglobia > Bryobacterales > Bryobacteraceae > Bog-105. Next base: position 45,039 of record PMSX01000155.1, on the reverse strand, counting down.
TTATTACGATCCATTCGCTGCGTCAGGACCGGGGGCGGTTGAGAATCCTTCTAGTGGAAGATAATTCTGTAAATGAAGTTTGGGCAACGCGGGTGCTGGCGAAGAGGGGCCACGAGGTGACCGTCGCGAGAACGGGCCGGGAGGCTCTTCAATCTTTGGATAAACAAACTCCCGATTTGGTTCTTATGGACATTCAGATGCCCGAAATGGACGGCTTCGAGGCGACAGCCGCGATTCGTCAGAGTGAACTAAGAACGGGGAAACATATCCCAATCATTGCGATGACTGCAAACGCAATGGCTGGGGACAAAGAACGCTGTCTCGATGCGGGGATGGATGGATATGTTTCGAAGCCGATACGAACGCAAGATCTATTTTCCGTTGTCGAGCAAGTGCTTTCGACGTTAAGGAATAGCGAAAACTCGTAAATCTCCCCTTCGGCAATGAAAAAGGCGCAAGGCCTCCGTTGGTCTCTTATGCGAAAGCGTAACGAGAATAATGTTCTCGGTTACATTTTGGAGGATCAAGCCGCAACAATACTTTTGGTGTGTTGGCGATCTTCAGTAAAGGCGATGGGAATGTCCGCTCAGTTTGCTGCGCAACGCGGAAAATTCTAATCCTCTGTACGATCTTGCTGTTGCCATGCGATGAACAATGGCCTCGTTGAGCGGCGCTGTGTGGAAATTCTGTGGAAATAATGAACTAAAAAAATTAACTTGAAAAGTGATCCGTTCGGCGCTATAGCTATATGCGGAGGGTCCTCCGGCATGAAAGACGCTCATGATGAACCCGTTTCAATTTCTGCCATCCAACAGAAGCAGCTAGTAGTGGGTGACTGTGCTCGCTTCCTGCAAAGCATTTATATCAGCGGAGCGAGTACTAACTTGATTTTTGACTTGCTTGTCAAAATGAACGACGCTGCCAATCGAGCTTCTGGCCTGACAATAAAGCTGGCCGCAGAGGCTACGGGACTGAGCGAGGAAGAAGCTTATCGCTGCATCCAAGGGATTGTTTCCTTCACGGGAGATCGAATCGTCATGGAAAACGGCCAAAGAACATGGCTTTACCGGAACTACGAACCCCGTTCAATTGGCGGAGCGGCGCAAGGTATTAGCCGGCTGCTGCCGAAGGCTGTTATCAATGAAGAGGCGTCTCGTTCGAGGAAGCGAGCAGACTCTTACAAGCGTGTGTTCAAGAGAGTGGCGGCAGTGGCGGTCTAAACTGCAAAATGGTTTGGCGCAGACTGCGCAGGTTGCAATTGGGCTTGGCCCGAAAATGCGCTGGCCCGGACAACGGGCACGGCCTAACCACTTCCGGTGTGTGGCCCGCGACAAAACGATGCAGTATCTTGCAGAGTCCAGGCGTGGGTCTGGGAATCAGCCCTGACGACTCTAAACCAAAACCGTAAACGCCGATTCGGTTCTGGTCACAGGCCGGTACGCAGTATCGCGCTCCACCGGTTCCCTGCCCGCTTCGCGAATCAGCCGGAGCAAGTCTTTGCGCCTGAAATGCTGTGCGGTGGTCGCACCCGCGTCATGATAAATCTTTTCTTCGACGACGGTTCCGTCGATATCGTTGGCGCCAAAGCGTTGGGCAATCTGCGCCATGCCGGGCGTCAGCATGATCCAGTACGCCTTAATGTGCGGGATGTTGTCGAGCATCAGGCGCGAGATGGCAATCTGTTTCAGATCCTCGAATCCGCTGGTCTTCGGCAGATGGCTGAGCGCCGTATTATCGGGGTGGAAAGCCAGCGGAATGTGCGTGACAAAGCCGCCTGTCTCATCCTGCACAGCGCGCAGTTTGACTAAGTGATCGCTCAAATCTTCCGGAGTTTCCAGGTGGCCGTACAGCACGGTGCAATTGCTCTTCAGACCAATTTGATGGGCTGTCCTGGCAGTTTCGAGCCACTCGCTGCCGTCAATCTTGTGATCGCAAATGATGCGCCGCACGCGTTCGGAAAAAATCTCGGCACCGCCGCCCGGCAGGGAATCTACTCCGGCGGATTTCAGTTTCTCAAGCGTTTCGCGGATGGAGATTTTGGCGCGTTTGGCTAGAAACGCCACTTCCACCATCGTGAACGCTTTCAGATGCACGCCCGCATAACGTTCCTTTAATCCGGCAATCATCTGGCAAAACCAATCGAGCGACAATTCCGGATGCAGGCCGCCGACGACGTGGAACTCTGTCACGGCTTCGGCATACCCTTTGCCCGCGACCTCCCAGACCTGTTCGAGCGACATGGTATATGCTTTCGGATCTTTGGCTTTCTTACCAAATGCGCATAACCGGCAACTGGCCACGCAAACATCGGTGGGGTTGATATGGCGGTTCACGTTGAAATAGGTGGTGTCGCCGTGTTTGCGTTCGCGAACCAGGTTCGCCATGTAGCCAAGCGCCAGAATATCGCCGCTGCGGTACATCGTCACGGAGTCGTCATAAGACAGCCGTTCGGCCGCCTCCACTTTTTCGTAGATAGCCTTTAGACGGCGGTCTTCTATCACCGGTTGCTTCGAAATGTTGTGCGTAGGAGATATCATGAGAATTTTAGAAATACTTTCGATGCAGCAGAATATCGGCCGCCCAAAACGCAAAGAACAGAATGCTGACGTAGCCGTTGACAGTGAAGAACGCTGCGTTGACGCGCGACAAATCGTGCGGCTTGACCAAGCCATGTTCGTAAACCAGCAAAATCAAAACCGCGAAAATGCCGGTTACGCTGAGCGCTCCTAGCTGAAAAACGATCACGAGCGCCACCAGACAGCCAAGCATAGCTAGATGCAGGAGCCTTGCTATGCGCAGCGCGCGCGCAATGCCGAAGCGGCGCGGGATGCTGAAAAGCCCTTCGGCGCTATCGAATTCAAAATCCTGGCAGGCATAAATCACGTCGAAGCCGGCGGTCCAGAACATCACGGCAGCGGTGAGCCAGCAGATGCGCCAATCGAGTGAGCCGCGGATGGCAATCCAGGATGCGGCCGGAGCAATGCCCAGACAGAAACCGAGCAACAAGTGCGAGAACATGGTAAAGCGTTTCGCAAACGAATAGGCAAACAGCACGGCCAACGCAATGGGCGCTAGCACGAAACACAAAAAACCGAGTTCGCGCGCGGCCCAGAGAAACAGGAGCGATGCCACGAAGGTAAATCCCCAGGCGAAGCGCGGAGACAGGAGGCCGGCGGGCAGATGGCGGCTGGCGGTGCGTCGGTTTCGTGCATCGATATCAGCGTCCAGAATACGGTTAAATGCCATCGCCGCCGAGCGCGCGGCCACCATGGCCACTAAAATCCACAAAAATCGCCAGCGCAAACCGGCTACTTCGAAGCCGTTATCGCGCCACGCCAACAGCGCTCCGGTAAGCGCAAAAGGAAGCGCGAACACAGAGTGCTCAAACTTGATCATCTCAAGCGTCAGCCGCAAGCGTGTCCAAAAACGAGTCATAAGCGCTAACGTTACTATCTTAGGAGATGCCGCCCGGGCTTCCATCGGCTCAAATTATGGATATACAGCAAATTCAACAGCTTCTCGAACAGGTGCAAAGCGGCAAGACCAGCATTCCGGTGGCGCTGGACAGGCTGCGCCACCTGCCTTTTGAGGATCTAGGCTTCGCGAAGGTGGATCATCACCGCGCCGTCCGCCACGGCATGCCCGAAGTGATTCTGGGGCAAGGCAAGACGACGGATCAAGTGGCCGGCATCGCTAAGGCGCTGTTGGCCAAGTCGCACAATTTGCTGCTGACGCGCGCCACCGAGGAGATGGCCGAGCGCGTTACGGCCATTGAACCGCAGACGGAATACTTCCCTGCCGCCGGCGTGGTGCGCGTGTGGCGCGACCGAACCATTTACGGCAAAGGCAAGATCGCGGCGATTTGCGCGGGTACGGCGGATTTACCCGTACTGGAAGAAGCGCGCCTGACGTCGGAAGTGATGGGCAACACGGTGGATGTGATTACCGACGTGGGCGTGGCAGGGATTCACAGGTTGCTCAATCAGCGCGACAAGTTGGTTGACGCGCGCGTGGCCATTGTGTGCGCTGGTATGGAGGGCGCGCTACCGAGCGTGGTAGGAGGGCTGATTGGCTGCCCGGTGATTGCGGTGCCGACGAGCATCGGCTATGGGGCAAGCTTTCATGGGCTGGCGGCGTTGCTGGGAATGTTGAATAGTTGCGCAAGTAATGTGACGGTGGTGAATATCGATAACGGTTTCGGCGCGGGGTATGTGGCGAGTTTGATTAACAGGTTGTGACGGGGAGCCGTTAGCGGCTACGCATAAATACCCGGCGCTTCATGCCCCAGCGCCTGAACGTATTCGACGTACGATCCCGGATAAACGCGCGGCTCGCGTTCCGTGCCGCTCTCACCGCCCAGTTCCAGCACGCGTGAACTCAGGCCACGCAGGAACATGCGGTCGTGTGAAACGAAAATCATAGTGCCTTCAAATTGTTTCAGCGCCTCTACGAGCATCTCTTTAGTGGCTAGATCCAAGTGGTTTGTGGGCTCATCTAAAACCAGAAAATTAGGTGGATTGAAGAGCATGCGCGCAATCACCAAGCGCGATTTTTCGCCGCCCGAGAGCGAACGTATCTTCTTATCTACGTCGTCGCCCGAAAACTGGAACGCCCCCGCCAGCGTGCGCAGCGAACCGATGCCGTCTTTCGGAAAATCGTATTGCAATTGTTCAATGACAGTCAGATCGGGATCGAGCACATCAAGGGACTGCTGCGAAAAATACCCCATGTTGAGGCTGGCGCCTAAACGCACGTTGCCCGAATCCGGCTCAGTGGCCCCGGAAATCATCTTCAGCAAGGTGCTTTTACCGGCGCCGTTGCGGCCCATCACCGCCCAGCGTTCGCCCCGCCGGATGTGCATGCTGAAGCCATCGTAAATCACACGCGGGCCATAGCTCTTGCTGATGTTTTCTACCACCGCCACCTGATCGCCCGAGCGCGGCGGCTCGCGGAAATCGAACTTCACCACTTGCCGCTTTTTCGGCAGTTCGATCTTCTCAATCTTGTCGAGAGCCTTGATGCGGCTCTGCACCTGCGCCGCTTTGGCCGCGTGGGTTTTAAAACGCTCAATGAAACGCTGTTCTTTGGCCAGCATCGATTGCTGGCGCGCAAACGCCGCTACCTGATTGGCCTCGCGAATAGCGCGTTCGCGTTCATAGAAATCGTAATTGCCGGAGTACACGATGATCTCGCCGCCATCGATTTCGGCGATCTTTGTCACCAGACGGTTCATGAATTCGCGGTCGTGTGAAGTCATCAGCAAAGTGCCTTCGAACGCTTTCAGGAACTGCTCCAGCCAGATGATGGATTCGAGATCCAAATGGTTCGTCGGTTCGTCCATCAGCAACACATCGGGCCGTCCAAGTAGCACGCGGGCCAGCGCCACACGCATTTTCCAGCCACCCGACAGTGCGCCGACATCGCCGTCAATCTGGTCGTGTTTGAAGCCGAGGCCATGCAACACTTCTCGCGCCTGCGCTTCCAGCGTGTAGCCACCCAGATGTTCATATTCTTCCTGCACTTCGCCGAAACGTTCGAGCACTTTGTCCAGTTTGTCGGCTTGGTCTGGGTCTTCCATCGACCTTTGGAGGCTTTCGAGTTCGTGGTGCAGATCGCCAATGCGGCCACTGCCCGCGATGGCTTCATCGAGCACCGAGCGGCCCGCCATTTCTTCGACATCCTGGCGGAAATAGCCGATGGTGAGCTTTTTGGGAACGGATACATCGCCGTCATCGGGAAGTTCTTCGCCGATGGCCATACGAAACAGCGTGGTCTTCCCTGCTCCGTTCGGACCGACAAGCCCGACTTTCTCGCCGGGGTTGAGTTGGAAGGAGGCATCGACAAAAATCAACTGCTTCCCGTACTGCTTTTGAATGTTGGAAAAAGAAATCATCCGAAAATTCAACGCTAGCAGACGGAGGCGGGGTCATTCGAAGTTCATCCAGTAAGCCCACGCCACGAATAAGGAGAAGATAGCCAGGCTGATCACGGGAGCGGTGCGTGGATCGGGAGGCGGCGGCCCCGTTAGATTGCTGAGCCAAATCAACGTGAGAACCGCGATACCGCTCCAGTAAACGTAGACGCTCGCCCGGGTCCTGGGATGGGAGGTGAGAGCATAAACGATCACCGCAAGCATCCAGAAACCCCCCTCGAGAATGATGGCACTGGGGACGGAGGCCCAAAGATTTAATCCTAGGTATGTGTGCATGCCCGGTGCAAGCGGCATATCGGGTCTGTGACTTATCACATCCAGCAACCAATGACTGAGAACGGCCAAGATGAGTATCCACGCTCCGCGCGTGTAACGCCGGCAGAGGAAGTAACCGCCCGCAAACAGGGCCGCCCACAGTCCGTCCATAGCCAAGCTGTGGCTCCATTCAACGTTCGAAGCAACAAAGTAGTTCGCCGCGCCCTTGCCAGGTTTGAATTGAACATGCTCGACTCCGGTAATCATGAAGGCGCACCAGAGAAGGTCTACGAACATGGCCGCGAGCACCAGCGTTCCAAGAGAGACTCTTGGTTCCACACGCTTCGCTGCGAAACCTACGGCGAAATGTCCTACGAACATTGGCTAATCCATTGGCTGCCTTGGCGGCGGTGCGGCAAACCAAACGCTCTGCGGGACACCGGGAGGGCGCATCATGCGCACATCGGGCAAATAGCGGCCGCGCACAGATCTATCAGTAGTTAGCTTTGCAATCCATTCTTTTAAGGCGCCGATGAGTAAACCCGTCAACTCAGCAGGAGCGCGCTTTTTAGGCGCTGTTTCGAGCGTGTGCAACATCTCGCCGGAGAATCGTGCTTTGTAATCCGCCGGATACAACTGAAGTAGAGTTTCGTAGGCGCGCTTCATGTTCATGTCATGCCTCGTTCATTCTGAGCCGTGCTGCGGCCACCTTGGTGAGCTGCCTCATCCGTTCCAGTTCCGTGCGCAATTGTTGACGGCCGGCGGACGTCAGTGTGTAAGCTTGTTTCTCTCTTGAAGTATCCTCTTGGTCGAATCGTTCGATCCAGCCGTCTTCCAAGAGTCGGCGAAGGGCTCCGTAAAGCGTGCCAGTGCTCAGCACGACCCGCCCATGACTCATGTGTTGGATGTCCTGCAGGAGGGCGTACCCATGGCGAGGTTGTTCCGCCAAGCTAGTGAGAATCAAAAAAACCGGCTCGGTGAGCGGCTTGGGGGTTGAGGCGTCCTGTTTCGACACGACCTGTCGCATAACGCCATATTAAGCGGATTCTAAATTCATGTCAAGGGGCGATTTCGCGCTCAGCCTAGTCTTGGCGTAACGCAAGAACCGGGTCGATTCTGGCGGCGCGACGGGCCGGCAGCCAGCAAGCCAGCGCAGCCGCACAAAGTAGGATCACCGGGGCGGTTGCGAAAGTGAGTGGGTCCGTGGGCGTCACTCCGTAAAGCAACCTGGAAAACAGTTGGGAGAATCCGGAGGCAACCACGATTCCAACTGTAATTCCTACAACGGCCAACACGACCCCTTGGCGCACGATGAGCGAGAGGACACTGCCGTAGCGAGCTCCGAGCGCCACGCGCACACCGATTTCATGGGTGCGCTGCACGACCACATAGTGCATCAAACCATAGATGCCAATCGCCGAAAGCAGTAGTGCAATGACTGAGAACAAGGAGATCAACGAAGTTTGGAAGCGCCGCTCCTCCGTCTGCCGGGCCAGCTGTTGCTCCACATTTGTCACATCGAACTTTGCCACACTCTTATCGATTGACTGAATGGCGCGACGCACCTGGAGAGCCAACGGCTCAGGATCTCCCATTGTTCGGACGATCACCTCCAACATGTCCTCGGATTCCTGCGCGTCTGGACGAAAGACTTGTGGGATTGCCTCTTGTTCGAGGCCTTGGCGGCGCATGTCGCCGGTCACGCCAACGACAGTCGTCCAAGGACTTGATCGGTGGCTGGGAAATCGGAACCGCTTGCCGGTCGGATCTTCGTTTGGCCAATAGGTTTGCGCCATCCTTTCGTTGATGATGGCCACCGGCTCGGAGCCGGCGCGGTCCTCATCGGTAAAGTAGCGGCCCCGTTTCAGTGGAATCCCCGCAGTTTGGAAGAACGGGCCGGCTATGAGATCATCGCTCGGGCCGGGTTGTTGGGGTGGCCGACCTTCGATGGTGATGGCGTCTTCCGGATCGGATAGGAGGAAGCCGGAAATTGCCGAAGCTGAGCGAACACCTGGAAGCGCACTGACACGGTCGATCGCCTCGCGGAAATAGGCGATTTGCTGAGCGCTCGTTCGTCCTACATGAAGATCGATCCGCATGATGAGGAGTTTCTCCGGCCGAAAACCCGGGTCGACATTTTGTAACCGTACAAAACTGCGGAGCATCAGGCCGGCGCCGGTCAACAGGACCATGGCGATGGCAAACTCACCGACCACGATGATATTCCGTACATCACGATTTGAGACGGTGGTCCATTGCCTGCTACGGGCGAGTACCCCGCCGCTCCGCACGGCTGGCCAAAGACCGGAAAAGAGCGCGGCGAAGAGGGACAGAGCGAGAGTGAACAGCAGCGCGGGGCCGTCGATGTGGGCCTCTGTCAGTCGCGGAATTTGACGAGGGCCAAATGCAATAACGGCTCGCAACGTGGCGAACGCAATCGCCAAGCCGAGCACTCCTCCCGCGACTGAGAGTACCAGGCTCTCAGCTAGAAGTTGTTCAGCAATTCTCAAACGGCTGGCTCCTAATGTGCGGCGGACAGAGAACTCGCGCTCCCTGGCAGATCCACGAGCGAGCAACAGATTGGCGACGTTGAGACACGCAATGAGGAGCATCAGGACAACGGAACTGAAAAGCAAGGTGAGCGGAAGGCGCAATCGGCCGGAGGTTTGTGCGTCGAGCGGGACTACGTGTATCTCGGGTTGATTCCTGTTCCCGGGATGCTCTTTTGCCAAACGAGCAGCGATCACAGTCATCTCCGACTGCGCCGCGGCCCAGGAAACGTCCTTTCGAAGCCGCCCGAGGGCATACCAGATGGAGTCCGACCGAGGGCTAGTGCGATTCCGCGCCCAATAGGGATGGGAGGTCAGCGGCTCCCAGACCTGAGTATCTGGGAACGGATACTGGAACGTGGCTGGCATAACTCCGATAATGCGGGACTTGCGACTGTCCATGATCAGATCTGATCCAAGCACGTTCGCAGATCCGCCGAACCGCTGCTGCCACATTCGGTGACTGATCACTATGACCGCGTCTCCGCGCCTTTGTTCATCAAGGGAAAAAACACGTCCCCGCAAGGGCTCGACGCCGAGCAGCGGAAAAAAGTTCACGGAGACGCGCGCGGACCGCATTCGTTCCCGGGTGCCGTCCTGACTACTCAAAAGAAAGGTCTGACCAATAAAAATGGTCATGTCTTCGAACGTGCGACTGCTGTTTTTCCAATCAGCGAAGTTCAACAGTGAAACATGGCCTTCGTGAAGACCGTGCGCAGAATCCTCTGACCAAAGCATGGCCAGGCGGTTCGGATCCCTGTACGGAAGGGGCCGTAGCAGCACTGCGTTCACAACACTGAAAATGGCTAATGTCGCTCCTATGCCCACGGCGAAGGTTGAAACGACGACAGCGCTGAATGCGGGGCGACGCCAGCATAGGCGCAGCGCGTGCCGCACATCTCTGGAAAGGCGGTCACAAAGCAGCCAACGACCATTTTCATAAAAAGCCTCTTTAAGGGATGTTGTGTTGCCAAAAGCCCGGCGTGCTGCGCCTTCGCTATCGAAGTGTGGTCTCGCTGAGTCGCGTAGTTGGTCTGCTTCCAACGCCAGGTGTGATTTGATCTCGTCGTCCAGGTCACTGAGTGAACGTTTCTTGCGCCAGAACATGCTTCAAGCCTCCGCCTCATCTGGCGCAAGAATGCGTGAAATCGCTTTGGCGATCCGCCGCCATTCGTCGCTCTTCTTGGTAAGCTGCGCGCGACCCTTGGCCGTCAGCGTATAGAAGCGGGCTCGCCGGTTGTTCTCCGACACACCCCACTCACCTCGAACATAGCTTTTCGTTTCAAGCCTTTGCAGCGACAGATACAGTGAGCCATGATCGACCAGAAAGACATCTTCGGATTGCTGCTGGATGGAGCGAGCGATGCCCTGCCCGTGGCGCGGTCCCAGAACAAGTGTTCTTAGAATCAGCAGATCCAGAGTTCCTTGAAGCAAGGCGGCTCTTTCGTTTTCGTTTCTTTGGGAAGGCATCCGACATAAGTATGCCTCGATTCGGGTCGGATGTCAACAGGAGATCGCCCTACTTGCGCAGCACGGCAGCGGCCGCACGCCGGAACGTCTCAGCTCTTTTGGGATTTTCCAGAAATGCCCATTCGGCGGCGCGCAATGGAAGTGGCAGGTGGAACGATGGGTTGGTCTCCCGCCGGCGGGCAATCAACTCCACTAGCATTTCACGCGGATGCTCGCGCACTTCGTCCAGCATAGCTACCTGATGCACGCAGGAAATACTGCAATTCGGCGCGCACGCCTTCTCTGTATTGAACTCACGCTCCAAATCGTCTCGGGTATAGGAGGCGAGCGGCGTGCCTGGATGGCCGCGCTGCTGCGAGCAGTAGTGCACCAAGCCGTCCTCACAGATGTAGAGGAAACGGCTACCCGCGCGACAGTGCCATTCATTCGGCAAACCCTGGACGAGCTTGGTTTGAAAACGATCAAAATGCGAGAACGAGAAGACCGATGTTTCCAGCTTGCGTATTTGGTTGTAGGTCTGAATCTGAATCGGAGGCAGGGGCTTAGTCTGGCCCGTGCCATCGTGCAGAATGCCAACGGTACTATTAAAACCGAGCGATCGAGCCCGGCGCGCAATGGTGAGCGCATCTTCCGGGTTTCGCACATCGGCGCCCAGCACAGTATTGATGGTGACCGCAAACTCGCTATATTCGGCCAGCCATTCGAGTTTCCGATCGAGCACTTTTAAGCTTTTCTTCGACGTGTCATCGGGCTGCACGTTGTCGATGCTGATTTGCAAATAATCGAGGCCGGCATCGTTCAGGGCGCCGATACGGGCGGGGGTGAGCAAATAACCGTTCGTAATCACCGTTGCCATAGCTCCGACCGCGCGAATGCGGCGGATCATTTCGTCGCATTGCGGGTGCAGCATGGGTTCGCCGCCGCTCAAGGTGATGATGGTAGTACCAAATTCACCCAGGCGATCGATACGCCTAAGCATTTCGTCAATGTGCACGGGCTTTGAGACGGCGTCATATTCGTTGCAATACGAACAAGCGAGATTGCAGCGGCGAATCGGAATAATTTGCGCGAGAATGGGATGCTGCTTCGATTCCATGGCACGGGCAAAGAGGCGAATCTCCCGCCGACGCCGATCTAGCGCCCGGAGCTTGCGGGAAAACCGATTTCGCATGCGCACTATTATGTGACGTAACTGGGTAAGGCGAAGATTCAAGGTGAATAGGGGAGAAAGAGCCAGACAGGAGATAACCACGACGGTTACCAATGACGTCTCACTTTGTATGAACTTGTGCAAGACGGACGCGGTGTCACGATGGCCGGCCGAAGATCTGCGGATTTCCTCGGTTGTCTGGCGGCGCTTTTCATGATCACGGCTGCACCTCCGGTCGCGGTGCCACCGGGCGCGCATCACTCGCTGATTCCCCACTGGCTTACAAATCTGGGACCCCTGGGACTTTTCGCAGTGGCGGTGCTAGATTCCTCGGTGATTCCTCTGCCTTTGCCAGGCAGCACCGATCTTCTCCTCCTGTGGCTGGTTTCGCATCATGGTAATCTGTGGCTCCTGGTAGCGAGCGCCACGGCTGGAAGCATTCTGGGCGGATACACGAACTGGACTAGCGGTAAGCGCAGTGGTGAAACAGCTTTGCAGGGATACTTAGAGCGGCGTCGCTTGACGGGAATCTCCGCTTGGGTGAAGAATCACTCGATCATGGCGGTTTTTCTTCCGGCTTTACTCCCTCCACCGTTGCCCATGTCAGCGTTTCTGATCGCGGCGGGGGCTTTGGGTGTCTCGCGGAGGCGCTTCCTTGTGGCGTTTGGTACCGCGCGCGTGGTTCGTTATGGACTCGTCGCTTGGCTCGCCCTCGCGTATGGGCGCCATGTGGTGCGCTTTTGGTCTGGCAATCTACAGAAATGGTCGGCCCCTGTGCTTTGGGTGTTTGGGGGGATGCTGGTAAGCGGTATCGGCTACGGAATCTGGCGAATTCGCAGGCAGCGATCTCAGCAACGTCAAATCGACTTAGCCGTCGGGCAGCCCAGATCGGTGTGATCATGAGGCGCGGCTTGAGCAGCCTTTTAGCGGGTGGTACGATTTGCTGAGTTGTTTGATTTCGTTGACTAAAACTGCACGCCAAACTAGGTCGCTTACGCTTCCGGCTCGGTTTCGGAGTTAGTCGTGGGTCAGAAAATGTAGAAGCTCCAGGGCCATCGTTCCAGCTTAAGTCCGATTGAGTTGAAAGAGCAGCAGAGAATGTGCGGTGACTCCGTACTGATCGCCGGTATTCAACCTGGCATCGACTGTCTTACACGGTTCGTTCGTATCAATCAGCAGGGTCCACTCGTCGCCGCCTATACAGGCAGGCATTACGAAATCGACTAAGTCCGAATGGTCATTCAGCACCAGGAGCAAAGTTACCTCGCGGCCGAGCTGCCTAATCCCACTCGGTTGAGCGCGCCCATCGAGCAGCATTCCGAAACAGCGCATATCGGAATCTCCCCAGTTTTCGTTTTCCATTTCCTTTCCGTTCGCGTTGATCCATGTCACGTCTTTCACGCCAAGGTCTTCCAGATATTCGCCATTCAAGAAACGGTCGCGGCGCAGAATTGGATACTTGTGGCGAAGGCTAATTATCTTGCGGGCGAAGTTGAGTAAACACTGGCCCTTCTCCTGGATGTCCCAGTTCACCCAGCTAATTTCGTTGTCCTGGCAATAGGCGTTATTATTGCCGCCTTGCGTGCGGCCAAATTCATCGCCGGCCAGGAGCATGGGAGTTCCTTGCGACAGGATCAGGGTTCCCAACATATTGCGAATCTGGCGTTCCCGCAATTGGTAGACGGCGGGATCGTCGCTGGGTCCTTCCGCTCCACAATTCCATGAGCGGTTGTCTGAACTCCCGTCTCGATTATCCTCGCCATTCGCTTCGTTGTGTTTCTCGTTGTAGCTGACAACATCGTTCAGGGTAAAACCGTCGTGCGCGGTCACAAAATTGATGCTGGCCCAGGGCCGCCGCCCTTGATAATTGAAAACATCTCCGGAAGCGCAAAGCCGCCGCGTGACCTCCGAAGCGGGAGCCTCTCCTCGCCAGAAATCTCGCACAGCATTGCGAAACTTGTCGTTCCACTCGGCCCAACCCGGCGGGAAACCTCCCACTTGATAACCTCCCGGGCCACAATCCCACGGCTCGGCGATGAGCTTCACAGTCGCCAACAGTGGATCCTGACAACAGGCCTTCAAAAATCCGCTGCGATTGTCGAAGCCATTCGGTTCGCGCGCAAGAATCGTGCCCAGGTCAAAACGGAATCCGTCGACATTAGCAAGTTGCACCCAATAGCGCAGACTGTCAGTCACCATTTGCAGAACGCGCGGATGGCTTACGTTTAAAGTATTACCCGTCCCGGTGTCGTTGATGTAATACCGTTGATCGTCGGCTAGCAAGCGGTAATAGCTGGCATTATCGATTCCCTTAAAAGACAGCGTCGGCCCGAACTCATTCCCCTCCGCCGTGTGGTTGTACACAACGTCGAGAATGACTTCCAGGCCGCCGTTGTGCAGTTGGGCCACCATCTCTTTGAACTCGCGCAAACTGTCCGACTTGGCAGCGGCGTAACGCGGATCAGGCGCAAAGAATCCAATGCTGTTATATCCCCAGTAGTTGCGGAGGCCCTTCTCGAGCAGCGTATTGTCGTCAACGAACGTGTGGATAGGCAATAGCTCTACGCTGGTTACTCCAAGCGACTTTAGGTAGTCGATCACGGCCTCCGTTCCCAGCCCGGCGTATGTGCCACGCAGCTTCTCAGGAACGGCGGGATGCAGCTTTGTGTAGCCGCGCACGTGCAATTCATAAATTACCGTATCGTTCCAAGGCGTACGACCACGGCCACGGGAACCAGTCCAATCGAAGTTCGGATCGACAACGCTGCACTTCGGCATAAATGGCGCACTATCGCGATCATCGAAAGTCAGATCGTCGGCGGATTCCATGTGGTAGCCGAATATCGCCGGATTCCATTTCAAGTTTCCAACGTGGGCGCAAGCATAGGGGTCGAGCAACAACTTGTTAGGGTTAAATCGATGGCCATTTTGAGGCTCATAGGGACCATGAACACGGAGGCCATACCTGGTGCCGGGAGCGATGTCGGGTAGATATCCGTGCCAGATCTGATCCGTATACTCTGGCAGTGCCACACGCTCTTCTTCCTTCTCGCCGTCATAATCGAAAATGCAGATCTCCACTTTCGTCGCGTTGGCCGAGAAGATGGCGAAGTTCGTTCCTCGTCCGTCCCAAGCGGCGCCCAAAGGATACGGCAATCCCTCCCTAATGCGGTTTTTGACAGTCATTAGTTCTTATAATGTACTCCCGACACACATAATAGAAGATCTCCGATACGAAACAGTTGCAGTAAAATCGGCCAGCGAAAACTCCCATCAGTACTTGCCGATTTGCTAATTGTTACTTTTTCACTCGTTTTAGCACAAATTTTCCTGGCTGAGAGGAAGAACATCCAAAGCTACACGTATCGATTGAAACACATTCGCCTAACGGTCCCTAACGTGCTCAGACCATTTGTGAAGGGAATGACAATGAAATATCTGGCTGCATGGCTCCTGGGAGTTCCCGGAGTTTTGGTTATATTCAGCCACCATTGAGCAAAGCGCTATGAAATTTATCCTTCGCGTCCTTGCCGTTTCCGTGGTGGTTTGGTTGGCAAAGACTTTGGCCGAGGGTTTTCGACGAGGTGCGAATCCCTTGCATGAAAACGACAGGATCGACGAGATGTCCGCCGACTCGTTTCCGTCCAGTGACCCGCCCTCGTCTTGGGCTGGAACGACTAAGTAGGCGGGATCGCTTTCCGTTAGCTCGAAGAAAGGTAAACGAATATGGCCACAAAAGCAGCGGGTTCCAAGGGCAAAAAGAAGATTGCCAAAGTGTTAGATGAATACAAGCACGGGGAATTAGCGTCAAGCAGCGGGCAAAAGGTAAAGAATAGGAAACAGGCAGTCGCCATTGCACTGAGCGAGGCGCGCCGAGGTGGCGCGAAGATTCCACCCAAGACCAGCTGAATTACTTAGCGGCCAACGCTGTTTGTTGGTCACTCGTGGCGGAGAGCGGTCATTGGATCGATGCGGGAGGCGCGCCAAGCTGGAGCATAGCCCGCTAGAATCGCACAGCCGACCAAAAGCGCGCCAGCGCATGCCAGTGTCAGTGGGTCGTTGGGCTTGAGACCGAACAGAAATGATTTCAGAAAGGTGGTCGTCTCCCAGACGGCGACCGATCCAATTAGCAAGCCGACGCCTCCCAGTATTAACACTTGCCGCAGCACCATCCACAGGATCCGCCAGCGCGCTGCGCCCAGAGCCATGCGGATGCCGATTTCGCTGGTGCGGCGAGTCACCGCGTAAGCCATCGTTCCATACAACCCGACGCAAGCCATCACCAACGCCAACAATCCGAAGCAGGTGCAGAGATCGGCAAAGGTGCGCTCCTGCACAATCGTTTCGTCGATTTGACGCGACTGAGTGGTTATCTCGGCGACGGGAACCTGCGGACCTACTTCATGAACGATCTTGCGCACAGTATTGGCGAGTGACATAGGGTCGCCTAGAGTACGAAGCTCGAAATACATTTGCCTGAGAGGCGGTCTTTTCCCTGCTTGCAAATAGGAAAAGTAAGTGACGGGCGGGATCTCCTGAGTTAGCGAGTTGTAGCGCGTTGTCTTTGCAAGGCCAACAATTTCTATGTCGACCGAGTCCTTTCCACCGAAACCGAAATGACGTCCGATTGGGGATACGCCGGGAAAATACTTATTGGCGAAGACTTCGTTTACTACGGCCGTCGTTTGTGCGCCTTCGTGGTCACGCTGGTCAACCGACCTTCCCAACAGAATCGGGATCTGCATCGTCTCAAAAAAGTCAGGTCCGATCTGAACAATGGCGGTGTCGGTTTCTTTTCCTCCCGTTTCTGGAAAACCCGGGATCTTCACGGTTGTAGTGCTGGTCGAATTCGCCACTAAGGGCATGTGGGTCATCGTTGCATTCCGTACACCGGGAATGGAAATAAAGCGGCGATGCAGTTCGGAATAGAAATTCTTCAACGCAGCGTCTTTGTAACCCGCCAGATCCCCATTTACGCCGAACAGAAGGACGTTCTCGCGATTGAAGCCCAGATTCACCGAATGGAGATTTGCCAGCGTGCGCACAAATAGCCCCGCCGCGGCGACGAGCAAAAGTGATATGGCGATTTGCGTTACCACGAGCACGTGGCTGAGTCCGAATGGAATGCCGAATCGCCGCCGGCGTGCCTGCGGATTGCCGGCTCGCGTCTCTTTCAGCGCCGGGGTAATGTCCACTTTCGTTGCCTGGATGGCCGGCGCGAGTTCAAAGAGAAATCCCGTTGCCAGCGCGACCAGCAGAGTGAAGAGCAGCACACGCCAGTCCAGCTCCGCGCCGAGAGAGAAGTTGTCGTGGCCACTTGCCAGCAACAAGGTGAGGGAGCGAATCCCCAGTGCCGCCACGGCTATGCCGAGCGCGCCTCCGCAAAGGGAGAGCAAAACGCTCTCCGTGAGAAGTTGCCGTATCACTCTCAGCCGCCCAGCCCCAAGACTGAGCCGTACGGCCATTTCACGCCTGCGTGCGGCTGCCCGTGAAAGAAGTAGATTGGCAATGTTGGCGCAGGCAATGACCAGAATCAACCCAACCATGGTCATAAGGATGAAGAGCGGTTTCGAATAGCGGCGCCGTAAGGAATCGACTCCCGACCCGCCTTCCTGCAGCCATAGCACCGGGAGTGTCTTGCGGTCCTGTTCGTTTCTGACAGTGTTGGCGGCCCATTGTTGAAACTCCGCACCTAGCTCGGCTTGCGCCTTAGGGAGACTCACACCCGGCTTGAGTCGCCCCATCATCTCAATCCAATAGAAGTGCCCGTCGCTGAACCTCGATTCGGCATCGTGATACACATTCAGGTCAACAAGCCCAAGCTGGCGAACGGGAATGAAAACTTGCGGCGCGCTCTGTGGACGAACGCCCACGAATTCCGGCGCGGCAACGCCCGTGATTGTGAAAGGTTTGCCATTGAGAAGAATCGATCTGCCCACAGCGTCGGGACTACCGGCAAATCGCCGCTGCCAAAAGCTGTAAGTAATCGTCACGACAGGCTCCGCCTCCGGCTTGTCGTCTTGTGGGCTAATCAGTCTGCCCACCGCCGGCCTTACACCCAGTGCGCTGAAATAACCGCAGATACGTACTCTCCGTCACCCAGCCCGGCTTGCCCGTCAATCACCAGATTGAGACGCCCAGCGCCTGCGTAGCCGAAGAGGGTCGAAAAAACGCTGTTGTGATCGCGCAAGAATTCGTAGGCTTGGAAAGGATAGTTGGGACTGGTTACGCTTCCTCCCGGTTCGTTGTAGGAGGAGCCAGAGTGACTGTTGACAACTGTGGATTTACCGATGACCCGCCAGTTTACGATTACCAACTGTTCCGGGTGCGCTACGGGCAAGGCGCGGATCATAATTGCATCCATGAAACTGTAGATGGCTGTGTTCGCTCCGATTCCCAGCGCGAGCGAAAGTGCGGCCATAACGGTGAACAATCGATTGGTATTCATGTTGCGTAGGCCATAGCGAATATCCTGTGCAAACTGTTCCCAAAACGTCCAAGTCCACATAGCGCGGCTGTCCTCCTTCAATAACGTGACGTTCCCAAACTGGCGACTGGCCGCCGTAGCACTGCCCTGCTCTTTTGCTTTGAGAGCGAGGTGATGGCGCATCTCCTCTTCCAAGTCGCTCTCAAACTTGTCGCGGCGCGCAAACCATCGCAGCCTTCGCCAAAGCTCTTTCATAACGGTGTTCTGATGTCACTCGTGGCGGAGAGCGGTCATCGGATCAATGCGGGAGGCGCGCCAAGCTGGAGCATAGCCCGCCAGAATCGCACAGCCGACCAAAAGCGCGCCAGCGCATGCCAGTGTCAGTGGGTCGTTGGGCTTGAGACCGAACAGAAATGATTTTAGAAAGGCGGTCGTCTCCCAGACGGCGACCGATCCAATTAGCAAGCCGACGCCTCCCAGTATTAACACTTGCCGCAGCACCATCCACAGGATCCGCCAGCGCGCTGCGCCCAGAGCCATGCGGATGCCGATTTCGCTGGTGCGGCGAGTGACCGCATAAGCCATCGTTCCGTACAAGCCGACGCAAGCCATCACCAACGCCAACACTCCAAAGCAGGTGCAGAGATCGGCAAAGGTGCGCTCCTGCACAATCGTCTCGTCGATTTGACGCGACTGAGTGGTTATCTCGGCGACGGGAACCTGCGGACCTACTTCATGAACGATCTTGCGCACAGTGTTGGCAAGAGCCATTGGGTCGGCGGCTGTACGAATCTCGAAATACATTTGCTGGAGAGGGCTGTGTTTCGTTGCCTGCAAATACGGGAGATAGGTTACGGGGGGGATCTCGTTCGTGAGTGAGTTGTAGCGAGTATTCCTCGCTACACCCACAATCTCCATGTCGTCTCCTTCTTTTCCGCCAAAATGAAAATGACGCCCGATTGGGGATACGCCGGGAAAGTATTTCTTGGCAAACACTTCGTTGACCACGGCTACCATGGGAGCGCCTTCGCGGTCGCGCTGGTCAATCGGCCGGCCCAGGAGAATCGGAATCTGCATCGTGTCAAAAAATTGGGGGGCGATTTGGGTAATAGAAGTGCCCGGCCGATTTCCATCCGCTTCTGGGATGCCTGGAATTGTCACGTTCGTCGTACTGGACCAGCCTGCCACTAGCGGCATCTGGGTCATCGTTGCATTGCGCACGCCTGGGATGGAACTAAAACGGCGATGCAGTTCGGAATAGAAACTCTTCAACGTAGCATCCTTGTAACCTGCCTTAGAAGCATCCAAGTTGAAGAGCAGTACGTTCTCTCGATTAAACCCCACATTTACCGCATTCAGATTGGCGAGCGTGCGCACAAACAGGCCAGCCGCGGCGACGAGCAGGAGCGAAGTGGCGATCTGCGTCACCACCAGTATGTGGCTCAAGCCGAATAGGACGCCGAAGCGCCGTCTGCGGGCATGAGGGTTGCCGGCTCGCGTTTCCTTCAGCGCCGGGGTTAAATCAACCTTGGTGGCCTGGATGGCGGGTGCAAGGCCAAACAGAAATCCCGTTGCCAGCGCAATCAGCAAAGTGAACAACAACACACGCCAGTCGAGTTGCGCACCGAGAGTGAAGTTTTCACTGCCGTTTGCCAGCAGCAGCGTGAGAGAGCGAATGCCCACGGCCGCAACGACTATGCCAAGAAGGCCTCCGCAAAGCGACAGAAGAACGCTCTCTGTGAGAAGTTGGCGCATGACTCTCAGTCGCCCAGCCCCGAGACTGAGGCGCACGGCCATTTCGCGCCTCCGCGCGGCGGCTCGTGAAAGCAGCAGGTTGGCAATGTTGGCGCAGGCAATGACCAGAATCAAGCCAACCATGGTCATGAGAATGAAAAGAGGTTTCGAATAGGCCCGCCGCAGGGAATCGACTCCCGAACCGCCTTCCTGCAGCCACAGCGTTGGGAGGTTCTTCCGGTCCTTGTCATTTCTGACTGTACCTGCTACCCATTGTTGAAACTCCCCACCGAGCTCAGCCTGCGCCTGCGGGAAGCTCACACTCGGTTTGAGTCGGCCCATTAGCTCAATCCAATAGGAGTGTCCATCGTTGAACTTTGCGCCGGGAGGGTTATAAGGGTTGGGACTAACGAGCTCGATGTAGCTTACCGGAATGAACACCTGCGCCGTGCTTTGCGGAGTGACACCGAAGAATTCCGGGGCCGCAACACCCGCGATTGTGAAAGGCTTGCCGTTGAGCAGAATCGCCTTTCCCACAACATCGGCGCGGCCGCCAAGCCGCCCTTGCCAGAAGCTGTAAGTAATAGCGACCACCGGTGTAGCGCCCGGTTTATCGTCCTCCCGACCAATCAGTCTGCCGACTGACGGCTTGACACCCAGCCCGCTGAAATAGCCACCGGATACGTACTCTCCATCACCCAGTTCCGCCTGTCCGTCGACCACTAGATTGAGACGCCCAGCACCTGCGTGGCCAAAGAGGGTTGACAACGCGTGGTTGTGATCGCGGAGGAACTCAAACGCCTGGTAAGGATAATTAGGACTCGTTTTGCCGCCCCCCGGTTCGTTATACGAGCTGCCGGAATGACTGTTTATGACTGACGAATCACCTTTGACGCGCCAGTTCACGATTACCAGTTGTTCTGGATGACGGACCGGCAACGCCCGGAGCATGATGGCGTCCATGAAGCTGTAAATGGCCGTATTCGCGCCAATGCCCAGCGCAAGGGAGACCGCGGCCATGGCTGTAAACATCTTGTTGGCTCGCATGGCCCGCAGGGCATAACGAATGTCTTGCGCGAACTGTTCAAAAAACGTCCAGGTCCACATAGAACGGCTTTTCTCCTTCAATAACGTGACGTTCCCAAATTGGCGG
Organism: Bryobacterales bacterium; assembly: GCA_003167495.1. Taxonomy (GTDB): domain Bacteria; phylum Acidobacteriota; class Terriglobia; order Bryobacterales; family Bryobacteraceae; genus Bog-105. The sequence goes on along the minus strand of PMSX01000155.1, from coordinate 24,369 downwards.
TTGGCCGCCGTAGCGCTTCCCTGCTCTTCTGCCTTGAGAGCGAGGTGATGGCGCATTTCTTCTTCGAGATCGCGATCAAACGTGGCGCGATACGCGAACCACCGCAACCTTCGCCAAAGCTCTTTCATACCGGTTGAATCACCCTTCCGATGGCGGCGATGACTCGTTCAAATTCCCGCAACTCGCGGCTCAGTTGCTTGCGCCCTTCGGGGGTCAGTTTGTAATAGCGGGCACGGCGGTTGTTTTCTGATTGCTGCCACTCGGCTACGACCCAGCCCTTGATGAGCATGCGCTGGAGCGCCGGATAGAGCGATCCCTCTTCTACTTGGAGAACCTCGTCAGAGGTTTGCTGGATGTACTGCGCGATACCATAACCGTGCATTGCTCCCAGACGAGCCAGGGTTTTCAGAATCAACATATACAAGGTGCCGGGCGGGATCTCAGCTCGCGTTTCCATAGTAAGACTATACAACAGTTTTACTATGGAAGATCCTGGAGACCAGCGCGGCCGCGCATGGCGCCGCCCCACAAACGCCAGGCCTGCCGAACTGGTCTACCAGGTAGCGGTCCCAGAGGCCCCGGAGTGTCCCCCCTCGATACAAGTATGGGCGGCGATGCCCCCTTTTTCTTGGGAGATCATTGATTTTATGACTCGCAGACAATTACTCCAAACCTTCGCGTCGTTGTATGCTGAACACTTGCCCGCCCAGGAAACCAGGCCGCGCGCCAGAGACCTCGGCCTTGCGCCAGGCGTTTTTCCCACAGGGCCGCTGAACGCCATTACAGACGTAAGCGGAGTTCGGGTAGGGCATGTGACATTGATTCAAGGCGACGACGTCAGAACGGGAGTGACTGCTGTCTTGCCTGCACCCGGCAATCTCTTTCAGGAGAAAGTGCCCGGGGCGGTGTTTGTCGGCAATGCGTTCGGTAAGTTAGCCGGCTCCACTCAGATTGAAGAACTGGGCACGATTGAAACGCCGATCGTCCTCACTAATACCCTGAATGTTGGGACCGCTATTGAGGGCATTGTCGCGTATACGCTCGCGCTGCCAGGAAACGAGAAGGTAGTGTCTGTCAACGCGGTGGTTGGAGAAACGAATGATTCGGGTTTGAACGATATTCGCGGCATGCACGTCCGCCGCGAGGATGTGATCGCCGCGATCCTCAACGCCAAGGATGGAAGCGTAGCCGAAGGAAGCGTAGGCGCCGGAACGGGAACCAGGTGTTTCGGATGGAAAGGCGGTATTGGAACGTCTTCACGCAAGGCTCCCACACGCTTTGGCAGCTTCACGGTGGGCGTGCTGGTGCAAACGAATTTCGGCGGGGTCTTAACGATGGGAGGCGCACCGGTGGGTCAGCGCTTGGGTAAATATGACTACAAATCAGGCGATGGGTCTTGCATGATCGTGGTGGCAACGGACGCTCCGCTGACGCCGAAGGATCTCAAACGCCTGGCCGCGCGCGCGGTGTTCGGGTTGGCGCGAACGGGTTCTTCATACAGCAATGGGTCGGGAGATTATGCGATTGCTTTTTCAACGGCGCGCACGACGGCGGCCTTGTCGACTGAGCAAACTTCGCCTTATTTCGAGATGGCGCTGGAAGCGGTGGAGGAAGCCGTTTATAATTCGCTGCTGCAATCGACTACGGTTCAGTCAAAATTCGGGACGGCAGAGGCGATCCCTATTGAGCGGCTACGGCAGATCCTCCAAGGGTTTGGAATTGGGAGGTAGCGCACCCTGGAGGGCTGGAAGATAGGAGCTGAGAAGAACGGCGCAGACGGGGTGCTGGATTGAATAGGCTGTGACCTTTGGCGATGAGAGCGGTGAGAAGCGCAAAGATGGGGACAGCCAGCACGCGATGGTTGCGCAAGCGGCTTCGTGTCGGACTGATTTCGGGCGCTGTGGCAGTCCCCACCTTTGCTTGGTCGGGGCTCGAAAGATAGGAAGTCACTCTTACGCGGCTTGGGACATCTTTCTTTGAGTCATTAATGCTTCGAATTGCTCCTGGGTGAGGTCTGAGTGGAGTCCTTTGACGAAGCAGGAGGCTTGTTCGCGAGTAACGTGTTGTTCCAAGTCTTCGATTGAAAAAACGAACCCAAAGAAGGCGGGATCGAAGGGGAGGTTGCGCCTTTGTGCCATTTTGTACATGTGGACACCTTGATCGAAGTCTTTGGCGTGTTTTTCGCGGTGCTCGGAGCGGAGTTTTTCGAGTTTCGCCGTGTCGGCAGCGGACTGGTTGCGGAGGCGGCGTTCCTGGAGGGCGAGGTTCGAGAGATCCTTGCGGTAGGCTAACTGGATTTCGCCATCGATGAGGGATTGGCGATTGATGGGGTCGGAGATGTCGGGGTAGAGGTCGGCCATTTTGATGCGGGCGACGGCCCAGACGCTGGCTTCGAGAGGAAAGATGCGCAGGAGGCGCCATTCGGTGTCGGCGATGGATTGGACGAGAGATTTTTCTTCGTCAGTGGTGGGGGCGAATTGTTTGAAGTGACGGTCGAGGTGTTGTTGGTAAGGGACGGCGTCTTCGGTGGGTAGGAGGATGCTGCGGCTGGTGAGACCGGTTTTGACGGCGTTCATGGAGGATTTCGCGCGGCCGGCGGCAGTGGTGGGCCCTGTACTCAGTTTCGCGTTGGCCCGATTGGCGGCGAGGCGGGCGTCGGATGGGAGTTCGGTAGAGGAGTTGAAGGTGGCGCCGGCGGCGGCGGTTGCGGCGAGGGGTTGGTCAGTGGATTCCTCGTTGGCGGTGACGTGAATACTGGCTTTGGCGGCCAGTTTTGCGGCGGTGCGCTCGGCGGCGCGGCGGATGGAACGAGCGGACATTTGCGAGACTCCTTTGAGAAATGAAAAAGGCCCGTGCGAGATGGGAAAAATCTCGTCGAGCCCGATTGAAAAGTAGCATGAGGCCCCGTCGTTTCGAACTATGAAAAAATTTTGGGGCGGGGAAATTGCTTGTAAGGCGCTGGAGGGATTGGAGATAAGAACGCTGCGGATTTTTTTCGAGATGTGTGATCGGGTTGGCGCCGATTGGCAATCGGCGCGCAGGATGGCATCCTGCCCCACTGTGTCTTTACGGACTCGAGCGGTTTACGTTTGCGGCTGCCTGCGGGTGAGATCGAGCCGTTCCCAGATTTTGGCCGCTTGAATCGTGGTCAAAGTATTCGTGACTTCGAGTGCGCTGCCAGTCCACTGAAAGAGCAAACGGCTCGCTGGATCCACCACATAGATGCGCGGAAAGCCCCACGCGTGATACGCCCGGCACTTCTCAACCATGAATGGCATGGTGTCATCCGGCGACAGAATCTCAACCACCACGTCGACGGCTTGGGTAGGATAGGGATCTTCGACCTCGCCTTTGGTAGCGATCACGTCGGGCTTCGGGTGAGCATCCGGAACAATTCTGAGTTCGACTTCTGAACCTGCTATGTAGCCAGCTTCGGTAAGCAACTCCATCACTATGCGCTGTAGGATCCCGTGAATCCAAGTTGGCATGCCTTTGGGTATGGCTCGACCGTACCAATATTCATATGAGCGGTCACCCTTTCCGTACTTCGTTTGGAATTCCGGCAAGGTGAGGTTTTCGGCGACAGCCACCATGTTTCTATTCTCCTACGAACCTCTATGGGGCGTCCCAAAGCGGCCTGGGTCGCTGACGCTCCCTGCTCAGTTTCGAGATTGGCTAGGTTTCAGATTTGTCGCGAATTGGAAAGGCGGCCAGCCGCCGCCCCGGAGGGCGGCAGCCGTCGAACCTCCCTTTTTCCACGTTTATTTCTTGGCAATTTTCCCGAGCACGCCCGCTGAGAAGGTGTCGCAACCCTCCCCGGCGCAGGCCCCTACAGAACCATTGGTGGGATCGAAGCTCAGGCCAAAGTAAGGGGAGTCGAAGAACGCCGAATCAATAGGCTCCACCGGGCCGAAGGCGTTTGCGGGCGTGGTGTTAATGTATTCGACGTCAGACAAGAAAAACACGCCCTCACAGTAAGGGTCGGCCGTATTCGTACAGATCGGAACCACGGCCAGCCAATAAGTACCAGCGGTCAGCGTGATGCTCAGTCCTGTCACTTGCACGGTGTATTCGTTCAGTCCAAAAGCTACGCGCCCCGTTGGAGTGGAGGTGGCCGGGGAAGTACCCGAATCGACAACGATTCCGGCGCTCCCTGCGAAAACTTCTTCATTGATCGACCAGTAGGCCACAGCCGTAGGTTCGGTTCCTTGGTCAAGGACGCCATAGGACGACTGATTGTTGGTGAAGAGTCCCGTTACGTCCCAAGTCTGGCCCGCCGGCACGGCGAACGGGACCCAGGTTGCGGATCCGTATGGAAGTCCGGATACGTTAATTGTCCGCTCGTTGGCCAAACCATTCGCAAGGAATGATGGGTAAAGGGGGTTATTTACAAAGTCGCCTCCGTAAAACAAGCAACTGGTAGCCGGATTGCCGCATTCCCCGGCAGCAGCAGCCTTAGCATTGCTTTGGGTGAAAGCGGGGCCCTTGGACGGAGGGGTTGAAAACGGCCCATAGTCTTGGATCGAGGCCTTCGGTTTTCCTTTCCAGTTCTGTGCGGCCGCCGGCTGGGCGAAAGGAATCAGTGCAGCCGCCAGCGCTAACGAAAAAAATCCTCTTTTTACCATTTTGTCTCCTTATGAATTTCCCCCAAGGGGGTTGCCCCGATCCTGCGATCAGGAAATGTGAACAGCTTCAATCCGATTCAATCCGACGGGTTCGAAGGACATGACAAAATTCATCAGGCTTTCGTTCCGTGTTCAAGCACTGCAACAATCGATTCCCGATTCAAGTTTCACTTCAGAGTCATTTGATGACGTCGAGGGTAACTTGAGCCTCACGCGGATATCCTGCGCCGGTGGCGTTTATAGTGATCGTGTGGTTTCCGAGCACGACACCCGAGCCCACTGTGACTTTCATGGTCGACTTCCCCGAGCCCGGCGCCGGTATGGTTGAGGGGCTAAAGGTTACGGTCACGCCAATTGGGTAACCGGTGGCCGATAAGGAGATGGGCGCGTCCCAGCCGCCCGTGATAGTTGAGGTGATTGTGGACGTGCCGGTGCTACCGATTGGAACGCTAATCGATGTGGGCGATGCGCTGATGGTGTAGTTAAGTTGTACCGACAGGACCACCGTAACGATTTCGGTGATGCTGCCAGAGGTTCCCTTGACTTTAATGTTATACGTACCAACCGCTACTGTTGGACCCACTGTGATCTTCATGGTTGAAGTTCCCGCCCCGGTTATCGAGTTTGGGCTGAAGGCTACGGTGACGCCCGAGGGCTGACCCGTCGCAGACAACGAAATGCTCGAGCTAAAACCATTCGTTACGGTGCTTGTGATGGTATAAGTTTCCGGAGAAAGCGCAGTGGCGGTGAGACCGAAGCCAGGAGTGTTAATTGTGTTGAGCAGTCGAGTAAGCAGGCCGCTTCCGTTGGGACTGCCCCAGCCAGTCGCCAAATCGTAGCCGGTTGTGGCCGCATAACCGTTGCTGCCACCGGTAATGTCGTGGAAATCATTGTTATAGCTGGAGCTTAAACCGATGGTATAAAGAGCTGGATTGATAAAGCCGAGCGTGTGCTTACCATCAGCCACTGACTGTTGATTAACTAGAGCCAGGTAGCCAGCCCACATGGGCGCCGCAAAACTGGTCCCACCATACAAGTTAGCCGAACAGGTGGTTTGGTCGGCACAGACGTAAAAGGTGAAATTCGCGTTAGCGGAAACGTCCGGGCCGTTGCGATAGGTGTTTGAACAATTGGAGCAGCCGCTGGCCGTGGTGGTCTGCCAGAAGGGAATCGCGAATTTATCCGGAGAAATTCCGCCGCCGCCGTCAGCCCAAGCCGTTTCCGAGCTCCACGCCCCGCCAGGTCCGGTGGTTTCCAAGTCTGTCCCACCGACCGAGGTCAAATAGACGTCATCGGCTGGGTAAAAAGAGGAAGAGGGAGTCCATTTGGCACCGTCACCTGCCGCCTGAAACAGATTCTGCCCCTGGGCTGCGAACTCCAGGAAATATGGGTTGTCGGTAGCGGGGTCGGGCGGGTACCAGCCCCACGAAGAACTCAATTGGGCGTTCAGCGGGCTAGCGGTAGCCATGGCGTTAAAAATTGCGGCGTCGCTCGATCCGACGTACATCACCAAGCTCGATAAACCCGGGGCCATGCCGATCGCCTGAGTCATGTCGAGGGTCTGTTCGGTATCGTCACAGTCCGGGTAGATGCAACTTGTGCTGGTGCCGTCTGTGGAAAGGAGAGTGATCGGGACATTGTTTGTTTGACCCGCGTTGGCGAAATATGTGGCCAGGTCGTCCAAATCGGTGCCGTAGTACTCCAGCAACCCGAGCGATTGGCCGTAGCCAGTGAGAGTTCCGCCGTAGTACGCCGCTCTCATGTCACTGCCGCAGAAGGACTGGTCAGGACAGGAGCCGGTCGTGGCGTCGGGCGTGGCCTTGGGGGTCGCCGCCAAAGGCTTACGCACGAGCGCAGAATGCGGGATCGAATAGTTGTCGAGGCCGGCGACATGCCACAGTTGGAAAGGCAGGTCCGCGGTGGGTTCGCGGTCTGGAGCGTAGAAAGTTCGATTTTCGGTGGGGTGCTGATAGAGGCCCAAGTTGATATGGAAGGCGGTCTCGATGGCAGCCACCGACCCCAATACATCTACGTTCACGCGATTGCGGGAGGTGCCAACCACTGTGAGGCCATTGGTTTTCGCCCACTGCACGACAGCGTCATAATCCTGCTGGGTGGGACCAAACATGTTGGTGAACTGGTCTACTGTGAGATAGTCGCCGTAAGACGCGCTGGCAGGATTGTAGAGATCCTGCAAGAATTGCTCTAAGGCTGGTTGATTGCGGAGAGGCAGGACAAGCACCAGCCGCATGGGTTGCTGTGCCGGAAGGCGACCGACGGATTGCGCTTGCCCATTGAGCGTCGCTTCACGCACATGATGAGTCAACGGCGGTAGTGACTCTGCGCGGCCAATGCTATTTACCACCGATCCAAGCACGAAGACTGTAAGCAGAGGTACAGCTAATCTTCGAATCATCATCTCTATCTCTCCCCTTTTGGTTTCGGAGTCTTCGCTAGAAGTAGCGCTTCCGTCGTGGACCCACTCGGTCTATTGAGAAAGTATAAGGCTAGTTATGTCATTTGTACAGCCCCGATATCGCAATTTTTGCCGGAAAGCTGCATTTTTTGGATTTTGGCGTAGGTCGAACCGAATCTCTTGTGGGAGATGTGTGACATAGGTTACACAGACCGACATAAGGTTACATAGGCCGATATAAAAGGAGACTTAGTAGACCGATGTCTCATCGCTTTACTTTCTCTTTCTCTTACCAAACTAATCAACGACTAATATATGTTTGAAGAAGATCAATCGGCTTTGGCATACTGTGCATTTTCTCGATCAACAGACTCTGCGCGCCATCAGTAAGCGCGACCCTGTAAGTCAGAGTAAAGAACGGCTCGTGCTATTTTAAACGCGAGCCGAAAAGTTATCGCCGATAAGGCGAAGCTGGTTTGCTTCGGCAAATTAAGTTGGAAGCCGCGCGCGAAGAGGACCTAAGCGGGGCCGGAAATGCTTCAGCGGCGGACGAGGACTTCGCGGAGGTTGTCGCGCGTGAGGAAGAATTTGACGGAGGCCGCTGATTCGAACAGTCTTTCAATGGTTCGGTTATTGGAATTTTGGACGTGCTGCGGAGTGCCGCGCGGCACCTGGAGCAATGTTTTGGCGTCCTTGACGCGGTAGCTGTAGAGCGGGATTTCTTTGATCTTCTCGTTGGCGTTGAAGAATGCCAGAATCAAGCCGCCGGGGCGCATGGCGCGCAGCAATTTCTCGACAATTTGATTGATCAGCGGCGGGGCGAGAAACTGAAAAGCATCCCAGACAAGCACCCCGTCAAAGGATTCAGCGGGGAAAGTCAGTGTTTGTTCCAGAAAGCGCTTGGCTTTGGCCTCGGTTTTCTGGTTTTCGCTGAAGTTATCACCGAACGAGTCGATCATGGCGCCGACGATATCGTCGGAAGAAATGCGGTGGCCCGCTTCGGTGACAAAGGTGATGTTGGCTTGGCTGGCGGCGGACAAATCCAGAAGGGACAAGGGCTCAGCGCCCTTGAGAAGAGTCTGAAACTGCTCAAACCCACCGCTGTGACGGGCAATCGTAGGGGAGCGATCTGAAGACGCAGATCTAGCGAATGCTCCTTTCGGAACGGCGAATTTCATAAAAGGGGCATGAAAGCGTCAGGAGAGACCGGCACGCAGCCTGGAGACTGATCAGCCACACTTGTGGCCTCTCCTTCGTCAAAAACGGCCTAACGGCTTTAACGGCTTGGGGTGCCAGCTTGGCTGGTAGCGGCAGCCGCTGCCGGCTGCGTGGCAGAAGCGGTTGCGCCCCCTTGTTGGGCCTGCGCCCTGGCTTGGGGCTTCGAAATGTCAATACTGCCCTTGAAATAAGCGCCGTCCTCAATGACGATGCGGCTTGTCTTGATATCTCCGACAAGCTTCGCCTCTTTTTTGATGTCGATCTTGTCAGTAGCATCGACATTACCTTGTATTGACCCCTGAATAATAATTTCACGAGCCTTTAACCCAGCCTGTACACGAGCGTTGGGTCCAATGGTGAGCCGGTGCTCGTGGCATTCCACGGTACCTTCGACCTCACCGTCAATTGTCAGATCTTCGCGAGCGAAAATCTGCCCCTTGACCGTAACGTTCTTGCCGAGAGCGGCCGATCCGCTGCTACGAGAAGGCGTCAAGGGCTCAGGTTCGAATGTTCTACTTGGCGATGACATGGTTGTTTCTTTCCTCTGTGGTTCCACCGCGGGCACCGGCGGGATTGCCGGTTTTTCTGGCCGCTGTGGCAGTTCGTCTTCTTTTCGTTTACTCCACATGCAAAGGTGTTCTCCTTAAGAATGCTCCATTTATGGTACTACTCCCGGTAAGCCTAACAAGTAATATAGTGGCGGTTGGACAGATTCCTCTTGATATTTCGAGTTTAGAAAACCCAAAATGGGACTTCTTTGGGATAATAGCGCAAGGTGTCCAAGACAAAAGAATTGGAAGTTCGTTTAGAGCGAGCCGAGCAGCAGCTGCGCCTTTTTCAGCGTGTGAGCCGATTGATGACGCGGGATCTGGAATTGGATGGTGTCTTGCAGGAGATTGTCAGCTTGGTTAAGGATTTTCTGACTTGCGATTCCTGTCTGATCTACCTGGTGGAAGACGACGAATTGGTGTTGTTTGCCTCGAGCGATCAAAACCGGAAGACCATTGGCAACGTGCGGCTGCGACTTAGCGAGGGCTTGACCGGGTGGGTGGCGCGGGAACGGCGGCTATTGGCTATTTCGCGCGAGGCCTATAGCGATCCGCGGTTTAAGTACTTTAAAGACCTGCCCCAGGATAAATTCGAAGCGTTTCTGTCGGTGCCTATCATCTCCCAGAACAAGGTGGTTGGCGTTATTAACGTACAACACCGGGAGACGCGGATTCATACGGGCGCCGATATGGAAATGTTGAGTACTTTAGGCGAACAGATTGGGTGTTTGCTGGTGTTATCGAGGCAGAAGCACCCTAGGCCCGCCGGCGTGGCCTAGCGAAACGCGCCCATCCAATGAAAGTGAGAAGTACCTCAAAGCGAGGGCGGCGTTGCCGACTCCTTCACAGTCGCGGCTCGGCTAGGGGCGATTGTTGAAAAAGCGAGGCAGTGCCGAATTAGGAATCAGGTGGTTCGCTGGTATGGGGCACAAACTTGTTCACCACTCTTTCATCATCGAAATCCAGGTCTTCTGAATCGGCAGCCGCGCCTTGATAGTCGGGAAAGCGCGAAAGAAAACTGATGAAATTGTAACGGCATCGTGCGCAGCGGTGTTTTTGTCCGCCCAATGTAGTTCGAATCTGCGTCCACATGCTGGTGCGATAGTGGCGTTTGGGCCAATCCGTCAGATTGAGGTTGAGGCAGCGCGGACACTTCGCCCATCTCCAACTTCTGAAAAGCCAAACGTTAGCCCAGAACCGGTCACGGCAGCTAATGCAGCGGAATGGATAAATGCCAATCGTCATGCGCATCATTTCGCCGGCATTGGCGCGGCGGGAACGGCGCACAGTGGCGCTGCCGCACTTGGGGCAACTTAGCGCAGATTCGATTTCGTTCATAGGGCAAACATCTCTTTCCGGCGAGAATGTTCTAGAACGTAGGCGGAGCGGTAGCCACGAAAGGCGTCGAGAAAGCGATTCAGCGCGTCCGAGGCCTGCTTGAGCGGCCGCTTGTCAACAGTCAGCACGGGCAGAAGATCGCGCGTCGTGGAAGAAATGAACGCACCATCGGCGGCTTCCAAGTCGGCCGGGGTGATAGTTTGTTCGCGAATATTCCAATCCGGCAAGTGAATTTCCTGGAGCAGGATAGCGCGCGTGACGCCTGGCAGACAGCCGGATGTGGCCAAGGGGGGTGTCAATACCTCGTTGCCGCGGAAGATGAACACGTTGGCCGACGTGCATTCGGAAACATCGCCATGCTCATTCAGGAGCAGAACTTCGTCGTAGCCATCCTGATGCGCTTTTTCATACCACGTCAGGTTTTGCGCCCAGGACGTCACCTTCAAACCGGAAAATGGGCTGGCGCCGTGCCGTCCGTTAGGGACAAAATTCAGATGAACGCCAGCGCTCCAATTGGTGAGATCGGCCGTAAAGGCTATCAGATCGCTTTCAGAGGCAATTTGCGGCGCTTCAAACAGGCCCCCTTTATTGCGTACGATCGCAACGCGCAGAGTGGCATTCAAGGCGTGATTCGCATCGATTAAAGAGATCAGCGACTTGTGCAAGGCTTCGGGGCTGATGGTAAAGGGTACGCGGATCAACGCGGCGTCGCGCTGCATGCGGGCGTAGTGGCGTGGATAGGCGAAAAGCACCCCGTCGGAAACCCGTAGCGTGCTGAACACCCCCCAACCATTCATAAAGCCAGTTTGGCCGGGGGATAGGACGGCATCACGGGTGTCCCGGATGTCACCATTGTGAAGTAGATACCGATGCACTTTCTTGTATCTTATCGAAACGGTCGGCAAAGTCGCTACAGAGCTTTGCCTCTGGCGGTGCCGGATTGAACAAGCTGTGACTTTCGGCGATGGCGCAACAGGGGGGTGAGCAATGCAAAGCAGACTGATTCCGGGCGCTGTGGCGGTCCCCATTTTTGCGTTGCTGCCCGCCTCTTCGCCGAAAGTCAGAGGTCAGGAGCTGACCATCTCCGGGGGAATGATCAGACAAGTTCGTGGACAGGACTCATTCCCGCCGCAAGGCCGCGCGGACCGTTCTGGGAATCGACAATTCGCCATCGAGCAACTCACGCGCCGACAGGCTCTCCTTCGTCAACCCATTCCTTGTATGCTCTTTTGCGCCAGCCATCATGTGATACATCTCGTGCGCCACGACAATCCCAAGCGCCGCGCCATACTGCGCCTGATGCTGCTCCGGATGCCCGCCCCGCGTGACGCGCTGCAGACAGCGCCGCACGCGGTCACACTCGACCTCGCCAAAATGCAGGATCTCGCCGTTACTCGCATACGCTAAACCCAACGGCTCGCGTTCATCCGAAGCTCGGCTCATAAGGACGGGCGCCACGTTCATCGAACAGGTGCCTTTCATTTCAAATACCACTAACTCAGAAAATTGGGGCGAGACGGGCATCTCGCTCTTGAGCATCACGTCTACCGCGATCCCCGAGGGTTCCAGCAATGCCCGCAATTCTTGCCGCAGGGCCGCCACTGAAACGTCTGAGTGGGGTTTATTGAAATTCACCAGTACTGTGACGTTTCTTGTCGCAGCCTGGCCCATCGCTACTAAGAATAAGAACAACGCTACAGGGCGCATCGTTTTTCTCAACTTGGAGAACTATCGTCTTCGATTGGCAAATCGATTAGCCCGACAGAGGGCAGCTGCCAACTGTAACCATCATATAGTAGCCGTAGCGGCTTGAGATCATCCGTCTTTTGCTCACACAGAGCGGATAGCCATCTTGGGTCGCGAATACCGGCGGCGTGAGCACAAAGCTGTATGTCAGCCCGCCAGCCCCGAACGTTGGTTTACCCGCAATCCGATTGTGTTCGTCTCCATCCTTCCCACGGTTGATGGAATATCCGCTGGGCCTAACGGCTTGTCAACGGTTATCGCCCGTTGCGTCCATATCCTCCAGCCGCAGCTTGTGGCTCCTGCAGTCGATTCCCGACATCTTCGAAATATCATGGACCGGTGAAATTGCGGGGTGTCAGTCGCCCGGAAAATCCGGTGATTCGATTGTTTTGAAGTGTTGGATCATGCCGTAGATTCTGTTTATTTTTTTCATATTCCCAAAACTGGGGGCACAACGGTTTATTCGTTTCTAGACCAAACGTTTCCCACAAGCCAAATCTGTCCATGGGGATTATGGGATCAACTGATCACCGTTGAGCGATCTGCCCTCGACCAGTGGCGAGTGTTTAGGGGCCATTTTCTGTCGCACTTGCAGCTTTACCTCGATCGGCCTCTCACAATATTTACTCTCCTGCGTGATCCCGTGGCGCGCACAGTTTCGCACTATTGCCACGTTAAACGTCATCCAGAACACCCGTCTCATGTCTATGCCCAAAGTTTGACCCTGGGGGAGTTTTGCGTCCATCCGAAAACGCGGCACATGGTTGAGAACTACCAGGCCAATTATCTCGCAAAATCTCCGTGCAACCCAACGCAAGAAGGTCAGGGGCTCTCTGCTGAAGAACGCGCCAGGTTCAAATTGCAGGAACGATTACAATTTCCGGACACATTCCGGGATGCGTCTGCTCTCCTCGCGAGTGCGGAGGCGCGATTATCCACATTTCACTTGGTCGGTTTTTTGGAAGAGTTCGACAAAACTCTCGTTGAGATAAGTCGCAAGCTCGACTGCCCTGCTGTACAAATGTTGTCACGCGATAATGTAAACCCTGAGCCCATGTCTGTGGACGATTTAGACGATGCTACGCTGAGTCGCATTCGGGCGTTAACCGAAGTTGATCAGCGTCTTTATGACTCGGCCATTTCGGCATTCAAGGCTCGTAGCAGATCTCGCATTTGCCAGTGAACTTAGAACATGGACTCAAGAAGGAGCACCGGAAATTAGCAGCCCACACCGTTTTGTAATGCCTCCAGTGGAGTTTGTTGAGGCTCTTTATCAAACTTGCCTGGGCCGTGCCGCCGATCCATCCGGGCTGGCACACCACGTAGAAGCTCTGCTTAGTAGTGGTGATCCGACACTGATACTGAGGGGCATTCTTGATAGCCGAGAATACGCCGCGCGCCGCGAAACCGTGGCGGCGATGGATTGCTCACCGGAGATTAGCCAGGCGCTCGCTTTTCTTGATCGGCGTTTGCGCGTTGTGGACGTAGGGGCGCAATCCCTCGGTCCTGGGTCGCATCCTTATGATCCGCTGTCTAAAGTTTGTGATCTTGACATTATTGGTTTTGACCCCCTTTCCGAAAGGCTGCGCGAACGGGCTGAAGCCGAAGCGTCGCCGGGCTTGACGTTGTTGCCGTATGCAATAGGCGATGGCGAGTACCACACTCTGTACGTCAATGACGACGATGCAACGTCATCACTCTTCCCTTTGAACGTAGCCCACAACGCGCGCTTTGTTCATTTGAGCGAGCTACACACAGTACGCACTGAACAGGTTAAGACCCACCGACTTGACGATGTGTTGCCGGACGGGAGAGTTGACTTTCTCAAGCTCGATGTTCAGGGGTCAGAGCTTATGGTTCTGAAGGGTGCGGAGCAAACGCTTTCTCGGACAGCCGTGATACATACGGAGGTTTTGTTCAGTCCGATCTACCTGAACCAACCGTTATTTGTCGATGTGCAGCAGCATTTGACAGTACGCGGCTTTACACTAATTGATCTCCTCTTGCCCGGCCGCTATAGCTACCGGACTCCATCGGGTCGCAACACGCCGGACTACTTGATTTGGGGAGATGCCATCTACTTTCGAGACACCGAGGATCCGGCTACACAGAGGTTGCAGGCCCTCGTGGCGGCAAGTGTCTACCGTAAGCCGACGCTTGCTGAGCACCTGCTGCTTGCCGCCGATCAGTCTCAGCCTCGACCGGATTCAAACCCAAAACGCTCAATTTCAAGACCTGCAATTGATCAAGACAAGTGCACTCCACCCTTGCAGCTTTCCAGGCCAGAAGAGAATCCGCTATTAACCGACGCGCTTCCTATGCGACAAATCTCCGTGTGGCAGCGAGTGGAGATGACCGCGTCCTGCAGAGATACGGATCAGATCCCAAAAGTGGCGGGAGCCGGCGGAGTTTTTAGCAGTGGAAGCATCCCGTTTCAGCTTATGCATAATGGGTTGCGTGTGGTGGCGGGAGGGTATCACGGAGAGTGGATGAGTGAGGTCATTCGACGGCTGCGAGGACACCATGAACCGCAAGAAGAGCTCTTATTCCATACCACGCTACCGCTCATGACTACGAACGAGACTAATCCTGTAATGATCGAACTCGGCGCGTTTTGGGGCTATTATTCCTTGTGGTTTAGGTCGATATTCCGCCAAGCGCGGAACATTCTCGTTGAACCGGACCCAGGCAACCTTCTCGTGGGGCGCAGAAACTTCGAACTCAACGGATATTCTGCTGAATATCTTGAAGCTGCTGTCGGAGTGCACAATGGATCTAGCGATTTTCATTGCGAATCCGATGGATTGTTACGGCGAAGCAGAACAATAAGCGTCGATGGTTTGGTACGGGACTTAGGCATCGAGCGGATAAACTTGCTTCACGCCGATATTCAAGGTGCGGAGCTTTCAATGCTCGATGGTTCCGTGGAGACGATAGATCGAGGCAAACTAGACTGGCTGTTTTTGTCAACGCACCACCATTCCATCAGCGGTGATCCGCTAACTCACCAGCGATGTCTTAATTGGCTGCGGACTCATGGGGCCTGCATTATTGATGAACACTCAGTGTCCGAGTCATTCTCCGGAGACGGGCTGATTGTCGCGGCGTTCAGCACCAAGAACTTACAAATTCACTCGTCGATCAGCCGTAATGTACCATCAAGAGCCTTATTCCGCCGAAACTGAATACGATCTCGCTGACGCTTGGGCCTGAGATCCGCCGCCTGGGGAATAACCCGTGTTGAGAGGGTCAGCCGGTTGCCCTCCCGGTGCTCCCAACTGGCCGCTGTGTTGGAGCCAAGTCTTTTGTGCTCTGCCGCCGCGTAGCGATACCGTTTGTGATACACCGCTTTTGGTAAGTGCGAACGTCAACTCTGTCCTGCCACCATAATTCCATCCATCCTTCTGAACAACTCGCCAGCGGTCGCCTTAGAAGGGATCTGCTGGACATGGCACGAAATACCCACCACAATCATCACCATTCGATTGTCGGAATCGATACTCTTTTCCAGTTCCTGGGAGGACGCCTGTCTCGCCTGCTTCTCGGCATCCGCCAAGCCCACCGAGGGGTCGAAGAGCGCGATAAACCCTGGACCACTCCAGCGATAAAGCGTCGCGCCACTCAGTTTCTTGGCCAGCATGTGCGCACAGCTAACCACAATCTCATCTCCGACCGAGTGACCGAACCTCCCGTTGATCGACGCCAGCCGGTCCATGAGAAACAGCGCGGTCACGAACGGTTTGGCCGCCGACACCTTTTCCTCGATGGCTTGTTCCGCCGCCGCACGCCCAGGTAACCCAGTTACCGGGTCCTGGGATTCTTCCACGGCGGCCAACTTGAGCCGCGCCGACAAACGCTCCACGTCGTTCTTGAGGGCGTCCGCTTTTTCCCGCGCCTCAGTCTGCAGTCGCGTGCTCTCGCGCCGCACCATCGATAGACAAGCAGATGTGTACGTCTTCAACTGCCGCAAGTCTTCCAGGGTGTTCGCCCGCTGCAGTTGCGATTCCATGAAAGCCAATTGCTTCACGCTTGTTTCGCTCGATGAGAGGATAAATTGCATAGTCTCCGTCATCTTGCTCACCATGCCGCGAAGTTCTTCCACTTGGGCTTTGAAAATCACCGCCGCCTGGCGGTTGTAGTCTTCCGTCAAAAACAGGGTTTTGCTAATCGCGAGTAGTAAATCGTCCGCGGAGCTTTCACGATTGAGGGAATCGGCAATTTCGCCCATCCGCCGTTGAAGTTGGGCAAATTCCTCTGGTTGACTCTCAATGGCATGCAGCGCCACGCCCCGAATGAGCGTTTGCACTTGCTCAATGAGGTGGACTGAACTTGATGGGCCTTGCCCCGGCTCTCCGGGCCGGTTGAGTTCTAAAGAAATGATACTCATGTCTGCGCAGAGAGCGTCCTAAGGGATAGTAAGAGAATTCACTCTTTAATCTCCCTAATTTTGGCCATCCGCGAGGCATAAAGCCCTCGACAGTGAAAAGGGCCCGGACTGGGGAGTCCGGGCCCTTCATGGTTTAGCGAACGCGTACCCTACGCGACACGACCTCAAACGTGAGGGTCGTTGTATGAGTGATGCCTCCGCCGATACCCGTTATGGTGATCGGATAAGTACCGGTCGGTGCGTTTGTGGCCACTGACAAGTTCATATCCGACGTGCCGGAACCCGGCGCGGCGATGGAAGGCGGGCTAAAGCTGACGGTAACGCCTGAAGGCTGACCAGTTGCAGACAACGCAATGGCTGAGTCAAAGCCACCGGAGACCGTCGTAGTGATGACGGCATAGCCGCTTTGTCCCTGATATAGGTAGCCTGAAGTGGGCGAAACGGAGATGGTGAAAGCGCCGGCGGTGGGCGCGGTCACGGTGAGCGACACGGTGGCTGTGTGCGTGATTTCGCCACCGGTGCCGGTGACCGTGATAGTGTAGGTGCCCGTTGCGGTGGTCGACGCCACTGTGATAGTCAAGGTTGAGGTGCCTGACCCTGGCGCTGCGATCGACGCGGGGTTAAGACCGAGGGTGACCCCCGTCGGTTGGCCACTCGCGGTCAAGCCAATGGCCGAATCAAAGCCGCCCGAGACGATGGTAGTGATCGTCGACTTGCCACTGCTACCCTGTACCACGGAGAGCGATGTAGGCGAAGCGGAAATGCTGAAGGCGGGAGAGGTGCTAGTAGGAGCGAGGGCGTTGATCAACCCGGTCCCGTTGGGGCTGCCCCAGCCAGTCACCAGATCATAACCGGCCACAGCCGAATAGCTGCCGGATGTGCCGCTGGTGATGTCGTGGAAGTCCGTGCCGTAGCTGGACGTCACATTCTGTGCATAGATCGTTGGGTTAATGAAACCGACGGGCGCATTACCGTTTTCGGCCAACTGCTGATTGGCCAGAGCAATGTAACCTGCCCACATCGGTGTTGCGAAACTGGTGCCCCCATATTCGTTTGCCGTGCAGGTGGTTTGGTCGGCGCAGACGTAAAATGTAAAGTTCGCGTTGGCCGAAACATCTGGGCCGTTGCGAAGCTTTGTCGAACCCTTATTGCTGGAGTTGATCACGCCCGAGAGTTGCTGCCACGAGGGGATCGCAATTCCGTCCGGAGAGATGCCGCCACCACTGTCAGACCAAGCGGTTTCGGACGCCCAGGGGCCGGCCGCCTTGGTGGTTGTCAAATCGGTGCCGCCGACAGAGACGACATTCGCATCGTCCGCCGGCCAAGCCTCATTACTCGATGACCAGGTGGAACTATCGCCGGAAGCCGCAAAAAAATTCTGACCTTGCATCGCCATCTGCTTGAAATACGGGTCGAGCGTGGTTGGATCAGCCGGTGTCCAGCCCCACGAACAGCCAATTGTGGTGGGCAGCGGGTTGTGCGTCGTCATCGCGCTGATGATTGCGGTGTCAGTGGATCCGATATACATGACCAGACTCGCCAGCCCTGGAGCCATGCCAATCGCCTGGGTCATGTCGAGCGTCTGTTCGGTGTCGTCACAATCGCCGCCGGCTCTCGAATACACGCAAGATGTGCTGGTGCCGTCCGTGGAGAGCAGGGTAATCGGCACATTGTTGGTTTGACCAGCGTTCTTGAAATAGGTGGTTAAGTCGGTCAAGTCGGTGCCCAAATACTCGAACAGTCCGAGGTTCTGGCCGGCGCCTGTCAGGGCCGTTCCGCCGTAATAGGCCGCCCGCATGTCGCTGCCCAAAAAGGATGCCGAAGGGCCTGAGCCAGTGGTGGCATGCGACACGGCGGCCTCAGGATCGATACCATGCGCCTTGGCGTAGTCGCTCCTCTTGACGAGCATCGGATGCGGAATGGAATAGTTGTCCAAACCGGAGATGTGCCAAAGCGGGAACGATAAGTTTGTTGTGGGCTCACGGTCTGGCGCGTAAAAGGTACGGTCTTCGGTGGGATGTTGATAAGTGCCCATTATCAAGTGAAAAGCAGTCTCAACGGCCGAAACCGTGCCCTTGATCTGCACATCCCTGCCATCGCGTGTTCCGCCGACAACCGCGAAGCCGTTCGCCTTCGCGAAACTCACCAGAGCATCGTAGTTTTCCTGGCTGGGTCCAAACCGTTCGGTAAACTGCGCCACCGTGAGGTAATGCCGGTAGGACGGGCTACCTGGATTGTAGAGCGCCTTCAGCATCGCATCCAGTCCTGCCTCGTCTCTTATCGGCAAAACGACATCCAAGCTCATGATTTGGTCTGAGGGTAACTGCCCGACGGGCTTCGCTGCACCGGTGCGAGTTACGTCTCGTACGTGATGAGTCAACGTGGGGAGTGACTGCGCTTGGCAGACGACATTGGCGACCGGCAAAAGCCCGGCAATCGCGAGCAAAGATGTGCTTAGTTTTCGAATCATTGTCTCTTCCTTCTGATTTCTCCTATTGTTCGCTGTCGGGGATCGGCGTCTTCGACTGGGCTCTAGGATTTAGATCGGCTTCGGCGTCGAGAGCGAGTATAACATTAAGTGGGTAGGTCTGAGCCTCTTTTTAACCGAAAAAGGCTAACCGCGCCAATGACCGCCTTACAGCCGCGCACACGACAGACATAGATGACTATGAGTGGACCAGCGGTCTAGCTACTAATGTTAACGGACACACACCGTCTTAATGTTTACGAACTCACGAATGCCCTGCACTCCGAGCTCGCGCCCGTGCCCTGATTGCTTAACCCCGCCGAACGGAATTCGCGGATCGGACGCCACCATACTGTTGACGAAAACCATCCCCGCTTCTATCTCATTGATGAACCGCTCGGTCTCCTGCGGATCGTTTGTCCACACACTCGCACCGAGACCAAAGCGGCTGTCGTTAGCGATGCGGATGGCATCGCCGGTATCGCGTGCCCGGAAAATTGAAGCTACCGGACCGAAGAACTCTTCGCGATAGGCGGGTGAATCGATGGGTACGTCCGTGAGAACGGTGGGCGCATAAAAGTTGCCAGGCCGATCAATCTTGTGGCCGCCGGTGAGCAGGCGGGCGCCGGCGGCGACCGTTTCTTGTACCGCCGAGTCTAGTTCCGTCAGTGCACTGGCTGAAGCGAGCGGGCCGAGTTGTGTCGCCTCGTCGAACGGGTCGCCCACGCGAACGGCAGCCATGCGGTTAACGAACTTTTGCTCGAACTCGGCGGCGATAGACTCCGCGACGATGAAACGCTTGGCGGCAATGCACGACTGGCCATTGTTCTGAATCCGGGCATCGACCGCAGTTGCGACCGCGGCGTCCAGTTTAGCGCTGGGCATGACTATG
The DNA here is from genome assembly GCA_003167495.1 of Bryobacterales bacterium. Lineage (GTDB taxonomy): Bacteria > Acidobacteriota > Terriglobia > Bryobacterales > Bryobacteraceae > Bog-105. Next base: position 4,732 of record PMSX01000155.1, on the reverse strand, counting down.
AAAGGATCACTGCCTCCCAGTTCCAATACCATCTTCTTGATATTTCTAGCGGCGGCCACGCCCACCTGCACGCCGGCTTGCTCGCTGCCGGTAAGGGTCGCGGCGACGATGCGCGAGTCCAGCAGAAGCGTCTCGACTTGCGATGCCCCGACGAGCAGCGTCTGAAAAACGCCTTCGGGGAAACCTGCGCCGCGAAAGATCGACTCGATCTTCAACGCGCATTGCGGAACGTTGGAAGCGTGTTTCAGCAGCACGACGTTCCCGGCCATTACCGCCGGCGCGGCAAATCGCAGCACTTGCCAGAACGGAAAGTTCCACGGCATTACCGCGAGGATCGGCCCCAGCGGCAAATAGCGAATGAAACTTCGCCCTGCCCCGGTTTCGACAATCTCATCCGCCAGAAACCGCTCTGCGTTCTCGGCGTAGTAGCGGCAGCCCGCGGCGCACTTGGCGGCTTCGGCAACCGCCGCGCGAAGGGGCTTGCCCATTTCCAGAGTCATCAGACGGGCGCACTCGTCCTTATCCTTTTCCAGGATTTCGGCTACACGGAGCATCACGCGAGCCCGCTCGGCAAAAGTGCGACGGCGCGCGGCATCGAAAACCGAAGCCGCTATCTGGAGTTTTATCTCGAGCTCGGCCGCAGAAAGCGGTTCGAACGTCGCATGCTGTTCACCTGTTGCAGGATTGATTGTTGCTATGGCCATAGATATTGGTCTAACCACGGTACCACCGGATCTGTGGTCTGCGGCTGCGCCGATCCGCGCTAGAACCAGCCACTACGATAGGCCAACCACCAGCTAAAAGCAAAAATCGGAATCACCGCTCCCAGCGCCCACCACAGCGGCAGAACGAAATCGGCCACCACACCCAGGAATGTGAAAGTGAGCCAGAAGACTTTTCGTTCCATGTAGCGAATTATCTCATCTTTACTAGTGCATAAAAGTGGAGCAGGCACAGCGGGTTTTGCGTTGCGCTCCCTGGCGGTCGCGGCTCAGCTAGACTGGTACGGGTCATGAGCCATCTTCGCCGTAATTGTCTTATCACTCTTTTCGCTCTGCCACTCGTCGCGATGCGGCCCCAGCTAGCAGACCCTAAGATCGAGCGCCGGATTGACGAACTCCTGAGGCAAATGACACTCGCCGAGAAAATCGGCCAACTTGTGCAATACAGCGCCACCGAGGAGCGTTCCGCGAAAACCAGTGCCGTGAACACAGCGGCCCTGAACGTGAATCCGCCCGCTCCGGGTGGAGTTGACTCCTTTAAGTTGGCGGAAGCGGGCGAACTTGGGTCGATGCTGAACACGGTTGGGCAGGAGATCACGAATCACTTTCAACATGCCGCGGTCGATCATACTCGGCTGCACATTCCATTGCTGTTTGGAGCAGACGTGATCCACGGATTTCGCACTATCTTTCCTGTGCCTTTAGGTACCGCATCCAGTTGGGATCCCGAACTCATATCCGCGCTAGCTCACATGGCTGCGAGCGAAGCCAGAACTGCCGGCGTGAACTGGTTCTACTCACCTATGGTAGACGTTGCACGCGACCCGCGCTGGGGCCGCTGCACCGAAGGCGCGGGAGAAGACCCATATCTGGGAGCCGCTATTGCACGCGCCTATATTCGCGGCTATCAGGGCGAGGACTTATCGGCAGCGGGCAGCGTTGCAGCGTCAGTCAAACACTTCGCGGCCTATGGCGCCGCCGAGGCCGGACGCGATTACAACACAACGGATATGAGCGAGATTCGCCTTCGGCAAGTCTATCTGCCGCCCTATCGAGCGGCTGTTGAGGCAGGCGCGGCGACAGTCATGAGCGCGTTCAATTCTCTCAATGGTATCCCTGCCACTGCAAATCCGTTTCTGCTGCAGACTATCTTACGAAGTGAGTGGGGCTTCAACGGTCCAGTGGTCAGTGACTATACGGCCGTCATGGAACTCGTTCGCCACGGCATTGCGCTGAATGGAGCAACAGCGGCAGCGAAGGCGGTGACGGCCGGGGTTGATATTGACATGATGTCGCACTTGTACGATGCGGAGCTTCCCGCCCTGGTCAAGTCGGGGAGGGTTCCTGTAGGTACTATCGATGAGGCCGTGCGCCGCGTGCTCCGTCTCAAATTCGCGCTTGGCCTTTTCACTCAGCCGTTCACTCAGGGTTCTGAAGTGACTAACGCTGTGGCCAGTCACCGGCCACTGGCACGGCGCGCCGCCGAAGAGTCGTTTGTTCTGCTCAAGAACGGTGATGCCGGCGAATCGCCCTTGCTTCCCTTGCCGAAGAACAAGAAGATTGCGCTGATAGGGCCGCTCGCCGACAATGCGAACGACATGGTAGGGGCGTGGTCAGGAGCCAACAATTTCGGCGACGTCGTCACGCTCCGCAGCGCGTTGATGGAGCATGCCCAGCAGAATGGTACTACCCTTTTGTATGCCAAAGGAAGCGAGATCTCCGGCGACTCGGAAGCGGGCTTCGCTGAAGCCGTGAGCGCCGCTCGCGCGGCCGACATAGCCGTTCTGGCGCTTGGGGAATCGAGTGACATGAGCGGAGAGGCAGCCTCGCGCGCTCACCTCGATCTGCCAGGCAATCAGCAAAAACTCCTTGAGTCGATTGCCGCGATCGGTAAGCCCGTCGTCCTGCTCGTCTTTTCCGGCCGGCCGCTGGTGCTTGACTGGGAGGCTTCGCATGTCGCCGCCATCATGGAGGTTTGGTTTCCAGGTGTTGAAACCGGCCCTGCCATTGTCGAAACACTGTTTGGAGACGTTTCGCCAAGCGGCAAATTGACGATGAGCTTTCCGCGCGCGGTGGGCCAGGAGCCGCTCTACTACAGCCAATTTCCCACCGGCCGCCCAGAACAATTTCCCGATCCTGCGCATCCCGGTTTCGTCGAGACAAAGTACGTATCGAAATACCTGGACGTGCCGAACGATGCGCTCTTTCCTTTCGGCTATGGACTGAGCTATACGACTTTCACTTACTCGAACATCAAAGTATCTGCGACAACGGTAAGCGTCGCGATGCTTAGACGCAATCAGAAGGCGCAGCCGGTGAATGCGAGTGCTACCGTTACGAACACAGGCCACCGCCGCGCAACGGAGGTGGTGCAGTGCTATGTTCGAATCCTCGGCGCCAGCGTGGAGCAGCCGGTGCGTAATCTCAAAGGTTTCATGCGCGTGACTCTTGATCCGGGCGAAGCAAAATCCATACAAATCCCACTCGGGTTTGAGGAACTCTCCTTCTACGGCCGGGAGAATCGGCCCGTGGTCGAGCCTGCGGATTATACCGTTTGGATTGGCGGCAGTTCGACGGCTCAGCAGTCTGCTCACTTCAAAATGCAGTGACAGATCGACGGGGCGCTTACGCTACTTTTTGGGAACTAATTGAATTCAGATTGCGTTTGGGAAAAGGGAAATGTGCAATCTGATGGAGGACGCATGAAGAAGCTTATCTATTGTTTATTGCTTTCTGCGCTGGCTGTCGGCGCGAAGGAACTGACGGGGAAGTGGTCAGGGAGCTTCGACATCACAAATTCCAGTGGTGAGACGAAGGCCGATAGCGCGTACATGGATTTGAAGGTGCACGATGGCGCGGTTACGGGCACAGCGGGCCCTAACGCCGAAAAGCAATGGCCGCTCCAGAAAGGGAAACTCGACGGCCGGAAGCTCACTTTCGAAGTTTCAGCCGACGAGGGCGGACTGCTGGTATTCGATCTCGTTTTCGACGGCGATTCGATTAAGGGCACATGTAGCGGTACCGGCAGCGGCGGCGAAAAGATGTCGGCGCAGGTTAGCCTGAAGCGGACACCGTGACGCACGGCTCCCGAACCCTGAGAATTCGGTCGGAAGAAACATCGAGATTCCGAGAAAAGTGCAAGGACGCACTTTGGGTGCGGGTTGTGAAGAGCATAGGTTGTTCGACAGGGTTTACCAGCCATTTCGAGGTCTCCAGGAATGGGCACCGGTACAGCGGTCTCTTTTTCGGTCTGATCGAGCCAAGCAAGGCGTTCTTTTTTGAGTTCGAACTCCTGTTTTTTGAGATTGTGGGCTTCGACAGCGCGATTTTGCGATTCGAAGCCAATTTGCTCTTTTCTCTTTTCGTTTCTTAGCTTTTGGTGCTCGTTGATCGCCTTGTAGAAGGCGTGCTCGTGGGTTGGCGAGCGGGCCCAAGCCGCAACTACCACCTTGAGTTGTCGTACCAACGCAGGACTCGGAGAGCGCGCAGGGTATTCCAGCGGCTTGCGCTGCCGACGCCGGTTTCCATCTCCAATGGAATGTGTTCGGGATGAAGGAGGTTGAGCGGCCAGCGCCCGTTCTGGTGGCGGCGCTGAATCACGATTTCGATGGCTTCGCGGACGCGGCGGTCGGGTTTGATTGCTGCACGCCGCAGATAATCTAGTCCGCGCAAGACGTCGTAATGCCAAAACGTTGGGAACGAGAAGCGGAGCCAACGTTTGTCGATGACTTCGCCGGTTCGGAGGGAGCGGAACATGTGGCGCTCGAGCAGATAGTTTTCGGCCCTCTTGCGGGCGTTAGTGACGGCCACAGATTTGCGCCCGGCTCGTTCGTATTCGAGGAGTCCTTCGAGCACGCAGATGGTGGTATGGAACGAAGAACGCCGGCTTTTGGATTCGCAGTTCCAGCCGCCATCTTCGAGCTGCTCGCCGAGGAGTCGATTGGCCAGCGCGTCGTTCGGCTCTTTGAAATACGAGCCGATGCCGAGAATTCTGCCGTTGATGCAGGGCT
>PMSX01000367.1 GCA_003167495.1 Bryobacterales bacterium | reverse complement strand
CCCTCCCGCGCCGTCAGCAGGATCAGGAACATTGGAAGATCGACTGTGCTTGGTGTCGAGACGGACCGATTCGATGACGAGGTAGAGTTTATCGGAACTGTTGACCTTGCCCGCCACACAGTAAGCCACGTTGGGCTCAATGAGCAGAGCTTTGGTGAAGTCATGGAGCCGGTAAACACGCTGCGTATCGCGGTCCTGCAACAAGAACACTGCGCACGAACGATATTCCTTCCGCGAGAGTAGGAAGAGATGATTGGCGCTGAAGTTGAACATGTAGAGCGGAGGGAACCAGGAGCGGAAGTCGATGTGACCTCCGCCCATTGGCAGCGCCGTTGAGGGGTTACCCGGCGGACTTCTCCGTTTCGGGATATCACCACAGCGCGGCGCTTGTCCGTTGCCGGTGAGTAAGTTACTCTTCCGACGAGCCGGAGTTCTTGCTTGGCTTGCGCAGACTATCGCCGCCAAGTAAGAAGATTTCGGAGTTTTCCACCAAGCGATCTGCAATCGCAGTGGCAATAGTTGTGTTGAAAAGGATGTTGCCCCAGTCTGAAAACGCGGTATTCGTCGTTATGATGGTGGACCGTTTATGGCTGTGCCGAGTGGAGATCACTTGGTAGAAGAGGTTGGATGTTTGTTGATCGAGCGCCAAGTAGCCTAGCTCGTCACAGATTAAAAGTGTCGGCTCTGTATAAGCCTTGAGTTTTCGAACGAGCGAGTGATCGACTTGAGACGCGGATAGCTGATTGAGCATGTCCATGGCGGTTGTGAACAAGACACGCTGATTGGCCTGACACGCTTTCCAGCCAAAGACCTTCGCGAGAAACGTCTTGCCCACTCCCGGCGAATAGGCGACATAATGCACATCATTTCGAAACGGTGACCGTCCACTATCGATGGCACCCTTTGTTTGGCCAAGTATTGCCTGTTCACAAACGGATGAAGGATCGCCACGGTGAACACGTTTTCGTCGAACTGGCCGATGAAACCATCTGTTCACTGCCTGCGTGGATGTTCAGTCCAGAGTGTGCAATTTTCTCGGTGGGCTCGCCTTTAGTCGCGGTCAACGCCTTGGCTTCTCTTCGCGAGTTCTTATCCAGTTTGCACTGCCCTCACGATTGCGCTAAGTCTTCAATGAATCCAACTCCGAAGGAGAGGGCAAGTGAAGCAATTGATTCCCAAAAGAAACGCGCAACTGAACCTGCCGCTGCTCGACGTTCCAGCGACGGTTCTCCCAGACAACAAGCAGCGAGAACTGGTAATGGCACTCGTGGAGTTGCTCCTGGGCGCGGCAAACGAAAAGGCCGATCAACCAATAAGCCGAGGTAGCGATGAATCCGAAGTTGAATAGTGATCGCCTTCAACGACGAGCCATTATCTACGTCCGGCAGTCCTCTATGGGACAGGTGATGAACAACCACGAAAGCCGCCGTCGCCAATATGGCCTCGCAGATCGAGCACGCGAATTGGGGTTTCAGAATATCACCGTGATCGACGATGATCTTGGGCGCTCGGGGTCCGGCTTGGTGGAGCGTCCTGGATTTCAACGGTTAGTTGCCGAGGTCTGCACCGGGGAAGTCGGCGCCGTGTTTTGCATCGAGGCATCTCGGCTTGCCCGCAACGGCCGTGACTGGCACCATCTCATCGAGCTTTGTGGAATGGTAGGAGCGGTTGTCGTAGATCCAGACGGCGTCTATGATCCGGGCATCATCAACGATAGGCTGCTGTTGGGTCTGAAAGGCACCATGAGTGAGTTTGAATTGAATTTACTCCGGCAGCGATCATGGGAGGCGATTCAGCAGAAAGCCAGCCGAGGAGAACTGCAGTTTCTTCTCCCAGTGGGATTGTGCTGGACCGCTGCCGGTAAGATCGAGAAGGATCCGGACCAACGTGTACAACAAGCGCTTCAGTTGGTGTTCGCCAAGATGATGGAGCTTGGAAGCGTTCGGCAGGTTCTGCTATGGTTCCGACAAGAGAGCATCAGCTTGCCAGCGTTGCCACGCGAGCCTGGCGAACCGAGAATGATTTGGAAGATTCCCGTCTACAACATCGTGCTGAAGATTTTGACGAATCCGATTTATGCGGGAGCGTACGCATTCGGAAAGACACAAAGTCGAACCACCGTTGTCGATGGTCGCGCGAGGAAAACTGCGGGACACCGCAAGCCGCGGCCGGATTGGACCGTCTTGATTCGCGACCACCATTCCGGTTACATTTCTTGGGAGCAGTATGAACGTAATCAGGCGCTGATTGCGGCCAACACGCATATGAAGTCACGCATGGAGCCGAAGGCAGGTCGCGGAGGGCGCGCATTGCTGGCGGGGATTCTGCGATGTCGGCGTTGCGGCCGAATGTTGCACGTTACCTATTCCGGTCTTGATGCGGCCGCGTTGCGTTACCACTGTAGAGGTGCACACATCAATCATGGCGCCAGCTGGTGTATCTCGTTCGGCGGTCTTCGAAGCGATCAGGCAGTAGCCAATGAAGTGCTTCACGCCATCAGTGGAAACGCCATAGAGGCGGCACTGGACGCCGCCGCGCAGATGCATCAACAGCGTCAGGATCAGCGGCGATCACTAGAACTGGAAGTCGAGCAAGCTCGATATGAAGCGCGTTTGGCCTCGCGAAGATATGAAGCCGTGGACCCGGACAATCGTCTTGTCGCCGCGGAGTTAGAAGCTCGGTGGAACGATGCCCTGCGAAAGTTCGAAGGCTTGGAGATCAAGCTGCGCGAGTTCGACAGTTTCATAACTTCCGCTGCGATGCCTGACAAGGAGATTCTTCTAAGTCTCGTGCAAGATCTTCCGGCAGTCTGGCACGCGCCGTCTTCTGACATGCGATTGAAGCAGCGGATTGTTCGAATTCTCATTCGCGAGATCGTTGCCGACGTTGATGAGAACAGTAACGAGATCGTGCTCCTCATTCACTGGACCGGGGGGCGTCATTCGGAACTCCGCGTGAAGAAGAATGCGACTGGTAGACACAGCCACTGCACCAGCATGGAAGCGATCGAAGTGATTCGACAGATGGCCGGCAGGTTTCCTGACGAACAGATCGCCGCAACTCTAAACCGGCTTGGGTTCTCAACAGGTGCAGGCCAAACCTGGAATGAGCAGCGCGTGTACTCAGCGCGCCACTACAATGAACTGCCCGCCTACGATCAGAACCAAACGAATCAGGACATCCTTACAATGGAGCAGGCCGCACAACGTTTAGGCGTGAGCCCGACAACCGTACGGCGATTGATCGAACAGAAGAAACTGGCCGCCACTCAAGTGGTCCCATGTGCTCCGTGGCAGATTGCCATCGCTGCCTTGGATTCAGCAGCAGTAAGAACTGCGGTGAAAAAAATCAAAAAAGGAGTGCGTATCCCGCGAACTCTCCTTGACGACAAGCAGCAACGAATGTTTTCAAAAAGTTAGCGAGGTAACTTAGAATGTCACAGGATCGGGGTTGCCAATGAGAACAAGATTCGTACCTTGGCGGATGAAGTTGAGATCGAGCAGACGCAAGATACGGTTTTTCGCTTGCACCCGGCTCTTGTGATGGTGGAATTGAAAGGCGTCGATACTGGGCTGAGACTGTAAGCGTGAACACCGGAATCGACGGTCGATGGCGCGGCCCGTGCGTGCTTCCAACTCCATGTCGGCGAGCCACTCGATAGTAGCGGTCACGCTCATATTCTTGGCGGCAGCTTCAGCAATCTTCTGTTCCAGTTGATGACTCATCGCTGAGAGGTTCAACTGCTGTAGTTTTTGTTCGAGGGGAATCATTATCTTCCTTTCCAGAGTCAAGAATGAAAGCGTCGTAGGCCAGCAGCGAGATGGGATCGGTGACGAGTTCGTTCAACTGCTGGTCGCGGAGTTTCAATGGCGGCTGCGGCCGCCGTGGTGCTTGTTGCTGGCGCACGATATTGGCCACATAGTCGGCACCAAAAGCTTGCGCCGCCGAAGCCTTCTCGATGGCGGCAGCTACAACGTCCGGACCATATTGGCGAATCAGTTCGAGTAACTCAGCGGTCTGGCGGGCCAGGGAGCGGTCCGTGTCTGCCATATCGCGCAGGTAGGTTTCCACCAGGACGCGCGAGCAGAGACCGTCGAGCGAATCGAGTAAGCGGTGTTGCGCTTGCGAGCGCCGGGCCGCCGGACGCTGCTCAGCTAGTAATCTCTCAAAACGCTCCGCGCCAAAGGTTTGTCCACGCCGCCACGAACGCGCATAACTGACCACTTCCGTCACGCGGTCGTAGATCGTAACGGCGCCGGCATCGGCTTTGACTGTGAGACGCTGGCCCACGTAACGGTGAGGCACGCAGTATTTATTGCAATCGAACTGTAGGCGGAGATCTTTATGCACCAGCGCTTCCGCGGTGTCGCGGTAATCGTAAGGAATGACCGGCAAAGAACGAAGCGTCTCCGGCTGGAAGCGATCTATGGGCCGCTCGCGTGTTTCGCGATGCACTCGTTGGTTGGCTACTTCGGTGAGCCATTGACGCACCTGCCGGTTGACATCGTGCAGATCCTTGAACTCGCGTAAGGGCCAAAAACTTTGCCGCAGATAACCGATAGCCCGTTCCACTTTTCCTTTTTCCCAACCGCTTGCTGGATTGCAAGCGCGTGGAAAAAATCCATATTCGCGGGCAAAACCGAGAAAGCGCGGACGGAAGCGAACCAGGCGACCATCGTGTTCGGCTACCGCCGTCGCCAGGTTGTCATAAACGATTTCACGCGCCACGCCATTCAAGGCATGAAACGCATGCACGTGGCAGCGCACAAATGTTTCGAAACTTTGGCTGTGTGTGAACTCGACGTAGAGCATGCGGCTATGCGCATCCACTAGCGCGAATGCGTAGAGCTTGCGAATATCGCCTGAGTAACTAAGTGTGTCAAAGTGTCCCCAGTCCACCTCGAAACGCTCGCCGGCCAACGGCTCCATGCGAACGAATGCTCGCTTGGTCGCCAGTTGCGGGCGGACCTGTCGCACATGGATTTGCAAGATGGAATGGCCGCCTCGATATCCAAGAGGCAATAGCCGCTGGTAAATCAGGGCCGCCGTGACTTCAGAGTCTTTCTCCAGCCATTCGGCAATGTGACCTTTGAACGCATCGAGCTTGCTGTGGCGTTCGCGCTGCGCTGGCCCTTGGGCCGGCGCATTCAGATACTTCTTGATCGTCTTCCAGCCCATCTTGAGATGGCGTTCGATTTTACGGATCGGCCAGCGGTCGGACCAGTACAGCCGGTGCAAGTCGTTAATCTGTTCGCTTGTCAGCATTGGTTTCCGGTCTACCGGTTGGAGCTTGCTTCGCAAGCATTGCCTGGCTTCTTTTATCCAGCAGAAACAGAAAACGCGCCAGCACGTTGTTGTTTGCAAGATTCGCTTCCCGGCCCGATCCGGCGGGGAAGTGGTTCAATCACCCAGACTTGGGCGGAAACTGAGTTGTTGTTTGCAAGATCCTCAGCTCCGGCCCTCAAAAGCCAAATGCTTGCAGCCGAACGCTTTAGGTCCAAAACTGAGGTGTTGTTTGCAAGATCGTGCAGACGTTGCTTGCGATCACGGGCCTGCTGCTGGTCTCGGTTGCGCGTGACGGCGTCAGGATGCTTTTCGCGGTATTGCTTCCAATAGTCCCGGTTGCGGCTGCGCCATTTGCGTGAACTGTCCTGGCAGACCTGCCGGTACTCCTCATCGGCGGTCAGCTTTTGCCGTCGGTACTCGACCCGGCGTCGCTGCTGGCATGCTTTTTCGCTGCATACAACCTGCAGTGGCTGATACTTCGACGGTTGGAAGACCTTCTGACAGTAGCGGCAACGCCGTTCATCCATACGGGGCGTTATCGCACTTCACAGCTTTCACGGGATCAATTGGCCACCGATTTAGAATCTGCTGTAAAGTACCTACCGCGTCCCCGCCAATTCCCTGGCTGAACTCAACTACGGAACCACTAAAGTTGCGATAACCACTAAGATTGCGGTTGTTTTAAATCACCACTGACACACTCGTTGTCCGCACACAACTGGCGGAACTGCAGCGCATTCAAGTGAGTCCCCAGAGTGCAAGTGACGTTGTGGAATCCGGCCTGCCAGAGCACGGCCAAGTCGAACAGACCTTCTACGAGAATGATCT
>PMSX01000085.1 GCA_003167495.1 Bryobacterales bacterium | reverse complement strand
CGCTGACGCTCCCGGCTCGGATTCGGGAATGTAGAAATAAGAAAGGCTACCTTTCGCGGGGTTTGAACTGGAAGATGAGGCCGGCGCCCAGTCGAAGATTGTTCTGCACGCCGGTGGTGGCATTGGGCATTTGTGTACGCAGCCAATCAGCCTCGAAGGCGCGCAGTGTGAGGTGGCGGTTTAGGTGGCTTAGGTTTAGGTTGACTCCACCGCCAATATACAAGGCCAAGCTATGAGCGTTATCGACCAATCCTGCAGAAGTGGGAAAGACACTGTTCATCCCGTTTGCCTCGCCGGCCAGAACCTGACCGAAGACGGAGTAGTGGCGATGCGCCGGCGACCAAGTGTAGCGCGGTCCAAAAGCAGCAGTCAGCATGTCCAGTCCCGCACCCGAACCGCTCATGTGGGCTGAATGGAGTTCTGAAAGGTCGGCGACGACACCTAGTCCATGCCAGAACTGGCTGTGAAGCTGCGCACTTCCTCCCTGCATCGAGAAGCGATTGCCGTTGACCACGTTGGCCACGAGCGGGTTATAGACAACCGCTACATCGAGCGAGTCTACTATCTGTGTTATTTGACTCTGCATCTGCTGTCCCTGGGCTGAGGCAGCGGCCCAAAAGCATGCACCCACCAGCAGCACTTTTCTACGAAATGATATATGCATCTCAGTTCTCCTTGTTATTCAACGGTGAGTGTGACCGTGGTGGAATGCGATAGCTTGCCAGAGGTAGCCGTCACTCTCACCGTGTAGGTCCCCTCTTGTTGGCCGAAGAAGCCGTTGCCGGAGCCGCAGCCACTCAGTCCGACCATGGCCACGAGGCTGGCTCCGAGCAACAACAGAAAGCAGAAGGTTTTGCTCAGCTTCTTGCCGGCGCGGCGCAGCCTTCCGGCAAACGGCAAGAGCAGAATGCTCCAGAGCGTGGGTGGTATGCCTCGGTTCGGCGATTGCTTTCGATCCAAACTCGCCGTCACCTGCGGTAGCTGAATGGACAGCGTCACGTTCGTGAGTGAGGATCCAGCGGGCAGGGTGTTCGGCGTAATGGTGCCCGTGGCGCCTGGCGGAAGACCGCTCAAGCTTAAAGTGATGGGCGCAGGGAAGGTAGCGCCGTTAGAAGGGCCGAGGGCCAGGGTGTATGTGGCCGTACCTCCCGGAACCACCGTCTGCGAGGCGCTACTGCTGGCACTGCCGCTGCCGCCGCTGCCGCCGCTGCCGGAGGAACCGGAGATGCTCAGGCTGTAGTCCTGAACCAACTCACTCACTGCGGAGCTGGTGGCGGAGGCAAAGTTTGCATCACCGCTATAAACCGCCGTGATCTTGTGGGTGGCGGCAACGAGTGATGAAGTAGTGTAGGAGGCCGTGTCGCTCGACAAGGCGACGGAACCCAACAGAGTCGTGCCGTCGAGGAATCTCACAGATCCTGTCGGCGTGTCCAAGATCTTTGATCCCGGACCTTTGCTGGAAAGCTCAGCCATCCCAGAAAGTTTTGATCTCACGCGGCGCGATGTCTCAATCGCTGGAGACGAGTCGTTCGCTGTGAAACCGACGGTGGCAGTAAATGTGACTGCATTGGTGACCAGGACTGGATTGACGCTGCTGGCGATTGAGATTGTCGGCGTGGCCTGATTGACGGTCACCGTGACTTGCGCGGTGACGGTGGAGTAGTCGGTTGTATCGGTGGGAGTGAAGGTCACGGACAGGGTGTGTTGACCGCCTGTTTCCACCGTACCCGAGGCCGGCGTGTAGACGAACGTACCGGCCACGGTCGAAGAAGCGTTCAACTGAGCCGAACCGAGCGCTGTTCCGTAGGTGAGAGCTGCCGGTGTCCAGGTTATCGACGGGGTTGGCTGATTCACTGTCAGTGTGATTTGCGCGGTGGCGGTTGAGTAGTCGGTTGTGTCGGTGGGAGTGAAGGTCACTGAGATGGTGTGCTGTCCGGCCGTCACCACCGTACCCGAGGCTGGCGTGTAGACGAACGTGCCGGGCACGGTCGNNCACGGTCGAAGAAGCGTTCAACTGAGCCGAACCGAGCGCTGTTCCGTAGGTGATGGCTGCCGGTGTCGCCCAGGTGATGGACGGGGTCGGTTGATTCACCGTCAGCGTGACGTGCTGGGTGGCAGTGGCGTAGTCGGTTGTGTCGGTGGGAGTGAAAGTCACCGAGACGGTGTGCTGTCCAGCTGTTTCTACTGTACCCGCGGTCGGCGTGTACACGAACGTGCCGGGCACGGTCGNNATCACTGAGACGGTGTGCTGTCCGGTTGTTTCCACCGTGCCCGAAACTGGCGTGTAGGCGAACGTACCGGCCACGGTCGAAGAAGCGTTGAGCTGCGTCGAACCGAGCACAGTTCCGTAGGTGATGGCTGCCGGCGTTGCCCAAGTGATGGATGGCGTTGCCTGGCTCACTGTCAAGGGGGCTGTTGTGGTGACAGTCTTGTACGTGGTCGTATCGGTGGGCGTAAACGTGGCAGTCAAGGTGTAACTGCGGGCCGACAATACGGTTGAGCTGGTTACCGTGGAAGCGCTGCCGCCTGTGGGCGTAGCTGTGTAGGTGAACGTTCCAGGGATTGTTGTCTCCTGATACTGCGCGGTGGCATTCAAGATCCCGCTCAGTGTGGTTCCGTAGGTGATCGAACTCGTACCCGGGCTCCAACTGAGGGTTGGGGTGATTTGGCCGACCTGCACAAGAATGGTGGTGGCCGTAGCGGACACCAAGTAATTGCTATCCCCGCTGTAGAGCACGCTGATGGTGTAGTTGCCTGGAGCCAGCGTATTGGGAATAGAGATGGTTGCCGTCGAACTGCCGCTGCCAGCGATGACAGTGGGCGTGCCGGAGGCAACGCTGGTGCTGGATGAGTTTAAGATGTTGTAGCTGAACGTTCCCGAAGGCACGGCGATGGTTGTGTAGGGAGCAGTGACGGTGACGGTCACCGATCCCGTCTGGCCGTTGACCACGGCAACCGGCTGCGTGTTGGGGCCGGTGACTGTTACGGACGCCTTGCTCAGCGTTGCTGATGCCGGACTGCTGTTACTTGCCAAGAAAGTCGAAGTGACCCCGGCATAGCTCGCGGTGATGGTGTGCGAACCGATTCCGCTGAGCACCACGCCGGTCAAGGTCGCGACGCCTGCGCTCAAGGTCACAGGCGAACCACTGTTCAGCGTTGTCGTCGTGGATCCGACCGTGTCGGTAATGGTCACGGAGCCCGTGGGGTGAGTGGACGTATGCCCGGAGGTCGTATCCGAGACGGTTGCCGTAATGGTCGCAGGCTGGCCGCGGACCAGGGTGGTGGGACTGATCAGCACCGCGGTCGATGTCGTGTCGCCCGGGTTGAACGAAGTCCCGCTGACGGAGACCTGCTGCGTGCTACCGGGCACGTTCAACGCATTGTTCGTAACCGTGATGCCGGCGGTCAGGCTACCCACCGATTGTGGATTAAATTCCACGGATACATCGCAGATCGTTCCCTGCAAGAGCGATGTGGAGGAAGTGCAGGGATTGGTATCGCCGGAGTTTTCAATGAAGTTCGCTGTGTAGGCTGGATTCGCGGAGAAGATCAGAGGCAGATTGCCCAGGTTGGTCACCGTTGCGGTCTGCGCCGCACTGGTCGCACCCTGGGCCGTGGTTGGAAATGTCAGCGCCGATCCGGAAACGTTCACAAACAAGACGCGATTGTTACCCGAGTCCGGAATATACAGATTCCCGTACGGATCGAGCGTGACACCGAAGGGGTCGCTCAGCGTTGTCGGAGATGGAAGGCCTTTAATCGCCACCACCGAGGCCACGCCTGCCGTGGTGATTTCGACGATGCGGTTGTTGCCGCCATCGTTAACATAGATATTCCCCATGCTATCTGCGGTGACGCCCTCGGGCCGGCTGAAGGTAATTCCGGTCGGAGTGAGCAGCGAAACTACCCCGGCTGCCGTTACCTTAATGACGCGGCTGGGATCAGTGCCAGCGTAGCCGTCTGGGATATAAATGTTGCCCATAGGATCGACCGCTACGCCAGTAATTCCGGTTGTAGAGGTCACGTAACTTCCCGTGCCGATCACCGTTCCAATGCCCACCGAAGTCGATCCGGCCACTAAGAGGTTCGAGACTTCGACGATACGGCCGTTCTCGTAGTCGGAGATGTAGAGATTGCCCGCACCATCGAAGGCCAGCGCCGTAGGATAGCCCAATGGGGTGCCCAGGCCATTGATGGTCAATAAGGAGGCGACACCGCCCGGCCTCTTCACTATGATGCGGCTATTGAGATGGTCGCTGATGAACAAATTGCCGGCGCCATCGAAAGCTACGCCTGTGACTTCGCTACTGAAGGTGTAAGGGCTGGCGGACACCACTGATGCGGTGCCTCCACCGGCGGGAATCTTGACCAGATTGCCTCCGTTATTGGCGGAATAGATGTTTCCCAAGGCGTCCAGAGCAATTTGGAAGGGGAAAGGCAGGGCTACGCCTCCGGTGCTTACTACGGTTCCCGTATTCGGCGATAGTGCCGCTACCGGGGCATCGCCAAATCCGTACAGAGGAACGGTAAGGACAGGGTTCGAATTCGGATCATAAAGGACCAGCGCTCCGTTGCGCAGGCCGGGAGCGGTGGGTAGAAAACTGACCTCCACTGTGCAGTTTGTACCCCCTACGGTCGAACTGCTGCAGGTTGTATTTTGACCGCTGACGATCTGAAAATCAAGACCCTGCGTGCCGGAGGTAAATACGTTCACGCCACCTAAGCCATCGACTGGGGATCCTATGGTGAAATTCAGGATCAGGGAAGTTGGAGTCACAAAACCCAGGGGGATATGGCCAAAACCAACCGCCGATTTGTTTAACGATGAGTTATAGGCGGCGAGATCCGCGTATGGGCCGTTATCCGCGTCTATATATGGATCGACAACCAAGACTCGGCTATGTCCGCTATCCGCAACATACACCGCGCCGAAGTTGTCGAGGGCAACTCCGTAGGGCGCGCTGAGTGTCGTGCCTTGGAGGTAGAGAGAATTAAGCAGAATATTGCCATTACCTGCCGTGTCCACCTCGACAATGCGATTGTGGCCGGAGTCGGCAATATAGACGTTTCCGATACGGTCTACGGCTACGCCGATGGGTTGGAGCAGACCAGGGTCCAACTCCCCAACGCTTTTGACCACCCCTGTGGTGCTTCCCGCTGCGACCGTTACGACACGATTGTTACCGTAATCGGCGATATAGAGTTTCCCCGATACATCCACTGCCAGTCCTAGTGGAAGGTTGAGGGACGCTGAGCCGGAGGAAACATTGATGGTGAGAGCCGTGGCGGTGCCGCCGGGGGTCACTTCCACAATCCGGTTGTTGCCGTGATCGGCAATGAAGAGATCTCCGGATTGGTCCAACGCTACGCCTGCCGGAGTAATCAGTGTCAGGCCCCCCGTGCTAATCGTGGAGCCGGCTCCCGAAGGGCTGACTTTCACGACACGGTTGTTGCTCGGATCCGCGATATAGAGGTTGCCAGCCCCATCGATAGCGAGGGCTGACGGATTATTCAACGCCGCCGGGCTCAACCCGCTGATGGTAAGCACCGACGCGGTACCCTGTGCATTCACTTCCACAATCAGGTTGTTGATAAAGTCTGCGATGAAGACATCGCCTGCGGGATCTACAACGATGCCAGAAGGATAATTGAGGGTAATGCTCCCTCCTGTGCTGAGAGTGCGAACAACCCCCTCAAATGTCAGGCTGTAGGTGGCGTGCGCTTTTGTGACGCCGAGCAAAAGCAGGCAAAGAAAAACAGCGGCAAGTCTGCATGACCGTAGAGAGAAAACCATTGAGCGCCTCCGAAGCGACTCCAGAGGGTGGGGAAGGTTGAGGTTTAGCATTTCTACTGGGAACAGTGTGGAAGGCTGAGGAATTCTCTCAGGAGGTCATTCTGAGTGACACTTTCATCTCCTCAGCCCTCTTGCATCCATCGGAAGATTTCATTATGCAGATACAGTCACGCTGCGAGCGGACGGAGGTGGGAAAGAAATCCGCTGCTTGCAGTGATGCGTTGCCGACTCCTTTAGAGTCGCGGCTAGAAGTTGGGCGTGAAAGAAATGTTCGGGACGCCTGAGCAAGGCAGTGCCAAACTAGGTCGCTGACGCTCCCCGCTCCGATTCGGAGCAAAGGAAACATTTCCGTCGAGAAATGTTCTTATTTTAACGCCCATGTCGGATTCAGGAGTGGCCCTCCGCCTAAGAATCGGGAAGAGGCAAGAATTTTCCCGATTTCCTGGCACTACTGTATTTATGAAAAAGCTTTTTTGCTTGATCGCATTTTCTCCTCTCCTGGCGGGGACGGTTTACGCGCAACTTTTGCCGGAAGCCGTACTTGCCTTTCCAACGGAAACCACGGCGCTTGAATACGATTCGTTGAGCACGCTGCGGGCTTTGCCCAAGTACCAGGAGTTGCGCAAGCAGTATTCCGGTGAGGGTTTGCAGCGGGCGCAGAAAGATCTGCTGTTGTTGGGCATTTCCGAGGACCAGATCACGGAGGTCGTGATGGCGGCTGGACCGAATGGACTCTTCGGTCTGTTAGCGGGGAGTTTTCGAACCGCCTCGGCGACTGAAGCCGTGAAGCAGGGCATGACGGCCAGCGTGCTGGAAAACCAGCCGGTGTTTTGCGCCCAAGACAGCCTATGTTTCCTTTTTCCAGTGCGGGAAGGAGGACGCGTTTTGTTTGGCACGAGCACTCAGTTGCGCGCCATCTCCGACGTTATGCAAGGACGTGCGCCCTCAGTAAGCAGCAACGCGATGTTCAGCGATCTGATTGGCCGCATGGAACCGCATGCACCGGTCTTTGGGGTCGCACTCGGAAGCAAAATCGGCCTTTGGGCGGGCGATAGCATTCCCAAAGGGCTCGCGGCGCGGATCGACTTGACGAAGATCTTTTCGAACATTGAGAGCTTTGGCTATAGCGTTAGCCTCGATAGCAACGCGCATGTGGGCTTGAACCTGTTTTGTAGCTCGGAAGAATCCGCTGGTGTGCTTCGCACTTCGCTGACGGCCGTGAGTGGTCTCGACCGCGCCGCGGGCGTGGCGGCGGGCGCCGGGTCGCTCCCATTCAGCAACATGATGGTTAGTTCCACGGGCCGCTTGGTTGCTGTTAAGGTTGACGCGCCGATCCGATGACCGCGATTTCTAGTGCTTGATTGCGTAAATTGGAGTGTCGTTGCCGCTCCTTCACGGCTCAGTAAGGACCTCCGAGCCGGAGCGTTGTACGCAATCTTTTGGTACTAGATCATAGGAAATCGGTTCAGAACCTCGTCTACTCGCGGATCGCCAGTTGGATAGATGGATGGGTGCCAGGGACTGCCGGCTTTCAGTAGCGATTCGACAACATGGGCGAAGTCGCCTTCGGGGTGACGTTTTTCAACGATGCAATCGTGGATCGCGTAGCCCAGCGGGGTGGCGTTGAAACGCGGGTCGACGAGATCAATCGGGTGGCCGCGTGAGATCAGGAGATCGACAAGAGCGGCGTCACCTGACCAAGCAGCGTTATGCAGTGGCGAGTATCCGTGACTCGATTCTGTGTGCGCGATGGGGAAGCCGAGGTCGAGCATGAGACGAACCGCTTCATAGTTGGTGTTTGTCTCCCAACAATAGCGCGGCAGGAGTTCGAGATCTGCACTCGGCAGGTTGGCCACCATACTCGGATATTGGCGGTGAATGGCTTCTGCGTCTTGACGGCGGGCAAGGACGCAGCATACGAGCAGGCGGGTTTGGGGGTCACTCTTGTCATAAAGAAAATCGAAAAGGCGGTCGTGGCCTTTGAGAAGCGCGATCTGGTGAGGGTAGGAATTGAAGGCGAGGGTCCATTGCAATATGGTGCCCCCGCGGCCATTGTGCCCGATGGGTGGAAAGCCGGGCAATCGGCCGATGCGATAGGCTACGCAGGCGGGATTCTGAGAGACGAGCTTAGCGGCGAGATCGAGGTCACCAAGGGCAGCGGCGAGAAAGATGTCGGGAGTGGCTCCCCGATCGAGAAGGAACCGCGAGACCTCGGGAGCTTTGCCGATGCGCCATTGAGCCGGAGTGGAATCGTGATCGTCATCTCGAGAGTCGAGGTCTGCGTTGTGATCGAGAAGCAACTGCGCGGTAGCAACATCACGGGCGAAATGAAGTGGCGTGCAGCCATCGCCGCCTTTCGCGTTGACGAGCAGCGCATTGTCGCGGAGTAGGTCGGCCAGGCTGTCGGTGAAACCAAATCCGGCGGCGGCATGGACGCTGAGCGTGGCGCCACGATGCACTAAGAATCGAGCTATGGGAGGCGGAATTTGATCGGTGCCAAAACCGTCGGCCCAGAATTTACCGAGAGCTTCAGGAAGATCCGGGTGGTCGTGAACCATGGCTTCGAGCGTGGCCATGGGGGTATTGGACTGAAGAGCCTTTTGGAGAAGATCGCGAAAGTCGGCCATGAATTGATTATGGAGCGGTTGCGTGGCCTCGTTTACGATTGAAGAAGGTCAGTCGTGCGCGTGGTGTAGCGGAGACGAAGACGTTTCGCTCCACAAAAAAATGGTCGCCCCACAAATGGCCAATCTGGCGGGGTGTAGGAGTTCGGGGGAAGGCTCTATTTTTATGGCCGAACTAAGACTGCTGAAGAAGGTACGTTAAGCCGATAAGTTCACTGTGGCCACTTTCACGGAATCGTGGGGGGAAGCCGCAGGGACTTCACATGAATATCCGTCGGCTCCTGATGTTGGTGGTATGTGCTCTCGCGGCAGGTCTGGTGATTCGCCAGGGAGCGAACAAATTTAGCTTATTTGGATCGATTTCCGGGCACACGACGCCGTTAAAGGAACCAATACCGGCGTATACAAGGTCTCTACGTCCAAACTATCCCTATTCCATCATTCCGGGAGGGGCATATTCGACCGCCGAATTACGCTATGCCGATCGAGAAGATCCGGTGGTGAAGGAGCATTACGCAGACTTCAACATGAAGAGGGCGCAGATGGCGCAGTTGACGGCAGATCGATACCAGTATGTTTCTTACCGGTTGAAGCAGAGGGTGTATTGGACGAAGAAGAAATTGAAGATTCCAAAAGGGGAAGTGCTGCTGACGGATGGCGTCAGTTGGGCGCGTGCGCGCTGCGGCAACCGTCTTTCTGAAACGCCACACCAAGAGGTTAGTGCAGAAGAGCCGGCGGCGAAAGCGTTGTTAATGCCGCCTATGCAATTGGGGACCCCTATGGATTTGGCCGAAACGCCGCCATTGGGTGAATTGGCGTCTATCGCGCCGGTGAACATCGAAAGATTCCCGCCGGTTCTGCCGCCGGCGAGCGATGTGCCGCCGCTTGAGTTAGGGCCACTGGTTCCAGGGAGTCCGATCACTCCTGTTTTGCCAATAGGGCCGACGGGATTCTCACCGGTGGGATCGGCGAAACCACCGACGACACCGATTGTGTCAACGGCGCCGATTGTGCCACCGGGTAACACTACGATCATTCCTCCTCCGAATACGCCCACTCCACAGATTTCCGCGATACCGGAGCCGAGGGCAGTCTATCTGTTTCTGGTGACATTTGTGTTATCGCTTTACGGCTTGACGCGAATGCTGCCACTACAGGAAACGACCGAGGGGCCCGGAGAGGAGGGTCCGAAGAAATAACTATCTAAAAGTACTTTACGGGAGCAAGCAAACGTGGCACAATCGACGTATGAAGTTCGCCGCTGCTGTTTTCTGGTGGCAACACCGCCGCCTCTTGAAGGCTCGAGGGTATTCTTGGGGCAGTTTTTGTGCCCTCACTCGCAACTACTGGAGGAGTCTGACGGAAGACTACGCTGGCGGAACGGATGGGCTGAAGCAACCGAATGGCGCACTCGTTGACGCATTCTCACGAAATCAGTTGCGAGCTCGCTGGTAAGGCGAAAGATCCCTAAGAAGGTTGTCTGCGCCAAAACAACAATCCGCAAAGGAGCAGTCCGCTGCCGAAGAGCGCGACAGTAAGAGGCTCTGGCACATTCACCAATTCAATGACCATGTCGTTGTAATCTTCGTTGCCGTTGTTGGTATCGTCAATGCCGATATAGAACGGACTGCCGGGAGTGGAAGCGTTGTTAAAAACAGCGAAGTGCTGAGTGGTATCAACCGGGTTTTTGTCTGGACCGGCGCTGTAATCATCGGTCGAATTCATGAACCAGAAATAGTCAGCGAGACCGTTGCCCTGGATGTTTTCCAGAAAGAGTCCGTAACTTGTGCCAGCCGGACCGGGTGTAAACGTGACGTTTTCGCCGACGGCATCAGTTTTCGAATTCCAGAGTGTTGTGATGGCGCCGATCGTGCCGTTGGGGTTGATCTGATACCAGCCAAAAACGTTGTAGCCGGGGTTCTTGGTCGTGCCGAGTTGGTTGGTCAACTGGGCCAAGAGAGACAGAGTGATAGCGCTGCCATTACTTACCAAATTCATGCTTCCCACTGATGCGCCGCTCGACTTGCCATAATACTCGATTGCGCCGGGAGGGGTGGCTATTACGCACCCGCCTGTGCCGACCAAGCACCAGCCAATGTTATCGGTCGGACCGTCGCCCGAAAAATTGTTCCAGTATGGCCCCCCGTAGGTGGGAGTATCCGCCGGACCCAAAACAGAAGCAGTCCACGATTGGAACGCTCCGCCCGGACCGACCAGAGTAGCTGCTTTCACGTTCTGCGAAAGCAAGGTCAGACCGATGATTGAAGCCAGTGCAACAAAAGTGGGTTTCATTTTAAAGGTAGATCCTGCAGCGTGACAGATGCCACTACGCCCACCGACGAGATCTAACAAATTATACTAGGGATTTAAGGTTGGCTACAACGCTTTAAGCCTATAGAGCGATTGCTATTATTTGGAGTTGCCCCCAAAAATGA
>PMSX01000105.1 GCA_003167495.1 Bryobacterales bacterium | reverse complement strand
CCGATGAGAAGGGGACTGAAACAACGAGATTTGGCTACGCGGTCATCCGATACCGCGCGGAAAACCTGCTCAATTTGAAAATTCGAAGCCACCAAGTTCGTTTCGCAAAAACGCTCCGTACCCATCCTTGCCGAACCGCCATCTCGCCCATCACAACTTTTCGAAATAAATTATCTCCTTTCCCTCTCATCACTTACCCGATTTTTTCCCAATGCCGCGCACACCGCTAAGCCAAGATCAACTCAGGATTCACATGTTTCCACTCGAAGAAAATCTCGACCAAACGGCCAACGCGCCTCCCATCGATCCGGAGGAACCCAAAAAACGCAACTCCGGCCGCTCCGGACCTACCTCAGCCGAGGGCCGCGCTACCTCCGCCCAAAACGCCCGCAAACACGGCGCCTGCGCCCGCACCCTCATCCTCCCTATGGAGTCCGAACAAGGCTGGCTCATCCTCCTCTCTCGCTGGCAAGACACCTACCAGCCCCTCGAAGCTTCTCTCGAAGCCGATTTCGTCCTCCGCACCGCCCAGGCCGAGTGGTACCGCCTCCGCGCCCAGCGCCAGTATGACGAGTTCATCACCACCACCGCCGGCCATCCTCCCTATATGTGGACCCCCGAACAATGCAAAATGCACGACCTCATGCTGCGCTACAAAAACTCCGCCGAACGCTCTTTCCACCGCGAATACCGCCTTCTCGAAGCTCACTACAAATCCCACAAACTCACGCCACCTCCGCCCGCCGAGGATCCCAAACCCATTCCGGACTTGATCATTGAGCTTGGCACCAGTGAGCAAATCCTCCAACAGATGCGAGCCCAACGCCCTCCCTGGCCGGAACCGCCGCCACTCTTCCCGCCCCCAACTTGATCCATTTTTTTTAATCTGCGCTCATCATCCGTTCATCTGCAGCTAAAACCTGTTTTTGTCTTATCTGGGTTCAACAGATGTGAGCGCTACGCTCACTGCGCAATGACTGCTGAAGTGTGAGCCGTTATCGAAGAACTTACTTACTGGTGCCGAGAGACTTATTCGTCGCCCAAGGCTTTGCGTGATAGGTCCAACTGCGGCTGCTGTAATCGCTGAACGTAATCAGAAGCAAGATACTGAGGAAAACCAGGCCCGCTACGCAGAACAACTTAGTAAGCTGAGACGTGTAACGGACACCCATGAAGATCCAGGCCACGAGCGTAGCCTTGGTACAGGCAATCGCGAGAGCGACCACGACGTTGAGTTCGCCAAGATTGATGGTCGCAACCCAAGCGGTGATAAACGTGAACGTGATGAGCGTCACAAAGACGGCTACCAGCGTTCCAACCTTTGGAATATGTACATGAGAATGGCTGTTTGCGTTCGTGCTCATAGGTCTACCAGTGCCAGTGTCCAATCAAATAGAGGAGCGGAAAGAGGAAAATCCAAACGATGTCGACAAAGTGCCAATAGAGGCCGATCATCTCAACCGGGGCGAAGTAATCAGCGTTATAAGCGTTCCTGTAAGACATAATAATCAGAAATGTGATAAGGCCAACGCCGACAATCATGTGCACAGCGTGCATACCAGTCATACAGAAGTACAAGAAAAACAGAATCTGGGCGTTATGCATGAATTGCGGCAGCAGATTGTCCGGGTGGAAGTTTGGACCGGGAATCAGGTGCTCCACGTACTTGGCGTGATACTCGAACGCTTTCACAATCAAGAATGTGCTGCCGAAAGCGAGCGTTCCGAACAAGTAGCCGATCAAATCTTTGCGCTTGCTTAGCTGAGCGGAGCGGACCGCCATGGCCATCGTCAAGCTGCTGCAGATCAGCACGGCGGTGTTGGCCGCGCCGATCTTCACATTCATAAATTCGCTGGTGGCGGCAAAGGCTAGCGGAAACATTTCCCGGTAGACTGCATAGGCAGCGAACATGCCGCCGAAGAAAAGGACTTCCGTAATCAGGAAGGTCCACATGCCGAGCATGTCAGCATCCATCTGCTGATCGACTGTGGCGAAGTGGTGTTTAACGTGTTGTCTCTCGGCGGCAGCTTCCGCCTCGTGTTCGTCGTGAACTGTCGTGTCAGCCAACGTGGTTTTCCTCCCGGGGACCGTAGTTGTAAGCTTCTTCGGTTACGGTCGGGGTTTCGTCAAAATTAAAAGTGGTTGGGGGCGATTGGATTGTCCATTCCAAGCCCTTAGCCTGCCAAGGGTTGTTGCCGACCTTGGGTCCGTAGAACCATGCGTAAGTCAGGTAAATCATCGGGATAAAAAACGCGATTCCTAGGATAGAGGCACCCGCTGTTGAAAGTACGTTCAAGACCTGAAACTCCGGCGGATAGGCTGCGTAGCGGCGCGGCATGCCGAGATAGCCAAGCACGAATTGCGGCAGAAAGGTAAGGTTGAAACCGGCGAAAATCAGTAGTGCGGCGAATTTTGCCCACGGTTCAGAATACATGCGCCCGGTGATTTTCGGCCACCAAAAGTGTATGCCGGCCAGGAACGCCACCACCATGCCGCCCACCATCACGAAGTGGAAGTGTGCGACAACAAAGTAGGTTCCGTGCAGAGCCACGTCGACGGCCATGGTAGAGAGATATAAGCCCGTCAAACCGCCTATGGTGAACAAGCCAATGAAGGCGAAAGCGTAGAGCATTGGGCTCTCAAAGCTAACGGAGCCCTTGTACATGGTGGCGGTCCAGTTAAAAACTTTCACGGCCGATGGCACTGCTACGAAGAAAGTCAGGAAGGAAAAGACAATGCCGGTGTAAACGCTTTGCCCGGTAATGAACATGTGATGCCCCCAGACCAGGAAACCCAGAATGGCGATACCCATGCTCGATGCGGCAATGAATTCGTAACCGAAGGGCCGTTTTCTTGCGAAGCAAGCAATCACTTCGCTGATGACGCCCATACCGGGAAGAATCATGATGTAGACGGCGGGATGTGAGTAGAACCAGAAGATGTGTTGGAAAAGGATGGGATCGCCGCCGACGTTTGGATCGAATATGCCGACATGCATGACGCGCTCGACGCCAACCAAAACCAGCGCAATGGCAACCACCGGCGTACCGAGAATTTGGATCAGGCCCGTGGCGTAATTCGCCCAGATAAACAACGGCAACCGCATCCAGTTCATTCCCGGTGCCCGCATTTTGTGAACCGTGACGATAAAGTTCAAACCCGTCGTGATGGAGGAAAACCCAGCGAAGAACGCGCCCATGGCTGCGGATAAAACGTACGAATTTGAATAGGTCGTGCTGTAGGGAGCGTAGAAGGTCCAGCCGGTGTCCACGCCGCCTCTGACTACCGC
Organism: Bryobacterales bacterium; assembly: GCA_003167495.1. Classification (GTDB taxonomy): domain Bacteria; phylum Acidobacteriota; class Terriglobia; order Bryobacterales; family Bryobacteraceae; genus Bog-105. The sequence continues at coordinate 7,912 of PMSX01000105.1, read as the reverse complement.
GAATATCGCGAAGGCCGCGCCGCCAATGTAGAGATACCAACTTAGAAGGTTAACCCTTGGGAACGCCAGATCTTTTGCTCCGATCATGATGGGCAAAAAGAAATTTCCAAGCGTTGCCGGGATCGACGGCACCAGAAAAAAGAAGACCATGATCACGCCGTGCATGGTGAACAGGCGGTTATAAGTTTCGGGGGCGAACAAGCCCTGCGGTTGGGTGAGGTGAAGTCTCACGAGCATGGCAAATGTGCCGCCGGTGATGAACATCAGCGTGATGGAAAACAAATACAGCAGCGAGATCCGTTTGTGGTCGGTGGTGAGGAGCCAGCTTTTCCAGCCATGCGCCACATTTAGATAGTTGGCCGGTTCTTCGGCTGCTGTTTCTGGGGTGATGGGGTATGTTGTCGCCATTGTGTTGCGTTTCCTACTGCTGCGGCGCGGGTGTTAAGGCCGTCGCCTTTGTGGCCGCACTCTGCTTCTTACCTGGTGCTGGCACCTGGGGCCCGTTGGTGGGAAGGGCACCAACTTGCGATGCCGGCGCTGCGGGAGCCAACGACTTGATAAATGCGATTAACTGAATCACGTTTTCCTCGCTGAGTTGGCCTTTGAAGTTCGGCATAACGTCCGCGTCGAAGCCGTTCACGATCTTGGCGTTCGGTTCCAGAATCGATTCGCGCAAATAAGCGTCGTCGGCGATGACCGTTCGTCCGTCATTCAATTGGACCGGTTTGTTGTAGAGGCCTTTCAGGATGGGACAGCGGCCTTGTTCGTTCAATAGATGGCAATTGGAACAACCGTTCTGGGTAAAGAGCTGCTGGCCTTGTTCGGCCAAGGTACCACCCGATCCGCCGCTGGCCCATTTGCCATATTCGGTTTCGTCCATCACGTCCACCCAGCCAATCATTTGGGAATGGCGGTCGCCGCAATATTCAGTGCAGAAGATGTGGTAGCGGCCGGGCGTAGTGGCACGGAACCAAATAGCGTCATAGTGGCCAGGAACTACGTCGTGACGAACGCGCAAGGCCGGCATAGAGAAACTATGGATGACATCTTCCGATGCCATGGTAAGTTTCACAGCTCTACCGATGGGAACATGCAGCGCGTTGATTTCCCGGTTGCCGTCCGGATATTGGACTTTCCACATCCACTGCTTGCCCACGACAAAGATTTCTTCGGCGTCTTTGGGTGGATTTTCGGCGGCAAAGAAGAGATCGGCGCCCCACCAGAACATGACGAGCATGACGATGAAAGGGATGACGGACCAAGTGATTTCAAGGGCATTGGAACCGTGCAAGGGCACTGGATCTACCCCAGGTTTTTGGCGGTATTTAAAGGCGAAGCCGATTACGCCGGCGAAGATCACTACCGTCATTACCAACGAAACGGCGGACAAAAACCACCACAGCAGATCGATATCGGCGGCTTCTTTCGAGGCAACGGGCGCTACAAACGGAATATCGGCAAGAAAACGGTAGCTAGCCCACATGAGGCACCTTCTTCCAATTCATCTCTGATCGTTCTTTTTTCTCTTTTCGCAAGAATATAAAAATCATTCCGCCCAGCAGCAAAACCGTCAACCCGGCGGCCAGTTTCATAATGTTGGTAATGGCCAGTGTGTACTTGCCCTGTGTTTCGTCCCAATGAAAGCAGAACAAAAGAATGTAATCTGCGGGAGATCCAATCTTATTCTTCGCTGCTTCTACCAGCGCCATGCGAATATCCGCCGATGCGTAGGCGACGCCGTACAGATAACGCGACAGCCTTCCTTCCGGCGTGGCGACCATAATACCTGCGGCGTGAGCGAATTGCTTGGTTCGTTCGTCCCAAACGTACTTCCAGCCCACCGCTTCGGTTAACTTGCTGATTGCGTCCTGCGACCCGGTCAGAAAATGAAAACCGTCGCCGAACCCCGCCTGCTGAAAGTCTTTTGAATATTTGAGCTTCTGCTCGGTGGCCGTGGCGGGCGTGTCTTGCGGGTCGAAACTGACCACCAGCACGTTGTAATCGGTGCCCGGCTTCATGGGCAGACGGCTCAGCGCCATTGTTGTCTCGCGCACGCTCATAGGGCAAACGCTGGCGCACTTGAAGTAAACCAGAGAAAGGAGAACCGGTTTGTCGCCAAAATAGGAGCGCAGCGGCACGGCTTGGCCAGTCTCGTTTCTGAAGACGAGGTCCAAAGGAATCTGAGCATCGAGCTTCTGCTTCAGATCGACGCCGCGAGCGATGGCTGGACGCGCATATTGCGCCTGTCCAGCCGCCGCGGTAAGCAAGCCGGCGAGTAACGCCCAGCGATGACAGCTACTGCGCATTCTTACGGATTTCTCCTTGGATCTGAGGGCGTTCGTTACCATGTAGTTCGTTCAAATTGTGCGAGTATTCACTCCCCTGTCCGCCGGGAGTCGTCAGTCCGCGCGGAGCATTGGGGGCGACCTTAAGTCGCGTGAGTACTTCCGTCATCGCCGCGTCAATAGGAATATGCATACGTCCCGCCTGATCGCTGCCCGTCGTCGCCAGCGCTTTATCTTCGGATTCGCGCATATCCGGGAACTCTTCCCACGGATGAATCTGCAGCTGCGGAGCCGGCGCGATCACACGATCCGGCGCCAAAGCGCTTGGCGATGCTCCGATAGGGTGATTTGCCTCAAAATACTTCTGCACGCCCAGCATCAACAGGAAGCCTGCAATAGCCAAGCCCGCGACTATGACGAGCGACCAGACAACAATGGGCGCTTTTGCATCCCGACCCTCATAATTGGTCCCGGCGTGGCCAATAACAGGTTCAGAAGCGGGCGATGGATGGCTATGTTCTTCGCTCATGCGATCACCTCTCGGGGCAATGATGGACTCAGACGCGGATCTTTCAAGGGGAGCAGCGGGCGTCTACGAAGCTGAGCTATGAAATAGTAAACCCAAATTCCGCCAATGCCGAAAAATGCTGCAAAGTCGGTCCAGTAGACATTGAAGCCGGGGCTGGTGTGCAGCGTCGTGCTGGCACTGGAGCCGCGGAACGTTGGCTCAACAAGCCAAAAGAAATAGATGGCGTTCACGACCAGAACCCAAACGGTCACGCGGATTAAGCGGCGCGGATCCTTCTTACGATCTTGCGACAACAACGCGAGGAACGGAATGGCGAACATGGTCAAGCCGACAAACGTTGCCAGCGCTTTCCAGAAGCCATCTGTACGGTCGAGATACCAGGTAATTTCCTGCGGCAAGTTAGCCGGCCAAATAATGATCAACTGCGATGCCGAGAGGTAAGTCCAGAAAATCGTGAAGGCGAATAGCAGCTTGCCTAAATCGTGCAAAATAGGCGCGTTCACCCGGCTGTCAAAACGGTTTTCAGTGGACGTGAGAATCAGCGCCAGAATGGACATGGCGAAAGTCGCCTGAACATTAGCAATCAAGACCATGCCGCCGAAAACAGTGGAATAGAACTGATTGTCCACGGACAGAATCCAATCGATATAAGCCACTGTGACAGACAGAACGAAAATCAGGAGCGCCGGCGCACTGAACTTGCGCAGCTTCTCTTTGATTTGCGGATCGCCTGTATGATCTTGCTCGTCGGTCCACTTATTTAGCCGCCAAATGAAGAAGAGCCAAATTGCAAAATTTACGACTGTGCGGAGAGTGAAACCCCAGAAATTTAGATACGCTTGCCTATGTTTCAGAAACTCGTTGGCGGCGACGTTGGCCGGAGTGGCCCAGCCATAGATGTCCTTTACGCCAAGCAAAATCACCACAAAGAAAACAGCGATCAGGGGCATAGTTCGCGCACAAGCTTCGTTGTAACGCCTAATGGTTACGCCCCATTTGCCGCCGACCACGTTATTAAGAAGCAGAATGCCGAGGCCGCCTACTGCGAAACCCGCCCAAAAGAGAAAGGCGAACAGGTAGCTCTGGAAAAACCTTTCGTGGTCGGTAAAATAGCCAACCACGCAACCAAACAAACCCGCTATGCCGATAAGGCCGGCGATGCGTTCGATGCTGGCGGCCTTGGGGCCCAGGTTGATTTCAGGAACGGCCACAGCGGCCGTGTGTCCATGAGTGCTCACTTACTTCCTCCGGCGGGGCCACCGCCCGTTTTCGCTTCGTAGCGCATTGCCACGTCCGCGGGAGCATTCTGGCTCAACTGGAGTGCGCGGATATAAGCGGCGATTCGCCAGCGGTCGTCCACCGCAACGCGCGACGCGTAGCTGTACATCGATCCATAGCCATTACTCATAACGTCGAAAAAGTGTCCAATCGGCGCGTTCAACAACCGCTCGTCGTGATAGCTGGGCGGCTGACGCAGCCCGCGAGCCACAATCATGCCGTGCCCATTGCCCACTCTGCCATGACAGGGGGAGCAATAAATATTGAAGCGTTCCTGGCCACGAAGCAGATCTTCTTTGGTGATCTGAATGGGAATCGCTTCTACGTCCTTACCGTTGATCTTTCCCGTATAACGGGCTTCATCCAGATGGAGCTGACCACGCGCCACGGTATCTTCGATGGCTGGCCGTTCCGATCGTCCATCACCGAAAAACCCGGTTTCCGCGTACACCTTGTAGCGTGGCTGGCTATGCATGTCGTTACGGCAGGCGGTGGAAAGCAGGATCGCAGCGCTCAGTAGTGCAAGGGGCGTGGCTTGTTTGAGGCGGAGCGCAAAGGGGGACACGCCAGCGGTTTCCAGTCGACGGCGAGGATTGACGGGACCCGGAGTGTCCCCCTTTGCGGCTCTGAAACATTTATTCGGGAACAAAGCTCACCTCCGTGCCACCGAGGGTTTTCAGGAAGTCAACGGTTTGATCCGGTTCGAACTTGGGATCCTCCGACTCGATGCAAAGGAAAAATTTGTCAACCGATGCGCGTTCGAAAGCGGGCACGTTGAAAACCGCATGATACGGTCTGGGCAAGCCGTTCATCGCCAGCATGCTCACCATCGACGTCAACGCCGAAAAGAGAATCATGCATTCGAACGTAATCGGAATAAAGGCCGGCCAACTATTTAACGGTCTGCCGCCAACATTGTGCGGATACGCGATACAGGAGATCCACTCCAACAACCCTAATCCGAAACAAACGCCCGTGCAGCCGCCAATCAAAACGCACAATGCAACTTTGTTCTTCTTGTAGCCGATCGCTTCCGCCAAACCGTCCACCGGCATGGGTGCGTAGGCATCCATTTTCCGGTAGCCTTCGGCGTAAGCTTTCTCACACGCTTCGATCAACTCTTCAGGCGTATCGAATTCCACCAGAGCTCCGTGGAGCCCTTCGTATCTCTTTGTGCTTACCGGATGGCTCATGCGTGTTCCTCCACGGGCTTTGCATGCAAATCGTGATGCACTTGCTCGCGAACCTCAAAGATGGAAATGGAAGGCAGGAACCGCACGAACAAGAAGATGAGCAACATGAAGAAGCCGATGGTTCCGCAGTAGGTCGCAATATCCCATTTCGTGGGAACGTACATGCCCCACGACGAGGGCAGGAAGTCGCGGTGCAAACTAGTGACTACGATTTCGAAGCGTTCGAGCCACATGCCGATATTGATGATGATTGAGATCGTCCATACGACCGACAGATTGTGCCGCACTTTCTGTGACCAAAGCAATTGCGGGGTTAGAATGTTGCAAAGAATCAGCAGCCAGTACATGAACCCATAGGGACCGGTCATGCGGTTCCAGTACATGAATGACTCATACTTGTCGCCGCTATACCAAGCGAAGAAAGCCTCTGAAGCGTAACCGTAGAACACAATCAAGCCAACGCCTAGCATCAATTTGCTGGCTGCTTCGATGGTGCGCAGAGTAATCAGATCGCGCATGTTGTACCAGGCGCGCAGGGGGATGATTAAGGTCAACACCATGGCAAAACCGGAATACACCGCGCCAGCCACGAAATAGGGCGGGAAGATCGTGGTATGCCACCCAGGCAACTGGCTGACGGCGAAGTCGAAGCTCACGATGGTGTGGACGGATAGCACCAGCGGAGTCGCTAAACCAGCCAGTAATAGGTATGCTTTCTGGTAGCGGTGCCAGTGGATGGCCGAACCGCGCCAACCCAACGACAAGGCGCCGTAGATTTTCCGCTGCAACAGGGATGGCGCTGTGTCGCGCAAACTGGCCAAGTCGGGCAGCAAGCCCACATACCAGAACACCAGCGAAACGGTTCCATACGTTGAAACCGCGAACACGTCCCATTCCAGCGGACTACGCGGCTGCGGCCAAAGCCACATCGAGTTGGGGTACGGAAGCAGCCAGTAGAACAACCACGGACGGCCCAAGTGAAGAATCGGGAACATGCCGGCGCAAGCTACGGCGAAAAGAGTCATTGCTTCAGAGAACCGGTTGATGGACGTTCGCCAATCCTGCTTCAACAAAAAGAGAATGGCTGAAATGAGCGTTCCGGCATGGCCAATACCGATCCACCAAACGAAGTTGATGATGGCAAATCCCCAAGCGATGGGTATATTCAATCCCCAGATGCCGACGCCCCGAGTAAAGAGGAGGTAGACGGCGAGCATCAACAGGTTGACGAAGCAGAACGATATGAACGCGCCGACGAGCCACTTCTTCGGCGAATTCTTCCAAGGAAGATAGACAACGCCGGCAATGCGGTCGGTAACCGAAGTGTAATCGTGGCCGGCACTTAGAACAATGTTCGCGCCGGGGTCGGGAATGAGCTCACTCGGGAGCTGAATGTTATTTTCTTTAGCCTTCTCGATTTGATCCACGCTGACCTCTTAGCGCCTCGTTGGAATTTCGAACATAACCTAGATAAGTCGTCCGTGGACGGTTGTTCAAATCGTCCAACAGACTGTAGTTGCGTTTGGCTGCGGCAAATCTCGCCACCTTACTGTTCGGATCGTTCAAATCGCCGAATGTGATGGCTTGGGTGGGGCATGCCTGCTGGCAGGCGGTAAGAATCTCGCCGTCGACAATCCTGCGATTGTTCTCCTTCTCAGCTCTAATCTTCACTTCCTGTATGCGTTGAATGCAGTAGGAGCATTTTTCCATCACGCCACGGCTGCGAACCGTAACATCCGGATTGCGCATACCTCGCAAGCTCTCCGTGTCCCAGTCTGAATACAAGTAGAAGTTGAAGCGGCGAACTTTGTAAGGACAGTTATTTGAGCAGTAGCGGGTTCCAACGCAGCGGTTATAAACCATCTGGTTGATCCCTTCCTTGTTATGAGTCGTTGCGGCCACTGGGCAAACCACTTCGCATGGGGCATTCTCACACTGCATGCAAGGAACCGGTTGGTTGTACGTTTCCGGCTCGTCCAAGCTGCCGTTACCCGAATAATACTTGTCAATCCGAATCCAGTGCATGTGCCGGCCGCGGGACACTTGGTCTTTCCCGACAACCGCAATATTGTTTTCCGCCTGGCACGCGACCGCGCAGACGCTGCAACCGGTGCAAACGTTGAGGTCGATTGTCATGCCCCATTTGTGGTCGGGATACGTCCATTCGCTTGCTGGATAGAGTGACAGTTCCTTGGGTACCGGCTTCTCTTCGCGCGTCGGGAAATCGGGGTGTTCCTTATACTCCGCAAACTCCGCGGCGCGAACCGGTTCGCGCTCTTCCATGGTTTGCGTCGCTTGCGTATTCGCGATTGGGTAGTGGCCCGCCTCTTTGGCGACGCTACCGCCCGCGATATAAGGAGTTGCGGCGTCTTGAATTGCGTAGGCGTTGTAACCGATTCTATTGCCTACCCGACCCGAAGCCGTCCGTCCGTAACCGAAGAAGACTGCCACTGAACCTTGGGCTTGATTCGGCGTGATCCAAACCGGTCCGGTGATGCTTTTATCCTTGACGGTTACCTTCAGCAGGTCGCCTTTATGCACGCCCATTTTCTCGGCATCACTGGGACGGATAAAAATCAGATTGTCCCAGGTCGTTTTTGTTTGCGGCTTGGGTAATTCCTGCAGCC
>PMSX01000384.1 GCA_003167495.1 Bryobacterales bacterium | reverse complement strand
GAAGCGGCCGAACGAGACGGAGTTGCGCATCGATTTAACCTGCGGCTCGACACTGGTGGTGAGCGGCGCGTTTCGCCCGGACTCGTTGCGCGGGGAAGGGTTGGATTTTCTGGTGATCGATGAATTTGCTTCGTTGAAGCCGGAAGCCTGGACAGAGGTGTTCCGGCCGGCGCTGGCGGATCGTAAAGGGCGGGCACTGTTTATCGGCACGCCGCTGGGGCGCAACCACTTCTACGATCAATTCGAGTATGCGAAAACGGACCCGGACTGGGAGACTTTTCAATTCACGACGGCGCAGGGCGGGTTGGTGGATGAAGCGGAACTGAGGAGTGCGGCGCGTGAGCTCGACCCTGAATCGTACCGGCAGGAGTTTGAGGCGGAGTTCACGAGCGTGGGACGGCATCGCGCGTACTATGCGTTTGAGCGGGAGGAGCATACGCAGCCGCTCAACTTCGAGCCGCTGTATCCGTTGGTCTGGTCGCTTGATTTTAATGTAAACCCGATGTGCATGCTTTTGATGCAGCGCATTGGGGAGGTGGTGAACGTTTTGGAAGAGTTGGTAATTCAGCCGGATGCGAACACGGAGGCGGCGTGCGAATTGTTTCAGCAGAGCGCGACGCGGTATTTTGGGCGCGTGCCGTTTTACCAGCGTCCGCTGACGGTTGAGGTGTATGGGGATGCGAGCGGCAATCACCGGCGGACGGCGGGGGTGGCGACGGATTGGATGATTGTGCGGCAGTTCTTTGCGCGATGGACGCATCAGTATAGCGCGTCGTTTCGAACGGTAAGCGCGAATCCGGCGGTGCGCGACCGGGTAAACTGCGTGAACAGCCGGCTGCGGAATAACCAGGGCGAGAGCCGGCTGTTGATTGACCCGCGGTGCAAGGAACTGATTCGCGATTTGGAACAAGTTTCGTGGGCAGTGGATACGTATGGCGCGGCGACGTCGGACCTTGACAAGTCGGACCGGGCGCGGACGCATGCGAGCGATGCTTTGGGTTACTACCTTTCGCAGGCGTTTACCATGCGGCCAAAGGTTGGCGAACAGTCGCGGCCGCTATTGGGGGGTGACTGGCTCCGCCGTCCGTGATACAAGACGTATTGATTTGCAGGGCTAATCCTTCCGACGCAATTGGCATCGTGAAATAATCTTTTGAGCATCGCTCGACAACATCATGATCTTATTGCTGAGTTCCGCACCCCTGGTCCGGTCCGTCCTTAAGGAAGTATTGGAGAGGGCTGGGTACGTTGTAATTGCCACCGGCGATTTGGGATCGGCCGTCGACACCGTGAGGAATAGCGCATCGATTTGTTGATAACGCACCCATACGTCGAGAGCATTCCAGGGTACGAAGCGGCGAAATATTTGTACTCGAAAAGTCCGCACATGGGCGTTCTTTGCGTAGCCGGTATCATTGACGACGACCGCCTGACGGACCGCGCCGAGCTTCAACATTTTGAGATATTTCCTGAGCCCTTTACTGCGCCTCAAACCTGAGAATCCCTTCAAAGACGGGCATCGGGAGGGCGACCTCGCTCTCGAACTGGATTTCCATGAAGAAACCGATTCGTTGCTGGTTTGTTCGAGGGTCGAACGCACTCGTAAACAAACGCAATGCCGATCCACGTCCGGTGACGCCCCTGCAAAACGCGGCGTATTTAGGCAATGTGCGAATTGCTTCGCTATTGTTGGCAGCCGGCGCTCAGGTCAACACCAAAGGGACAACGGGACGTACGGCATTGCACTTCGCCGTGTTGAGCAGTCGCCTGGATGTGATGCAATTACTTATCGAAAAGGGCGCCGATCTGAATACGCGTGACGTAGAAGGAACCAGTCCACTCGACGACGCCGTTTGGCGTGGCTCTCCCGATGCCGTCGCGATCCTCATGGCGCATGGCGCTCGGCTGAATGAGGCGGATAGCAAAACCGATGCGACGCCGATTAACGAAGCTGGCTATTTGGGCGACACAGCGCTGATTCGCTATCTGCTTCAATTCAATCCGGATCTTGCAGCAGTCGACAAGCACGGCTACGGCTCATTGGAAAATGCGACGAGAATGGGGAAAGAAGATTCCGCTGTGCTGCTGCTTGAAGCAGAAGCGAGGGAGAAGGGGACGCCGCAACTCTCAGGAAGAATATTGGAGGCTGCGATTCGGAAAGATGAGTCAGTTCTGGTAGCAGCTCTTCTTCGGTACGGTGTGGCGGCGAATGAAACAATGGATTCGGGGTCGACGCCTCTCGAAGCGGGTGCTTCCGCAAAGGCTATTAAGGTTGTGCGCGTCCTTTTAGAAAGTGGCGCCGATGCAAATATGAACGGGTGGGACGGAAGTAGTCCGTTGGAAGATGCCTCGCTCGCAGGATTTGACGCAATTGTGGAGACGCTGCTCGATCATGGTGCGCCGGTGAATCAGACGACGGCTCTTTATGGGGCGGCATCGTTCGGCAAAGTCGAGGTGGTGAGGCTACTGTTGGAGCGGGGGCGAATCCGGCATTGTGCGGAAAGAATCACAAGAGTCCGTATCAGGCTGCGTTGGAGAATGGCAATCGCGAGGTGGCGAGGGGGATTGAAAAGCACGGTGGCGCAAAAGGCTGTGAACAATAGAGTTGAAAAGGGGGCAGACCTGTCTGACCCCTTTTGTTCCATTTTGAAAAGGTGTCTGACCCCTTTGTTGTAGTGTTTTATTCCAGCGCGTTGAGCAGTTCCTTCCGCACGGGCCACGTTCCGAAGAGATGGGTATTGCCCACTTGAAATGTGCCGGCGGTGAGTAAGCCAGTAAGGTCGGCGGGGTTGGGCTCACGATTTTCGTGGGCTAGTTCAAGGCGCAACATTCTGGTCTGAATCTGCAGTTGCTTGCAGGTTGTATCAGCGCTAGCGGCGTTAGGGAAAGCGGCTTCCAATTGCACCGTGAAGGCTTCGTTGCCATGTTCGGCTTGGCCGGCGGAGAGCACTACCGATTCGGCGGCCTGGAGGGAAATGGCGAAGATTTGCAGCGGCTTCGGCAGAGCGGTGGGGTCTTTGAGAAGCGAGGGAGACAGACTCACCCAAACAGGATCGCCCGGCGGCAAAGCTTGGAGGCGGCGGCCGGGGGGGCGCAAGAGGTCGGCGGCGGTTGGGTTCTCGCTCATTGCCAGGGCGACAGTGTCGGGCTGAAGGCGGATAAAGTTGACCCAACGGTGCGGTTTGGTGCCGGGTGCGCGGCAAGCGTCGTTGTCGCAAGTGCCGCCATGCGCGATGGCGAACTGGCGCAATTTGGGCCAATTGAATCGTCCGTGGAGCAGAAAGAACACGTCGCTGCCGTTGACGCCGCCAGCAAGAGCGTCCATGTCGCGCGTGTAATCGAAATCGGTATTGGCGACGAAGTCGGTGTAGTCTTTCTCGGCGGCGGGAGTGATGCCCGTGAGCAGATGCAGCAATCCACCTTTGCGGAGGGCGCCGATGTCGATGTAAAAAGTGGTAAGGTTGCCCGGGGGAAGGAGCTTGACCAAGTCGGCGTCGGTGCGGACGAACCGGTGCTGGTAACGGTTGAAGCCAAACCATGCGGCGGCACCGATTGCACCCAGGGCAATTAGCGCCGCCATCAATTTCAGCAGGAAACGCAAGGGAGGCTCTTGGCGTCAGACTGTGGCGAGTTCGCCGACGCGCGATTTCTTCCAGAGTGCAATGTAGGGCTGAAGGCCGATCATCAAGGCGGCGAATTGCTGCAAGGTGAGCGATTGGGCGCCATCACTGACAGCCTTCTCGGGCTGTGGATGCACTTCGATAATGAGAGCATCGGCGCCGATAGCGACGCCGGCGCGCGCGAGAGAAGGGACGAGGCTGCGCTTGCCGGTAGCGTGGCTCGGATCGAGCACAACGGGCAAATGCGAAAGTTCATCCAGGACGGGGATCGCAGTGATGTCACAGGTATTGCGCGTAGCGGTTTCGAAGGTTCGAATGCCGCGTTCACAAAGAATGACGTTGGGGTTGCCATGCGCGACAATGTATTCGGCCGACATGAGCAGTTCCTTAATGGTGGAACTCAATCCGCGTTTCAGCATCACGGGACGGCCGGCTTTGCCCAAGGTTTTCAGCAGCGAAAAGTTCTGCATGTTGCGGGCGCCGATCTGCAGGATGTCGGCATATTCGGCTACCATTTCGACGTCGCGGTCGCTCATGACTTCGGTGATGATGCCGAGGCCGGTTTCCTGCTTGGCTTTGCGGAGAAGTTTGAGGCCTTCCAGTTCCATGCCCTGGAAATCATAGGGCGAGGTGCGGGGTTTGAAAGCGCCGCCGCGCAAGAACTTGGCGCCGCTCCCGGCGACGGAATGAGCGGTTTCGAGAATCTGCTTTTCGCTTTCGACGGAGCAAGGGCCAGCCATGACGATGAACTCATCACCGCCGATCTCGACGCCGTTGGCTTTGATCTGCGACTTGGCGCGTTTGAATTCGCGGCTGACGAATTTGTACGGAGCCGAAATGCGCATGGCAGTTTCGACTTGCGGCATCGCCTCCAGGGATTCCAGACAAGCGGTGACGTCGCCCACACCCACCGCACCAATGACGCAGCGCTCCTCCCCGTTTATGGAATGCACCTTGTAACCGAATTCTTTGATCCGGTCGCAAACTGCGTCGATTTCCTGCTTCGTGGCATGAAGTTTCATTGAGATGATCATTTGACCCTCACCGAGTGTTCCCTAAAAACTAAAAGCCCACTCGTTTCCGAGTGGGCCCCTTTCTAAAACTCTATCCGCTGCCTTTTAGTTCGTTGCGGAAGCCCCCCGGCGCGATTTTGGCGCGTACCAAAATCGAAACCAATAGAAGCTGTGAACGAAAGCAGTCATGAAGAAACATTATGACACAAAGCGCGCACGGAAAAAATACTCTCGCGTGGACGAATGTATTAGGCCCGCTTCAGGATGACGTGGGTCGCCTCTTCGCCCGCAGTGCTTTGGACGGGCTTAAAGCCGAGTTTTGGGAAGTGGATGCCGGCGAAAAGATTTTCTCCTTCGCCCAGCAGTACGGGCGAGAATGCCAGATGAATTTCGTGTATGTGGCCTGCCGTCAAATATTGGCGAATGGTCGAGACGCCGCCGCCGATCCGCACGTCTTGGCCGTTGGCTGCCTCTTTGGCTTGCTTTAGAGCGGACTCGGGGCCGTCGGTTACGAAGTAAAACGTGGTGTTGCCTTTCATGGGTAATGGCGGGCGCTCATAGTGGCTGAGGACAAAGACGGGCACGTGATAGGGTGGCTCGTCTGCCCACCAGCCTTTCCAGGAATCGTCTGGCCAGGGACCGCGGATCGGCCCGAACATGTTGCGGCCTAAAATCCAGGCGCCGACATTTTCAAAAGATCGCGCGGCAAAATCGTTGTCCACGCCTTGGCTGCCGCCGGCTAAGTGGTGAATCTTGCGAAAGACCGCCGTTTTCAGAAACCAGGCGTGCAACTCAAGGCCGCGAACGCCGAGCGGATTTTCCAGGTCTTGCCGAGGCCCCGCACCAAAACCATCCAATGAAACCGAGAATGCGCTGACTTTAACTTTGCTCATTTTGAACTCGCCCGCGTGTCCGCTGTCTTAGGATAAGGCAACACCGCCGCCTAATTGGCTTAAACTCATTTCTATGCACCTGGACCTACTCTGGGCTCTCCATTGGCTGCGAAAGGATCCGTTTTTCGCGGCGGCGATCGTCTTTATTTTGGCATTGGGAATTGGGGCGAATACAGCCGTCTTCAGCATTGTGGATGCCGCTCTCTTGCGACCATCTCCGTACCATTCTCCCGAACGTCTGGTGCGCATCGAAGAGAGCAGCACTAGCGGCGCACGGTCCTCCGAGGTGTCGATCAAGGACTACCAGCGATGGGCCAACCGAAAGGACATTTTTGAAAAGATAGCGCCGTATATCAGGGACACAATCACACTGACTGGCGATGGTGAGCCTGAACAGGTTATCGCGGTGCGCTCCTTGCGACTATTTCAGGTGCTCGGTGTTCGCGCGCGACTGGGCCGGACACTCATCGCCTCCGACGACGAAGCAGGATCCCGAAACGTCGCGGTGCTTAGCGACCGGCTATGGCGCCGACGCTACCATGCGGATCCCGGTGTTATAGACCGTGGAATCACCATCTCCGATGAAGCTTACACGATTGTTGGCGTCATGCCGCCGGATTTTGAGTTCCGTTATTCCGAGGCTGAGCTGTGGACGCCTCTGCGCCTGACCTCAACATCGCTCTGGCCTCAAGTGGTGGCACGCCTCCATGAAGGAGTATCGCTTCCGCAGGCCCGAAGTGCCCTGGAAATCGTGGCGGATCAGATGGAACAGGAAGAACCGAAAGATCGAGCGGGCTTCAAGATTGTGGTGACGCCGTGGAGTGACATGCCAGACCAAAAATACAAGCTGACTCTGATCTTCGTGTTGGCCGCCGTCGGTTTGGTGATGTTGATCGCTTCCGCAGACGTGGGCAGCCTGCTGCTGAGCCGCGCGGTACAACGGCAGAAGGAAATCGCGATTCGCGCCTCGCTCGGTGCCGGGATATGGCGCATTGTGCGGCAATTGCTATCGGAGAGCCTCGTGCTAACCGTTCTCGGGAGTTTCGCGGGGATCGTGGTAGGACGATCGCTATTGCAGATTCTGACGAAGCAGTTGGCCGCGCTCCCGATTGTGCTCCCGCACTTGCAGCTAATAAGACTCAACCGACGAGTCCTGGTATTCAACACAGTTCTCTGCCTGCTGCTGACTGCGCTGTGTAGTCTGGCGCCCATTCTGTTGGCGGTCCGAACCGATCTGCAGGCAGTTTTCCGCGGCGGACAGGCAGCCGAAGGGTCTCGGGGCTCTTCGCGGCTCTTCGCGACCCTGATCGCAGTGGAAGCGGGCTTAGCGTTCCTGCTACTGGTGGGTTCCGGCCTCATGATCCGCAGCCTGGTGCATTTACAGCAGGACGACCACGGATTTCATCCGGACCATGTGCTCACTTCGCGCGTGCCGGTTGGCACATTTACGCAGCCGCGTCCGACGGGCAAATACGACACCCGACCGCGGCAGATGGCGTACTATCGCGAGATTCTTGAGCGCGTGAAAATGCTTCCCGGAATCAAGGCCGCGGCCATCGTGAATAACCTGCCGCTTTCCGGTGTTAGTAGTTCTCTCAGCCTTAACCTTCGCGGCCCCGATGGCCAGCCTCTACCAATGTCTGCGCGCACCATTAGCCCCGAGTACTTTGCCGCCATGGGGATCCCGTTTATAGCCGGCCGCACTTTTACCGATAGCGACAAGACCGGGGCTCGCGAAGTGGCGATCATAAATGAGCATTTGGCCCGCCAGCTCTTTCCGAACAGAAATCCACTGGGCGAAAAGCTCACGGCGGGAACGAATGCACACGGTCCAATCATCGTCGGCGTGGTGAAGGACTCTTCGCAAATGAGTTACGAATTGCCGCCCGTAGCCGAAGTGTACATTCCCTATCAGCAGTACATCTTTGCGACATTCATGTCCACCATAGTGGTGCGAACGGAGGGGGAACCGACCGCCCTGGCTGCGGCCCTTAAAAAGCAGGTTTGGGGTGTAGACCCGAACCAACCCGTTCTGAAAGTAGAAACTATGGAACAGGTAATCGCGAACTCGATCTGGCGTCCGCGTTTCTCGGCTTGGATCTTCTCGGTGCTGGGTGGACTATCTGTGCTTCTGACCGCGCTCGGCGTCTATGGAGTCGTCGCCTATACATCCACTTTGCGGGCACACGAGGTAGGGATCCGTGTGGCACTGGGTGCGACCGCCAATGACGTACTGGCCGTGATTCTGCGTGGGGCGATGATCCCACTGGTGTTCGGTCTCGGTCTAAGTGTTGTGGTCGCCCTCCTGCTTTCGCGCCTCCTCACCAATCTGCTCTACGGAGTCAGCGGCAGCGATCCCTGGACATATTTGGGCGCCGGCGCCCTGCTGCTGGTGATTGGAGCAGTTGCTAGTGCACGCCCGGCATGGCGAGCGGCGACTCGGGATCCACTCAAAACACTGCGCGCCGAATAGGGCTGTCTACGCACCGATAGAGATGATATTCACTGGCATAAAATACCCTGGACGACGGTCGCGATCGGCAAGCTGGGTAGACGCAGATCGCTGAGCGTCTTGTCGTTGAGATCGCGCCATTTGGAGAGACTGGCGGCAAGCGCGTGGCACGATTGGCGGGCCGACTCTTGTACGGAATCGCTTGGCCGCGCATCGGCCGTCAACAGGCTGGATTGAAGCCGGGATAACGAGCGATTGATGACGCCCACACCGGGCTCGGCATCAGTGCCGGTTTGTACTTGGTCGAGCGTTTTAGTGAGCTTCTTTACGGTTTCGGCGTCTGACACATTCTTGAGCGCGGCGCGCAAAGCTTGCGCTTGATGGTATGTTGTGTAGCTGGCCCTGAGCCCGTCTTCCAGCTCACGCTGGAGTTTGACTTGGAGTTCTAAATCGGCGGCGGAGACGGTCACCCGCGGATCGGGTTTGATGCGCAGAGTTTGACGGTACTTCTTCCCTCCGACAGATAACTCAAGCGTGTAAGTGCCAGGTAATACTTGCGCTGCCTGCGGCTGCTGGCGCGGGGTTGCGCCTGCGATGGCGTGATCGGCCAGGGTGAACTCCGTGTATTCGAGTAACTTGTCGAAATAACCAAAGGGGAGGGCCGGAGGCGGAGCAGGACGCAGGTCCCAAACGAAGCGGTTCAATCCGGCGATATGAGTAAGAGCCGCGGGCGGGGCTAGCCAATAACTGGGGATATTGGGCAGCGGTAGACTCTCGGCTTCGGGAGTTGTGGTGACGGTGCGAACGAGATTACCGGCATCGCCATAGATGGACAAGGAAACATCGGTGATATCAGAGGCGAGATAGTAATCAATGATTGCGCCATCGGGCGGGTTGGCGCCCACTGGGGTTTCGACCGGTAACGGCGTGTCTTGATAAGTATCCCAATGCGTGCGCACGGCGTCTTCAGGACGGAGGAGAACGGAGCCGAGCGCGTCCAACCCGCGGAGCGGCGAAATATCATCGAGGATCCAAAGAGCGCGGCCGTAGGTTGAGGCGACGAGATCGGCACCGTTCACGGAAAAATCTGTTACCTGGGCGTGCGGGAGATTCAATTGCAGACTTTGCCAACGATCGCCATCGTCAAAGGAAACGTAAACGCCCGATTCCGAGCCGGCATAGAGAAGACCTTTGCGGACGGGATCTTCACGAACTACATTGAGATACTCCGATTGCGGCAGGGTGGCGGAAAGCGGCTGCCAGGTGAGGCCGTAATCGCGGGTGCGGAACACGAGCGGCGGCCCGGATTGGATTTGATGCCGGACGCCAAAGACGATGAATGCCTCTGCCGGATTGAAATGCGACGGCTCAATGACCGAAACCAGGGCGCTCTCAGGCAGGCCGGGCGGAGTGGGCACTTTGCGCCAACTGTAACCGCCGTCGCGTGTGAGGTGGACGAGGGAATTGCCGGTACCGGCCCAGAGCAAGCCGGGTTCGATGGGCGATGCGGCGAGGGCTGTAATCGCAGGCTTGGGAGCTTTGGAGTCAGGATTCTTCTGTTCAGAGACTGTCAGATCGGGACTGATTTCGCGCCAGTGCAGACCGCCGTCGACAGTCTTGAGGACGTATTGCATTCCGAGCAGCAGAGTCTGAGGATCGTGCGGCAAGAACAAAAGCGGAGGCATGGCCGAGGCCAGATACTTTTGGCCGCGATCAAAGATAGTAGCGGCCTGACCGGTTCTCTTGTCAAAGCGCACGACGCTGCCGTACCAGGCGCCGCTATAAACAATATTCGGATCGAGCGGATCCGGGGCGATGTGGCAGTATTCAAAACCGGAGATGGAATACCAGTCCGAGGGTGTGATTTGGCCGTTGTCGCTGCGACTCAGTATTGCGGCAGTACCGCTATCCTGCTGTGAGCCGTAGAGACGATACGGCCAAGCGCTATCGGTAACAACGTTATAAAACTCGCCGGTGGGTTGGTTGCTCCAAGAGCTCCAAGTTTTGCCGCCGTTTAGGCTGATTTGGGCGCCTTGATCGACGCCGAAGATGATGTGATTGGAATCTGCCGGATCGATCCAGACGAGGTGATAGTCGTCGCCGCTGGGCGCGCCTGCGAAGGCTTCGAAAGTGTGGCCACCGTCGGTGGAGCGGTACATCGAAGTTTGGGAAACGAAAACAGTGTCCGGATTGTTAGGATCGACGAAGACGCGGCCGAAATACTCGCTTGAGATGACGCGCGGATCAATGGTCGAGCGAAGCCAATGAAGGCCGCCATCGTCAGAGCGGTAGAAACCCTGGTCTGCGATGACATAGAGGCGATGATCTTTGGCGGCAGCGATACCGACGCGGCCTAAATCTTTTTCCGGCAGACCTGTGGTTTTCATTTCGGTCCAGGTGACGCCACCATTGATGGATTTGACAAGAACGGACGTGGCGGCTATGGGTTTCTCGTCCGTACCTGCAGGACGTTTATAGAAAGATGCGTAGAGTAAGTTGGGAGCGCCGGGTTGGGAGCAGAGATCGACAACGCCAACACTATCGGGTAAGGAGAAAGACTGAGTCCAGGTCTTGCCGCCGTCGGTAGTGCGGAAGATACCGGCGCCTTCGGTGAATGGAGATTTTTCTTTGCCGTGCCAAATGATGGAGTAGCCGGAATCGTTCGCGCCGACGACAACGATGTTGGGATTGTGGGGATCGATAACGATGCTTTGAATGAAGCGACTGGTAGTGAGACCGATGGGCGACCACGTTGCCCCGGAATCGAGGGATTTGAACATGCCTTGGCCTGGAATTCTTTCACCCGTGCCAGCGTAAATGATGCGGGGATCGGACGGGGCGGCGGTGAGAGAGCCGATGGCGGGGAACACCGCGTTATCAGAGATGGGGCGCCAGACGCGACCAGCGTCGGTAGTGCGCCAGATGCCGCCGCCGGGAGTTCCGATGAGGAACGTGGTTGGCTGGCCGGGGACGCCAGAGACGGCTGTGACGCGGCCACCGCGGAAAGGACCGATGAGGCGCCACTTGAGCGCGGAGAAGTTTTGAGTATTGAAGACTTGGGCGGGGGAAATGATGGCGAGAAGGGCGAGAACCGGTGTGAGCAGACGGATGAGACGAAGCACAGTGTAGGACATAATCTCACGTTCCGACAGAATTCGTCTCAGTCAAGCCTTTCCGCGTTCCACTCAAGCAGATGCCGGTCGGGGTCGAAGAAATATACCTGCGGATAGCCAGTGGGCGGATGGGGCTTGATCACAATTTTCATGGGGTGATCGTCCGGGAGATCTTCGTGAAAGCCGGCGGCATGAAGCTTTTCGAGCGCGCCGCGGAAACTTGGGACGCGAAGTGCGATGTGGGTTTCGAAGATCTCCATTGCGGCGGGCGCGCGCCAGATCGGATTAGGCACGCAAACGATGTGGAGCTCTTGGCCGTTAGCCAGTTCGAACCATGCGCCAGGAAAAGGGAATTCCGGTCGCTTCAATTCGGGGAGCCCAAGAAAGCCTCCATAAAAGGTGCGCGACTCTTCTATGTCGGTAACGGTGACCTGAAAATGGTGGAACGCAGTCGTGGACATTGCAGCGGGTCTAAAGTCCTAAGTCGAGAAGCCCTTCGCCAGCCATTTGGACCAGTAGAAAGTCATTGGAGTTTTGCCGGTGTTGATGATTCCGTGCATCGTGTTTCCGGCGCAATACATCATGGCGCCAGGGCCGACGTTGGTGACTTTACCATCACATTCGATCTCACCCGTGCCTTCGCCGATGATCAGAAACTCCTCTTCAGGATGCTGATGAGGCGGGTGCGGACTCGCACCGGGATCGAGAATGCAGGCGCCGGCAGAGACGCCGCTGAGCTGATCGGTAGGGCCATTGTAATAAACGAAGACCTTCTGTCCTTCGAGCGCGAGGGGCGCCGTGGTTGTCATGTCGAGGACGCCCTCAGGAATTTTTTGAGCGGAGAATTCCGTAGAGACTGCACCGTCTGTTAGAGCCATATTCTTAATATAGAGTGCTCGGCTCCAGCTCTCCGTTTTCGCGGGGAGAATCGACGGGCGCATTGCGAGACCGGCATGGGGCGCTCACCACAGCGTGTATCCCCCGTCGATCACAAAAGAAGCACCAGTGATATAAGCGGCAGCGGGACTCGCAAGGAAGACGGCGAGAGGACCTATCTCGTGCGGATTGCCCGGCCGCCCCATCGGCACGTTCGCCACGAAGGTCTGGATCACATCGGGGCGCTTCTCGTTCCATTCACGGTTAACGTCGGTCATAAACAGTCCAGGGCAGATGGCATTCACCGTTACGCCATGTGGCGCCCAATCGGCTGCCGCACAGCGCGTGAAATGGAGTACGGCAGCTTTGGAGGTCTCGTAGTGACGTCCGCCTATGCCGCGATTGGCGATCAGTGCGCTGATCGAAGCGATGTTGATAATCCGGCCGCCTTTGCCGCCTGCCAGCATAGCCGCGCCGACGGTTTTCGTGGCGAGAAAACAACTCGTGAGATTGAGGTCGATCAGCTCGCGCCAGGTCTCTAAAGTCTCCGCCTCGATCGAGACACTCATCTCGCGGTTGCCGACATTGTTTATGAGAATGTCGATTGGAGCTAGTTCGGAGAGGATTCGTCCGCAGGTCGATTCACATTCTTCCGGCACCGCCATGTCGGCTCTGACCGTCCAGCACGTCGATCCGTGGCGTCTGATATCCGCGGCAGTGGCATCGAGCGTCTCCTGGGTGCGGCCAGTAATGATCACATCCGCGCCGGCTTCTGCTAAAGCGAGCCCCATTTCGCGGCCCAAGCCGCGGCTTGCGCCCGTGACGAGAGCACGCTTGCCCTTAAGTCCGAACCATTCCGTGAAACCCATTTCAATCTCCGTTTGCTGTTGCTAAGGGCGGACGGCCCCTATGATTTTGTATCGAGCGCATCCTTTAGAGATCCACCCTTATAGACCCACCGGATGGCCAGAAGACGCTGACCGTTCTATTGCCGCCAGCACGCGGGTAGCAGCAAGTCCATCCTCGACATCGGCCAGCAGTGGCGCGTCGTCGAGGACCGCATCGATAAATCGAGCGATGGATTCGAGGACGAAGCCGCCGACCCGGGTTCCGCCGGTTGGCGTAATCCCCAGGAGATCGGAATATTTGAGGCCTTGTCCCGACAGCAGCCGAACTGCTCCATTGTGCGACGGATCGGCCTGAATCTGTCCCTTGTCACCCACGAACTCGAGCTTGAAATCAAAAATCATCGGGTTATCGGCCGACAGAATCCAGCTGTTCTCCATTACTATGGCCGCACCCTTGGAGAACTCGAGGGTGGACAGATGAACGTCCTGTGTTTCGATCCCGCGACCGGAGAGGACACCACGTCGTGATACTGAGAAAACGCGCGTCACCTCGTCAGCTAGCACAAACCGTAGAACATCGACAAGATGGCTGCCAAGGAACCAGAGTGCAGAAGATTTTGACGCCCAACTTAGCATTTTCAAAGGAACGAGCACGCTGTTGCTGAGGCGCGCATAGCCGTGAATGGGGCGTCCGATTTCACCTGATGCGATAGCTTGCCGGACACGCACAATGGCAGGGTTCACGCGATTGTGGAAATCAACCATCAGCTTTGCGCGGCAACCGCGCGCGGCCACGGCGATAGCTGCTGCCTCCTCCAGGGTGGTCGCGAGCGGCTTCTCACTAAGGACGTGCTTGCCCGCGCCAAGCGCCGCTAGAATGATCGGGGTGTGAGTGAAATCGGGGGTCGCGATCGAGACTGCCTCAACGGCGGAGTCGGCGATTAGATCCTCATAGTTGGTATAAGTGCGAGCGGCTCCGGTCTCGAATCTCATAGCTTCAGCCCGCTCTCTGGAAATATCGCAGACAGCCACTATTTCGGATTGCGGCAGAGTCCTAAAGACCAGCGCGTGATTGGCGCCCCAGAGACCCGCACCTACGATTCCCACCTTCAACGTTCGCACCTGACAATTCTCCTCGTTCAGTTAGGGCAACGGTTCGCCCATCGAAACCGATACGCAGCGAAGCCAGCGTAGCGCTATTTTTACCCCACCTGCGATGGAAACGACTCCAAGCGGAATCTAAACTTTCGCTTTTTTCACTGCGGCCCATCTTGCCTTCTGTGCTTTTCTGATGGCTTCGCGGCCCTCTGGAGAAATTCTGCGCTTCTTTTGCGCTTTCTTCGCAGGAACGGATGGGACGGTGGCTGGATTGGCGGCTACCGCTTTAGATGACGTGACATAGAGCCCCTCGGTTTTCTGTTGCACAAGCCCTTTCTTTTTGAGCTCACTTAGATGAGAATGGACCGTGTTCGATCCCTTCTTTATCAGCTTCTGCTTCAGTAGGATCTCCGCGATATCACGCGGCCTCGTGCCCTGCTCACCACTGTGCCGGACAAGAGCAAAAATGATGTCCGAGGTCTTCCCATTGAAGTCAACGCCGGCATGCGCGTGAGGGGCTTGGACAGCTGGGGGAGCGACCGCGGCGGGCGTCTCCTCGCCTATTTCCTTCTGGAGCAGATGCCGTAGCGCCACGAGGTTTTCGTTTTGATCAGCAATGATGCGCTCGGCGTCTCGAATGCGAGCACTAAGATCGCTGATGAAAGTTGATTTAGACATTCAGCCATCTTATCAATTGTGAACTAGCTTACAAAACGAGGTTCAATCGGCCCATGCGATACACCGGCGAATATCGGGCGAATATGAGCCCCAAGAAGTAGGACACGCCACTCACTCGCGACGTATGGCACTAGATAAGGCGGCTATCCGCGCTCACCCGATTCACTGCTTGGGAAAAGACTCGTCAGGTGCGGGATGAGCGAGTAACTCGCGTAACTTTTTCTCCAGTCTCGGAAAATCTATATCCGTTTGGGCGTGAACCTTCTGCAACGGGATCCCGGGCTTGTCACTGTCGTTCCAGATCAGAGTATCGCCATAACCTGGGCCGCGGAATGTATTCACGTCCATATAGACCAAGCGTTCGTGTGTGATGATGCCCGGGTCAAGCCAGGCAGCGGCGGCTAGCTCATCCCACATATAGGGGAAAAGAGGCCTAGCCGTGTACTTAGTAACATAGCGGGCAGCGGGACTGTTCAGAGAGGACCAGACGGCAAACATTTCCTCTGAAGGTTTGGTCTGGATTGAGGCATCGACGGTGGTGACGGTAATCTTGGCCCAAGGTGCGCGTAACGTTATGCTGGCGGCTTCGGGATCGAACCAGAAGTTGAATTCATGGCGCGGAGAGTTCACGAATTCCGGATCTTCGGTGTGTGGATTCAAGCTGCCTCCCATGATGACCAACTCCTGAGCGAGTTCCGCGAATTGCGAATCCAGGCGGATCGCGAGCGCGATGTTGGTCATAGGGCCGGCGCCGTAGATTGTCACTTGATGAGGATATTGATGCACCATACGAATCATGAAGTGGGCTGCATCTTCGTCGGCGGGCTTGGTGGTGGGCAGACCTTCAGCCATGGCAGGAATCACACGGGCGGCGTGACCGCCGGCGCTCCAGGCTCCATTCCACGCCGCTTTGCCATATAGCTGGTTGAAAAGCAGCGTCTCGCGCTGTGTGCGCACCAGTGGGTTTTCGGCGCCGGCATATACCTTGACGTCGGTCCTTCCTATCAGTTCCAACAGCCGCAGCGTATGCGCCACTTCTTCATCGCGCCAAGCATCTCCAGTCACTACCGTGATGCCCAGGAGTTTGACTTTGGGTGATTGCAGGAAGACGAGCAAGGCGATCATATCCGATCCAGCAGGACCGGCAGCATCCTGATCGGCAATCAAATAGCTTTGTTCCTGACAGCAGAGCGAACCTGCGAACAAACACAGCAAGAGGCAGCAGCAGAGAAGACCACGCATATTTACGAACAGGTTAACCCATACTTGGTTTAACCCTGGCTGAATATGCGACCATGTACTCTAATCATGTCACAGAACTATCAGAGCCAAGACGTATGGAGCCGCGCTAGGTCAGTGAATGGCTATGCATTCGACGAACTGCGCTCGGTGCTGCAAAAGTCGATTCGCAGAGGCTTGATTGAGGAAGCCGTCTTAGCGGCTTACGAGTTTTTTTCGAGTGGTTCGGAGGCGGAAGAAGTACTTTGGCGACGACTGGAGATTATCGCTACAGAAGACGTGGGTTTTGGGTTGATTGAAGCTCCGGCCATTCTTCATGCACTGAATGAACAACGGCTGCGCATGGTGGACCGGGGCGATCGCTGGATGTACTCGGTGCATGCGGTTCGCCTGCTAGCTTCAGCAAAGAAGGATAACACCACCATGGAGCTTGCCTGCTGGGCGCAGTTCGCGGTGGCTCGGGGTGAACGCAAGGTGGAAGTGGAGGACTACCAGCTAGACATGCATACCCGCCGGGGCGTCGGCATGGGGCGGGACATTGTTCACTGGTGGACGCAGGGCGCAAAACTGGAGAATAAGGTAACTGACACTCCTACGCCGTGGGGTAACTATCTGGACGACTTATATATGGGACGGAAGGATAAGTAGACATCAAGATATCGTGCAGTCGGAGACAGTTTGTTACGGGAGCCGCGGCCGCCGCCGGAGGAATTCCGTGGCTGAGTTCCTGTACTTCCTTGAATGGGCATGAGCTGGTGCTGGCGGTTGGTTGGGTTCCGAATGTCGAATACGCCGACCTGTGGGTGGCGCTTGATCAGGGATACTTCGCGCAAGAGAGAGTTCCGCTTAAGATCTGGCCCGGCGGCCCCAACGCGCCGCAACCCGTTGTGGAAGTAGCGGCGCGGCAAGCGCACATGGGAGAGGCAGAGTGGCTGCCTTTGCTTGACGCGGTTCTCAGAGGGAACGATTTTGTCATCATCGGTTCCGTCTTTCCCGTGCATCCGGCTGGCTTGTTGTCGCTGCCCGCCCGTCCAGTGCGCAACGCGGCTGATTTGCCGCATTGCCGCTTTCTTGTGCAGGGGCCGGCCGAGCGTACGGCTATTGAAGCCACATTTAAGCTGAATCATCTTACCCCGGACTATCAACTGATACCGGTGGGGTTTTCGCCTGAGGCCCTGCTGAATGGCGCGGGGGATGCCTATTACTGCTTCATTACCAACCAGCCGTTGATGCTGGAAGACATGGGTATGCGTTCGGGTATCGACTTCATTGTCACTCGGTTCGATCAGCTCGGTTACCGGGTTCCGTCGACTCTCATGTTCGTTGAGCGCAAGACGCTGCTCACGCGTAGGGCGCTGCTGGTGCGATTCCTGCGGGCGCGACTGCGAGGGAAAGCTGAAAACGACCGCGACCCTGCCCGTGCGGCGAGACTTTCGGTAGATAAGTACGGCGCCGACCTGGGACTCACCTTAAAGCACGAGTTAGAAACCAACCGGCTGCAGTTACCGCTTTACCAGACGCCGGGCTCGAGAGGGCCCTACTGGATTTCGGAGGAAGATCTACAAGACCATATGTACGGTGCAGCCATTGCTTCGGGCAGAACGAATTTGCCGGATCCTTCCCGCATTATGGACATGTCTTTGCTCGAAGAGGCGTATCAAACCGCATGACCGCCGTTGACTTATTGATAAGGGGAGCGTGCATCGATGCCTTCGATGAAGCGGGGACGCAGATAGTTGACGGCGCCATTGCGATTAGCGGCAATCGCATTCAGTGGATAGGTTCGTCGGCGGAAATAGACGATTTATTCGAGGGGAAAGAGATCATCAATGCCGTTGGCATGATTGCCATGCCTGGGTTTGTGGATGCGCACGTTCACACGGCACAACAGTTTCTACACGGAAAGCTCTCGGCCATTCGGCGGCGTGGTGAGCTGAAGAGCCCGATGTGGTCTCGTTACCTAATTCCATTTGAAAGCGGACTTGAGCCGGAGGATGTCTATTGCAGCGGACTGGCTGCTTATGCCTCGATGATCAGCAGTGGCACAACATGTTTTCTGGAGGCTGGAGGTCCGTACCCGGATGAAATGGGAAGGGCCGCCGATGAGATCGGAATCCGCGGCCGGATCGCTCTTTCGACAATGGATATGGGCGACGGTATTCCGGCCGTATCGATATTTAGCACGGACGAAGCGCTGAAACGAAATGAGGAGCTAGTAAAGCGCTGGCAGCGGCATGCGCGCGTGAACGCATGGCTATCGCTCCGGCAAATCATGGTGAATACCAGCGAACTCACTAAGGGTATGAGCGCACTCTCCAAACAATTGGGAACTCCCATTCATACACATCTGGCGGAGGGGTCGTATGAAGTTGACTACGCAATCAAAACATGGGGATTGCGGCCAGCGGAGTATATGGAGAATATAGGAGCCTTGCACGAGCATATTCACGCGGCTCATTCCGTGCTCTTGAGCTTGCCTGAGTTAGACCTCTATCAAGACCGTCGCGTTTCTGCGTGTCACTGTGCGTTCAATAACTATACGATGGGTGCGCCGCGAGTTCTGGAGATGCTTCATCGAGGTATCAGGCTAGGTTTCGGCACGGATGGCGCGGCGACTCGCGGAAGCCTGGATATGTTCGAGGTGGTTCATGCTGCTACCGTCGGTCAGCAGGCTGTAGGAGGAACGCCCTACCACATTGACCCTCCGATTACGAATGAGCAAATGCTGGCGGCTGCCTTGCGGGGAGGCGCACAAGCAGCAAGGCTCGATCGGCAGATAGGATCTCTTGAGGTAGGCAAGCTGGCAGACCTGATTCTAGTGCAGGCAGACAGCTATGCGCAGTTCCCCAATTACGATCCTAGAATCACCCTGGCGGAAAGCACGGTTGGTCCAAATGTTCGCACAGTGATTATCGATGGGCGAGTGGTGATGAAAGACCGGGTTCTGCTGACGGTGGATCTGGCCGCTATGAAAGAACGTTTGAGGCATCAGTATGGAAATCTGATGGAGCGTTTTGAACGGGCGATTGCTTGAGTTATGGCGGCGATTGAGGTCAAGCAGGTGAGCAAAAGTTACCGGCTCGATAGGCAGCGTGAAGTGCTTGCGTTGAAGGGCATTGACCTGTCAATCCACGAAGGTGAATTTGTCGCTCTCATCGGGCCATCTGGATGCGGGAAGAGTACACTGCTGCATCTGGTGGCGGCGCTGGATGAGGTTTCGGAGGGCACTATCTTGATCGATGGACAGCCGCCGGCTTTGCTTCGCGACGGACACCGGCTTGGTATTGCGTTTCAAGATTCGGCATTACTGCCGTGGCTTTCGGTGAGCGCCAACCTGGCGCTTCCCTATCGCATTGCAGGGCTAGCTGTGAATGCGGCACGAGTCAAGGATCTGATTGATCTGGTTGGCCTGCAAGGCTTCGAACAGGCGCGGCCCAGCCAGCTATCCGGGGGAATGCGCCAGCGCGCGGCCATTGCCAGATCACTTTGCCTGGAACCAAGCCTGTTGCTGTTGGATGAACCTTTTGGGGCTCTCGATGCCGTGACCAGACGCCGCATGAATCTGGAGCTGCAACGTATCTGGTTGGAAAGGAAGTTGACTACGCTCATGGTGACTCACTCGGTGGAAGAGGCACTGTTTCTAGCGGACCGTGTGATCGTGATGAACGGCCGGCCCGGAGTGATTGTGGAGGACCGAGAAATTCGTTTTCCGCGGCCTCGCCTTATGGAAGGCATGAGATTAGAGGAGTTTCATCGCATGGCCGACGACTTGACGCTGCTGCTAGAGCACTGATGTGAGAGGAGCACTGATGTGAAAGCGAAAACCGTCTTTGGCCTATTATTTCTCGTTGTGGCATGGGAGGCTGTCGCTCGATCCGGGATAGCTGGACTTACCGTTCCAGTTCCGCTCAGTGTGGCGCAAATCTATGTTGAGCCACGCTTCGCCTCACTGCTTTGGAGGTCTTCCGTGTCAACAGGACGTTCGGCTCTCACGGGGCTTGTTTTGGGCGCACTACTAGGTATCGTGACGGCGTTAGTTTCGCACGTGATACCATTTCTGCGGCCAGGGCTGGACCGCCTGGCGGCAACAGTCAACGCGATTCCGGCAATAGCCTTGGGGCCGATTTTCGTACTACTGGTGAGCCGCGAACTAACTCCGACGTTGCTGGCGACGATTGCGGTGTACTTTCTGATTTATGTTGCCGTCTCCTCCGGACTGCGCAACGCATCCCCCAAGTTAGTGGCGATGATGGCCACGTTTGGGGCAGGCAAGTGGCAACGGCTTCGCTATCTGGCGATTCCTGCCGCCATCCCTTCGTTTCTGGGAGGGGTTAAAGTTTCGGTGACGGCGGCGATGATTGGCGCACTTGTCGGGGAATGGTTCGGCGCTCCTACGGGCTTAGGGATTGTCATTCTCAATACTATGCAGAATTTTCAAGTGCCGTTAATGTGGGCGGCTGTGCTTCTTGCTGCGGGACTGGCGCTGGCCGGTTATGGTATTGCTCACGTCGCCGAAAGGGCGGTTGCTCGGCGGTTCTGATGATCAAGCGTGCTCTGTCGCAGTCTTGGGGGCTGTTGGTGATTTTCTTCGGTTGGCAGATCTGGGTGATGCTGACAAACTATAACAGCATCGTGATTGTATCTCCGTTGGCCGTGTTGCGAGACATGGTGATGACGCCAATGAGCTATGCCGAACCTGCGCTGTGGACGCTTGGTTTCGCTCTGGGCGGATTATCTGTGGGCTTGCTGGCAGGGCTTCTGCTTGCCATCGCCGTCTGGAGATGGGAAATACTATCGGGCGTCATCAGTCCGGTGGCTCTGCTGCTGAGTTCGACGCCGGTGGTCTGTTTGATTCCGCTGTTGGCACGGATATTCGGTTATCAAAGCGGAACTGAGTTTGTGACCGTCGTGATCATGACCTTCTTCCCCAGCTTCGTCTTTGCGACCCAGGGGTTGAGAAATCTACCTCCGATGACCAGCGAATTCTTCTCGGTGCTGGCTGCTAAGCGACGAAAGCGCCTGCTCCATCTGGCACTGCCGGCGGCGTTACCGAGCATGGCGGTGGCGCTGCGAGTGGGTGCCGCATACAGCGTGTTAGTCACGATGGTGTCCGAATATCTGATGCAGACCGGCGGCTTAGGCAACATGTTCGCACTCACCAGTCAAGCGTTCCAAACCGAGCGCGCGTGGGGCGCGAGCTTTGCAGCGATGGCTCTATCGGTTGCGCTCTATTCAGCGGCTGGAGAAGTGGAGAAGCGCATCAGGCGCCGGTTTGTCTGATATTGTTCCAGTTTTTTGAGGGTACCCTTGGAGGGTCACCAACTGACTCAATTAGTCTGGCGGAAAGTGGAAGCTGCTTTACGGATCGCGTTCTGGACGATCGCAAAGAGACCAGCATTCAGCGGCGGATTCTCGCCTGAATTGCCGGACTCATCCAGCCCCATCATTCTTCGGGTCGACCCAGGCGCAGACATCTGGGAAGAAATCTCTTTAGTTGGCCTTAGCTGCGTGTCGGGAGGAGCCACCATTCGTGGAATTGCAACCAACTTCTCAAGAGCCTTTCGATCCACCTTATCGTTCGTGTTCCGAGGCAACGATGCGAGTTCGCGAATCACCGCCGGGACCATATAGTCCGGAAACTGGCCCGAAAGAAATGATTTAATCCCCTCGGCCGTGATGTTCCTGGTCATATCCCGAACGTAATAGCAGCAGAGTTGTTTAGTCTCTGGACTTGTTCCTGTCGCAATCACCGCGGCGGCAGCAAGGCCCGGCATCGAGGAGAGCGCGAGCTCAATCTCCTCCGGTTCAATACGATACCCCCGAATCTTTACCTGGAAATCAGTTCGCCCTACGAACTCGAGAAGTCCTGCGGCGTTAAATCTACCTAGATCTCCGGTGCGATAGAGGCGTTCAAAGACCTGTGGCCGGATCTCAAGCTGAAAGAACTTCTCCGCAGTTAACTCCGGGCGATTCCAGTAACCGCGAGTGAGCCCCTCGCCGCCTACGAATATCTCACCAACACGGAGATCGTGAATGGGCTTCATGGATTCATCCAGCAAATAAACCGGCGATTTATCGACAGGCAGCCCTATTGGAATCGAGGGCTGCCCGGTATCGGAGCGCTTCACTCGATGACATGTGCTAAACGTGGCATTCTCGGTAGGACCATAGCAATTGATGAGCGTGCCAGTCTCTAAATGCATCAGCGCTATACCAGCGTGCCGAGGAGAGGCAATGTCGCCCCCAGTGAGCAGATACTTAAGTTTTTTAATAGCCTCAGGCCGCTCCTCCATGATTACATTAAACAGACCCGCCGTCAGCCATAGCGTGGTGACTTTGAATCGCTCTAGCAGCCCGGCGATTTCACCAAGCGAAGGAGATTGAGGAGCAGTAACCAGAGACCCTCCATTCAGCAGGGGACCCCAGACCTCAAATGTTGAGAGGTCAAAGGAAAGCGCCGAGATCTGAAGAAAGACATCGCTGGCAGAGAATGTAAGCCACGTCGCATCGACAACCAGCCGCAGTACACCGGCGTGCTCGAGCATTGCTCCTTTGGGCTTGCCGGTTGAACCTGATGTATATAGAATGTTGGCGAGATCGTGTATGGACGAGGGAAGTTTCGGAGAGTGATCTGGGAAACCCTCGTTTGCCGTCGCAGAAAGGAGTTCGACGGTTCTGACGCCGGCGTCGCGCAAAGTATTATGCCCCGCAGTGTCGACGAAGATTTGCCGAACCATAGCGTCGGCGGCAATGTACCGCAGACGCTCGTGCGGCAGATTTAGATCCAGGGGAACGTAAGCGGCACGGGCTTTCAAAATACCTAGCAATACGCCAACGGTTTCCGGCGATCGTTGCATGCAAACCCCAACTCGTTCTTCCGGAGTGACACCCTGCCTCAGCAGGCGATGGGCAATTTTGTTCGCAAACGCATTGAGGCGCGAATAAGACCAGCAGTCGCCATCTGCCCCGTAAACAGCCGGAGCATCCGGGTGCAGCGTTGTCCTCTGTTCATAAATGTCCTGAACGGAGTTCTTCCCGCAAAAAGCGACATCTTCTTGACCTTGCATATTTATCACCTATCTTTCGTAGTGTTCCAGCGTAGTTTGCACTTAAGAGGCATCTCTCATCAAGTTCTCAGGGCGGATTAATTAACGGTCTTCAAATGGGCCGCGGGACGAGTCACTGCACATCAGATGCACCAGCTTTCTTGCGCAAGAATCGGCGCTTCGGGAATATCCATTGGCTTCGGTTCCGGACAAGCGGCAATGCGTTCGAACTCCAGACCTGGCATCCGATCACCCCGCGTCTTCACAACCTTGCCCGGTATGCCCACCGCCGTCGCTCCTGCCGGAACTGAATGCACGACCACCGCACCCGCCCCTACGCGTGAGTCGTTGCCGAGGCTGATGTCGCCGAGTACAGTGGCGCCCGCACCCACTACCACTCGATCACCAACGGTAGGATGCCGTTTGCCGCGCTCCTTGGTCGTACTGCCGAGCGTCACACCCTGATACAGCATCACATCATCGCCGACTTCGGCGGTCTCGCCGATTACTACGCCAAAGCCATGATCGATAAATAACCGCTTGCCGATCTTGGCTCCCGGATGGATCTCAATCCCAGTAAGAACGCGAGCAATGTGCGAGATCACACGAGCCGTAACGTACATGCGGCGGTCATAGAAACGGCTGGACAGCTGATGGAAGATGACCGCGTGAAAGCCGGGATAGGCAAGAATGACTTCCAAATTGCTCTTAGCAGCCGGGTCCGCTCGGTAGGTTGACACAAGACGCTTGATCCCGTCATAAGTCCGTTGGAAAGGCAGTGCATTCAGGTTTTGCTTTTGTTGATTTTGAATTTGGAAATGTGCGCCTTCGGGCTGTGTAGTAAAGTCCACGATGATTTTCCTCCCTCCGATTTCGATCTACATTCATAGTGTTGCTAAAAGAGCGAGTACGCAAGCCACAGCCGTACCACCTTACGCCGTTCGACGTATCCTCGGAGAGCGCGGATGACGGGCGAAGAAGAACAACGGCATTGCCAGTTGCCTAACATCCAAGGTGTCGACTCGCCGCTCTGAGTGGCCGGGCCGTCTAAAACAAGTAATTCAAGCGCAAAACGCCGCATCTGTATGTCACGTCCGCGAGGAAGGATAAGCGCGCTTTCGACCTACACCTTACGTTCTAAGTCCCGCTTTGATAGATCGAGGGCATATTTACCGGCTCTTAGTTTGCCTAAGGTCAATCTCGTTATGGTACGGAAGCCTTGAAAACCGCGTTGACGCGGTAAACACTCACTGTTAGAGTCGGATTCAGAGCACAAAATCGAGTCGATAGCCGACTGAACATATCAAGAAAAGGCGATCTTTCGGGAGTTGGATCATCATTCATGTTCATGTTGAGCTTTTGTGTTAATTGCGACTTATCTCGCAACAATCAAGAAGGTAAATGGGAAAAACATGGGCGAAGCCTGCGTTAACAACGTTACCGTCGCCCATAACTCCGCTTTAGGTCGACTACCCGAGCGGACAGAGGGGAATAAGTAGGGCTATATGGAAAATATGATGAGCATTCGCAGAGATCCATGTGAAACAGGAATGTCCGGAGATCAGCCGATGCTTGATCTACCTCTCGATCACCGCCGCAGTTCAGGGCATTTATCCCAAAAGCTCGACGAGTTTCCATTTGCGATACCTCCAGATCTGACGCAACGGCTTACCTCCTGGGCCGAACGGGAATACCTATCGCTGTCATCGGTGTACCTCGGTGCCTATGCTATCCTGCTAAGCCGATACGGCAACACGTCGGAAGTGAACGTCGGCTCATTTCCAGCGACCCAGGGCCGAGTTACCGCTATCCAGACAAATTGTTCGCCGGATCTGAGTATTCGGGAGCTCCTGCATACCGTGGCAGCCAGCATCGCCGCCGGCAAGAAGCATAGCGAAGAGAGTGCTCAAGCAGGCACGTTATGTCACGCCGGGTTCATCTGGGAGGATATTAAGTGCTGGGAGGATGTTCAGCGCGTCCATCACACGGTATCGCAGCCGGCAACTCGCTCACCACTGCACGAACAATTTGATGTCACGCTTAAAATCCAATCCTATTTGGACGTCATCGAAGCCGCTTTGCTCTACAGGCCAGACCTGTTCGAACCGGATACGATCAAACGCATTTCGCGTCATCTGATGTGTTTGCTCGAGCAGATTGTAGACAACCCTGAAGCCTGCGTTGCCGAACTCGACATGATGCCCGCGGATGAACGCGCGCTGGTGTTTGGATTGTATGCCGGAAGTAGCTCTGACTACCCGCAAGCGAGCCTACATGAGTTATTTGCCGAACAGGTAGCGTTGCGTCCCGACGCCGAAGCGGTTGTTTACGGGGCCGAGCGCCTGACGTATCGGCAGTTGGATCTGCGGTCAAACCAAGTCGCGCAATTCCTGGTCAGTGAGAGGATCTGCCCGGAAGACCGAATCGGTATCTTTATGGATCGTTCGGCGGACATGATTGTGGCAATGCTGGGGATTCTCAAAGCAGGCGGCACCTATGTACCAATCGATATCGACTACCCATCGGAGCAGCTGAGATTTATCGCCAACGACGCTGCGCTTCGGTTGGTTCTGACCCAGCGTTCTGTAAGTGCTATTTTCCCTGCCAGTGCGCCTTCAGTGTTCGTTGATACGCCGGACTCACCGATTCACAGATTCGGCGAGGAGCCGGTAGGGAACCGATCCACTGCTGAATCCATTGCCGTTGTGAACTATACGTCTGGATCCACAGGCCAGCCCAAAGGAGCCTGTATTCCGCATCGCGCGGTCGTCCGCACGGTCCGCAATACAAACTACGTGCAAATCTTGCCAGAGGACTGCGTCGCGCAGGCCAGCAGTCCTTCTTTTGACGCAGCAATTCAAGAGATCTGGCTGGCGCTCGTGAACGGCGCGACTGTTGTCGGCCTGGGGCGTGAAACTCTGCTGAGTCCGACAGAGCTCACCCGTTTCCTGCGAAACGAGAAGATCAGCATTCTGGCAATCAATACTTCGTATGTCCATCAAATCGCTCGGGACGCGCCGGGAACTCTGAAGGGACTCCGAAAGGTTCTTTTCGGAGGGGAAGGGGCCGAGCCCGGGCCTCTTCGGGAGCTTTTGAAGCACGTAGGGCCGGGTGTTCTGGTCAACGGCTATGGGCCTGCGGAAGGATGCGTGACTACGACTCATTACGAAATTACGGATATCCCGATAGACGCGACTACCATTCCGATTGGCCGTCCTGTCAGCAATACCCAGGTGTACCTGCTGGATCATCTACAGCGGCCGGTCCCGATGGGCGTCCAGGGCGAAATCTATATTGGTGGCGAGGGCGTCGCACGCGGCTATTTGAACCGCCCCGAATTGACCGCAGAGCGGTTCCTGCCGGATACCTTCTCTGGAAAACCGGACCGGTTGCTCTACCGTACCGGCGATTTCGCCCGGATGCGTGGCAACGGAGAGCTTGAGTTTCGGGGACGTGCAGACGAGCAGGTCAAGATACGTGGCCATCGAATCGAGCTGGCGGAAGTTCGGCAAGCGATTGCCGCTCACCCCGAGGTAAAGCAGGTTTACTTGATGGTTCGCGAGGACCAGCCGGGAGATAAACGATTGTTCGCGTATATCACTTTGCGGCGCCCGATGCCAGCGGCTCAAGAGCTGCTCCGCCAACACGCCAAGAATAAATTGCCCGCTCACATGCTGCCGGCGGCGTTTGTCGTTCTGGATTCAATTCCACTGAATACCAACGGAAAAGTCGACCGGAAGAAATTACCGGCATCGGAGCATCGTCTCGAACCTCGCCACAGCAATCCGGCGGCTAACGATGACTTTGAAGCCACTCTTACGCGACTCTGGCAGGAACTCCTCCGAGTGGATCACGTCGGGCTAGACGATAACTTTTTTGACTTGGGCGGCCATTCGTTGTTGGCGGCGCGCCTAATCGCGCGAATTGAGAAGCAAACGGGGAAAAACATCCCGACAGCCACGTTGTTCGAAGCTCCCACGATCGCCAAACTCGCCAATCGGCTTAGACAGCGTACGTACGAAAGCGCTTGGTCGCCGCTTGTTGAATTGCAGGTGCCCACGGAAACCACCACGGCTAAGCCATTTTTCTGTGTGCACTCGCTTGGCGCCAACTTGGTGAGCTTTCACAAGGTCGCGGCTTTAATGCGAAGAGATCGCCCGATATATGGCTTGCAACCCCACGGTTTAGACGGCCAGCAAAAACCTCTGGTGACGATTGAGGAGATGGCTTCAGCCTATCTCCAGGAGATTCGCAAAAAACAGCCGCACGGCCCTTACTACCTGGGCGGCGTCTGCCTCGGTGGCGTGGTCGCTTACGAGATTGCGCAGCAGTTGCGAGCGGCTGGAGAAACAGTGGCCTTGACCGTCTTGATCGACTCTTATCTCCCGGGGAAAATGAGCCATCTTCATGAGCGATCTCCTTTAGCTCAGTATGTCGATCGGCATATCGGAGAGATGTTGCTACTGCCAGGCATCGCTCGGCTGAAGTACGTTGCTCAATGGGCTGCAAATGGCGGGATTCGTTTGGGACGCTTCATTGGCTTACGAGATCACAGTTCTCTCGCGCGAGCCACCGGCAATGTGACAAAAGTGCACCGGCGGGCCGTATTCGCCTATAAGCCCAAATCCTATGCGGGCAAGATAGTGCAACTGATGTGCAGTGACGCAGCACACCGGGCCTATGAAGATCGGCGTCTAGCATGGAGTTCGGTGGCCTCGGCAGGATTCGAGATCCGAATCATCCCGGGCAACCATCACACCATGGTGGAGGAGCCATACGCTCAAACATTGGCTCAGGAACTGCAGAACTGCCTGGATCGCGAAGAAGCGGCGCGCACTCTGGTAGAGGATAGAGCAGCGTTTCAGTACACCTTTGCCAGGAACGACTCACATTGACCCCGAGTGACGACCGCTCACGACGGTGGACATAACTACTCGCTAGTCCACGCAGCGCCCCACTGTTCGCATCCGCTTTAAAACTGAAAGCTAAGAAACATCTAAGGACGGTCGTTCCGGGCCTTTGCCTGTACGGAGCATGACCGGTACCACACTGTCCCCACTATTACCTTCATTGCAAGATCGCAGAGTCGCGGCCGGCAGTCATAGGCCGACTCCAGGAGAGCTAAGTGTCACAACAATTGAATAGCCAAAAATCAGTACTTCAGAGATCGTTAAGTGTCAGTGAGATTGCACACTTTTCCGAGAACATCGATGTCCTTCGCGAGGCTGCGGCCTGGGTCCGGAACTATCTCGCACGGCCGCATCCCGCACTGGGAAGAACGGGTACGGTTTGCCCGTTTGCTAAACCCGCGCTGGTGAAGGATACCGTGCGGGTCGCCGTGGTCAGGCTCACAGATAGTAACAAGCGTGCGCAGATAATGGAAGCGGTCCAATATCATCTGGAGGCCTTTGTATCAAGGGCTGCTCAGGACGGTGACCGAATTCTTCATGCGACCTTGATTCTGTTTCCAGACGTGTCCCTGGAGGAAGCTCCTGAACTGATCGATCGTACAAAGGAGGAGCTCAAAACAAAGTTCATACAACAAGGACTCATGCTCGGAGAATTTCACCCCCGCAATGAGTCACCGGGCCTCCATAATCCCGAGTTCAAGCCTTTGCGTAGTCCGATTCCTATGCTGGCAATCCGCCATATGGTTCCAACCGACTTTGTGTTCCTGAACCGGCCCGAATACGATACCGTCACCCGTCTCAAGTATCTTGAAGCCTACTTGGCTGTTCCCGATCTTCCTCGTTCCAGTCGCGACGATGTAGAGCGCGCTGCCGCATCACTCAGAGCGGAAGCGCACAACTGAGAATTCTGCGCGGAGGGCTTTTTGATAGCAAGGTTCCGCGGCCGCGAACTTCGATTGAGAATCGAGAACAGCGCCGATGAGGACGAGCACACGCAAATCCTCCGGGCTGTTCTTGAAAATCAGCTTCTGCCCGGCTCCTAAGAGGGCTAGGGGAAGCGCCCAAATCCGCTGAGAACGAGCTATGCGCCACGCAGCAACCACTTTGCCGCGTTGCTTGGATTTTTTCGTACTCTGGATTCCGGAGAGCGGTAAGCAGGTGACCGGGAGCGAGATGGCAGACTCTACCCCGGCCGTAGTCAAGCGCCCAGCCCGCTGCCGACGAAACTCCTAAATGTTTCCACGTCAGACCATCTTCGTTCGCGCTTTCCACGAAAATGCCCTTGGGGGTCTTTCTCATACTTCACGGAGTGTTGCTCGTCTGTGACCAAAGTCGTCCACGCCAGCCGTGATCGGGTGCTCCCGATTTACAATCTTTACCTTGAAGGGTCGAATCAGCGGGTGCTCTTCCGTTATGGCGCCCAGCACATCGCGAAAATCCCGATTGTAAGGACTGATAAACGGCCACTGCCTCCCTTGTGCACGAAATCTTTGATGGCGACGCCCTGTTCCGTGGTAATCCAAGGCACGCGATTTCCCTGCCAGTGCGGTAGCGGCGGCTTGCTCACAAAACGCCCCTGAATGGGCGGCAGATCATCGTCATCGTGACCGTTCGGCCAATTCGCGCCGTCGCGAAAGATGTCTCGGAAGAGAGAAGGCTTGGTTCGCTGGTGAAGTCGATTGCTAGTCCAAGGTCCTTTCCGATGGTTTTCCCAGCCCCGTTCGTATGTAATCGATGTTGTGATAACGATCACCGGCCAACGCAAGAAGCTTTACCTGCCGTCCAGCGTGGAGTGAGGATGCGAACGCGCCCCCGCCGATGTGTTTCATCGCCGATCGGCGCGAGACGTTCTCTGGTACTGGCTTATTCATAGAGCAGGGAAAGAAGACTGACCAGCCGTAACCGGCTGCGACAATGAGTCGGGCTGCTGATGCCTTGGGGAAAAGGATAGCGCGTCAGCAATTTCTCTGTTGCGCTTGAAAAAGCGAAGATAAGGCGTTTTTTGCGAAACGAAGCCGGGATTTGTTGGCGAATATATGACGAAACCGTCGCTACTGAGGCGAAGAAAAAGCGTTTTTCGAAGCGAGTTTGGACGGTTGCATGTGTTGAATTACGCAACGAAGCCAACGATAGCGCTGGTCGTCTCGCCTTGGCCAAAGGCGGGTATGTGGGCGAAATTCATTTTGAAAAGAACGAATCGCCTATGACCGGGCCGGGTACCGCTAGAGATGAAAATTTCACCGCTAACCGCACGCCCCGAGGCGACACCTAACTTCGCAAATCGTTGATTCGGCGTGGTCGTGGGCTTAATGGGGCTTAATGGTGTCTGACCCCATTAACACACGGTTTCGATGTTGGCTGGTTTCAGATCTGTCGCGAATTCGAAAGGCGGCCAAGCGGCCGCCACCCTGCAATATTAGATTTTCAAAGAACTGTGGGCCGACGCTTCGAACACTAAGGGCGAGGAAGAATCGGTGCCAGCTTGAAGATAGCGGGGTGTGGGAAAGCCGGGCGAATGGACGCGGCGGCGGAAAACGCTCATGTCACATCGCCAGCGATCAAATTCTGGTTTTGCGAACTCCATGTATAGCTTTTGCCGTTCAGATCAAGCACCCACACCAAATAGAAAACGTCGGGCCAGGGATTCGGTATTGACGCATAATTCGCGATCGGAACCGTCTTGTTGATCGCCTGCATAATGTTGGGCATGATATTGTCGTGCTCCCAGCAGATGAGCACCGTCCCGCTAAGTTCCAATACGCTCTGCACCATCTGCGATTCGCCGCTCCCCACCACGAAACTCGCGTTGAATTGCGGCGTCCCCTGTGCGTACCCCAGCCAAGCGGCAAGGGGTGTTACCGTTGCCCACGGACGCTGGGTCTCATTGTCGGGGGGCGGGGCATAGATATAGTCGGGTGTCGCGATTGCGGCATTTGCCGGGCTTGTTTTATAGGGCGCGAAGAATGCGTTCAGCGCGCCGGCCCTTTGCCATCCTTGCACAATGAGAGATTGTCCCGAGCCACTTTGCCCGTCGGCGAGGACATCCCAAGGGCCCTTTTTGTTGGGCGCCTTGTGAGGTTTCTCAGCGTGCCGAATGATCATAATCTTGGAGGGTGGGGCGGGCATGCCTCCTATTGTCTATCTTTTCTTTTGGATTCCGTTATCCGGCACATCGGAAGCTAAAAAAACCAAATCATGTCCGCGGCGAACATCAACTGACTCTTTTTGGTGCCGTTGTCATAGGCGGGGGCGTCATAGGCGTGTTCGTATCTGAGTTCAGGGCGGAACACGACCGTGCTTCCTATCCAATGATTCCAGGAGATGTCATGTTCCGAGTAAGGCGTCTTAAAGCCAGTTCGCTGGCCCTTCAGGTCATCGAAATACTCATTTCGCACAATGATGGAATCGTGCTTCCCCATCTGCCGGGTGATGTAATGAACCGAGGCGTAGTCGGGGGCGAAGCACGTGAGCTCGGTCGTGTTGTCACATATCGCGCCGTTCGAATTGGTGATAAGAAGAGAGGCGGCGGCTGGATTAGTGACGTTAGGCGTATCTTTCATGTACTGGTACCAGGTCTCCCAAGCCATATGCCAATGGGATTTACCAAATTTGTGATACCAGGTTACATAATATGCGGCCAAATTGTTGTAATTGTATTTACCGCTATTGATGGAGTTAGCGCAGACATAGATGTTATCGCGGCCTTCCGACCAATTATAAGCCACGCAAGCATTGCCCGTTAGGCCTGCGTCACGAGCCCAAGGCGCGGCCTCGCATCCTCCCGATAGCCCAACTTGCACTGTCCAGTGGTTGGTCACCTTTGTGGTCATGTTGATACCGGTCTGTGTGTAGCAATCGTATGTATAGGTGAGTGAGTGAGTATAGGTATAGTTGTTGGGTGCGAGTTGCGCCTCGATATCGGGGAGCGAAATATAGCGGCCGATTCGAATATCGGTTCCCTCTCCAATGTGGGGAAGATACAAGTCAACGTAGGCCATTACTGGGTCATATCCATATCGGTTGCCAAGCGATCCGTTTGCCTTAGGATTATCAAGCAACTGCTGGCTGAAATAGCCTTCGGCCGTTGTGAAACGGTAGTCGACGCCGTAGAGGTTAGTAAGTCGGAAGCCCCAATCAAAATGGTCGGTCTGAATTGTATCGGGCGTACGCTCGAAATACAAAGTGGCTTGATCCACTTGAAAAGTATTGGGCACTTCTGCATAGGCTGCCGGCAGATTTCCATAGGGGCGATTGCCGGACGTGCTGACATTCATGCCAAGATCCAACCAACCATAGATCTGAATGTTGGCTTTTTTC
The DNA here is from genome assembly GCA_003167495.1 of Bryobacterales bacterium. Taxonomy (GTDB): domain Bacteria; phylum Acidobacteriota; class Terriglobia; order Bryobacterales; family Bryobacteraceae; genus Bog-105. The sequence goes on along the minus strand of PMSX01000384.1, from coordinate 48,995 downwards.
CACCAATCGCCGTTGGGACCGTTTTGCAGAGCGGTTGTAAGCGGATATGCCGTGGCATTCGGGTAACCGATCCAGACAGTGCCTCCAATGGGCCACACACTGAACGGAAATGGCGGATTTTCGACGGGCGGTGGATCGCCTCGATAGGCAGGTTCGGCACCGGCGACAGGAGCCGCGGCAGGCACCGGGGTAGGAGTGGGAGCAGGATGCCAGTCGTCGTTATAGGCTTGAATGAATCTTTTCCAGAATCCTTTGGGTGTGGGTTTCGATTCGCTGGCTGTTTTCGGCGCATTCGCCGGGTCAGCAGGCGCGGGGACGGGCGATTGCGATGGGGAATCTGGCGCAACGTCAAAGTCTGGCGTTACGTCAACCTCGATGACGGGAGGAATTAGGGTTGCTCCCGCAGGCGATGTTTCGGCAGAAGCGGGAACGGTTGCCCGATCATTCGCAGACGGCACTTCAGCGAAGACGGGGAATGTGGTTAGGAACAGCGCACTTAATGCAATGAGCGTTCGTTTGCAAGAATTCATAGAAAATTGAAGAGCCTTTAGGGACAGGCGTCATTCCAACTCTAGGGGTGCGGCCCAAAAGAAAGCATAAAGATTCCATTAGCTTTTCCTCAATTTCAATTAGGTCCGAGCGCTAAGCAAGTTTCTTTTGACGTGCGGTATTGCGTTGACACGTTGCGGAAAGCGATTCTTGACCTGAAAAGGAAAAATTGTGTGCCCAAAAGATCTAGCCGAAAGATTTCGTCAAATCGAAAACATCGATTGAAAATGCATCTATTGGCTAACTAGACTTAAAGAGAGAGAGTGCCGCCCCGTTTCTGCGCCGCATTACAATGTTGACCCGGATCTCCGGAAGCGGATTCCTCGATCCATCCATATGTATTCCAACTCATGATCAACGAAGCTTTAACTCTATTGTCGAGCCTCGAGTGGCGATCGATGCATCTCTGAAACTACATGGTGAACACCAAGACATTGATTTGGAAAGCTCGAACATGGCGATGGCTGCGACCGGCCCCGCTCTGTTTTTTTGTCATTTGTTTTGCCATGAACTGCCTGCTTGCGCAGCAACCCTTCAGTTGGGAACAAGTACGGGACAAATTCAAGCAGACAAACCCAACACTTTTATCCGATCAAGTGAATATCGACGAATCACGGGCTGGAGAAATCACGGCATTCCTGCGGCCGAATCCGGACCTATCGTTTGGCTTGGATCAGTTCACCGTTTTCCGGACACCGAACACGCCTTACCGGCCGTTGGCGGGAGTTGACGAGTCGGGCACAATCAGCTACCTGTACGAACGCCAGCACAAACGCGATTTACGGCTCGAAAGCGCGCAAAAGGCGACCAAGATCGCTATTTCAACGCATGCTGATCTCGAACGCAATCTTCTCTTCACGCTTCGCAATGCCTTCGTTCAGGCTCTGCAGGCGAAGGCCTTTTTCGAAATCGCCAAGCAGAATCTAGATTATTGGAACAAAGAAATAGGTATCAATACGGATAGATTCAAGGCCGGCGATCTTGCCAAAGTAGATCTCAGCCGCATCGTCCTGCAACGAGCCCAATATCAGTCAGATTATGTGAACTCGCAGGTGAATCTGCGCACCGCCAAGATCGCTCTGCTCATGCTGCTAAACGACCGCACGCCGGTAGAGAAATTCGATGTAGCCGGTCGTTACGATTTTCAAGAAAAGCTAGCGGCTCTTGAAGACTTTCGGCAAATGGCGATGGATGCGCGGCCAGATTTGAAAGCCGCAGTGGAAGCGGTCGATAAAGCTAAAACCGACAATAAACTCGCCATCGCGAACGGGACGTCTGATCCGACTTGGGGCTTTGATATCGGCCGCGACCCGCCGCTGCCCAGCTTTATCGGTTTTAGCGTGAGCTTCCCCCTGCGAATTTTCGATAAAAATCAAGGCGAAAAGTTGCGCACCAAACTCGATATCGACCGTGCTGACAAGTCACGCCTGGCCGCCGAAGCCCAGGTGTTGAGTGACGTGGACACCGCTCATGCCACCGTGGCCAGCACCATAGAGCTACTGAGACCCTACAAAGAGGAATATATTCCGCAAGCGGCTGAGGTCCGGGAGATTGTCACGTTTGCTTATCAAAGAGGCGGGGCCTCTCTGATCGATTTTTTGGATGCGCAAAAGGAATATCGCGACATTCAATTGAACTACGTGAACTTAATTGGCTCCTACCTGGCGGCAGCGAGCCAGCTTAATCTAGCTGTTGGACGTGAGGTGATTCAATGAAAAGCACAAACATACCCGAAGCCGCCAAAGGAAGGCAACGCGAATCCGTTTTATCCGTCATTTTATTCGCCGTCTTGTGTCTAGCCGCGGGTCTTCTTCTCGCCGGTTGTGGCAAAAAGGCGGACGTGCATGCGGCAGACTCCGAGACTGGCCCTCATCCGGCGGTGGTCGAGCCGGATATGGATGCAAATAACTTCAAGGTGGACAATCCGGCGGACTTCCCGATTGTCACGGCGGGCTCCTACCTGGCCACGACAGACTTGAATGTGACAGGCTCTGTGAGTCCCGATGTGTCGCGCCAGGTTCCGGTGATTTCGCTCGCCTCTGGCCGCGTGATCGAGATCGATACCAAGCTCGGGGACGCGGTGAAGAAAGGGCAACTTCTGTTCAAGCTCCGAAGCCCTGATATCGCGCAGGCCTTCTCCGACTATCGAAAGGCGATCAAGAACGAAGAGCTAACCAAGATTCAATTGGACCGCGCTACTGTTCTGTTCGACAAAGGCGCGGTGCCCAAGAGTTCGGTCGAGATAGCGCAAAACGCTGAAGATGATGCCAAGGTGGATGTCGATACGACGACAGAGCATTTGCACGTTCTGGGCTCCGATGTGAATCATCCCACTGGTATCGTTCCTGTGTACGCTCCCGTTTCGGGTGTGATTACAGATCAACAAATCACGGTCGCCGCGGGTGTACAGGCTCTGTCGGCGCCCAATCCACTCACAATCTCAGACATGTCTCATGTTTGGATCATCTGCGACGTCTACGAAAACGATCTGGCGCAGGTCCACCTGGGAGAGTTTGCCGATGTTCGCTTGAACGCTTTTCCCGATCGCGTGTTGAAAGCGCGAATCGGCAACATCGGTCAAATCATGGATCCTAGTATTCACACTGCCAAAGTTCGGCTTGAAGTTGCGAACCCCTCGCTCATGCGTCTCGGAATGTTTGTAACAGCTACCTTCCACGGCCAACAAAAGGTCGCGCATGCCACTGTCCCGGCGACGGCGGTTCTCCATTTGCACGACCGGGACTGGGTATACTCCCCAACCGCTACGCCGGGAGTCTTCAAACGCATTGAAGTGGCCGGCGGGGTCATGTTGCCCGGCAAACTGCAGGAAATTCTTTCCGGCATTGATCCAGGCGTCAAAGTCGCCTCCAATGCGCTTGTGCTGCAGAATACGGTGGAACAGTAGATGCTTCGTGGCGCTGTCGATTTTGCCCTAAGCAACCGGCTGCTGATCGTGGGCATTGCACTGGTGTTGTTTATCTGGGGTGGTGTTTCGTTTCATCAGCTCCCGGTAGAAGCATATCCCGATGTCGCCGATAATTATGTAGAAGTCATCACACAGTGGGCCGGCATCTCAGCCGAGCAAATCGAACAGCAGGTCACGGTCCCGCTCGAAAACGCTATGAATGGGATCCCCCATTTAGTCCATCTCCGGTCTTTTTCACTTTTTGGGCTATCTGATATCAAGCTTGTCTTCGACGACGAATCGGACAACAACTGGAACCGTGAGCGTGCCCTGGAACGCCTTTCGCAGGTGACTCTTCCGAATGGCGTGCAGCCGCAAATGGGCACGGACTGGAGTCCCGTCGGCCAAATCTACTTTTTCACGCTGCATAGCAGTAATCCGCAGTTTGATCCGATGGAACTGAAATCGATCGAAGACTGGGTTGTGGAGAAAAACTTCAAAGCGGTCCCTAACGTTGTCGACGTGGCCAGCTTTGGCGGACCCACTCGGGAATATCAGGTTCGCGTCGATCCAAACAAACTCGTTGCTTACGGGCTAAGCATTGGCCAAGTTGAGCAGCAACTGACCAACAACAACACCAATGCCGGCGGCAGCTTCATTGAAGCAGGCTTGCAACAGATCAACGTGAGCGAAGTGGGTTTGGTTAAGAAAGTCCACGACATTGAGCAGACCGTGCTTATGACTAAGAACGGTACACCCTTGCGAGTGAAAGACATCGCCGTTGTATCGCAAGGACCAAAAATTCGCCTTGGACAGTTTGCGCGGGCTATTCACAAAGAAGACGGAAAGATCATTGATAACGACGATGTGATTTCCGGAATCGTCCTGCTGCGAAAAGGCGCCGACGCCGATACTGCGCTCAAGGGCATTCACCAAAAGGTGAATGAACTGAACAACCTGATTCTTCCGCCCGGCGTGAAAGTTGTGCCATTTATCGATCGTAGCGACCTTGTTCACTTCACCACTCACACGGTTTTACACAACCTCACCGAAGGCATCATTTTGGTTGTAGTGATCTTATTCCTCTTTCTGGGCAACTTTCGCGGCGCGTTCATTGTCGCGCTCACCATCCCCTTTGCGCTTTTGTTTGCATCAACGTGCCTGCAACTGAAGGGAATTCCGGCTAACTTACTGTCTCTGGGGGCCTTGGATTTTGGAATGGTTGTGGACGGCGCGGTTGTGATGGTAGAAAACATTATTCGCCATCTAAGCCATCCTGATCCTCATAGCCGCTCACCGAAACAAAAAATCGCGGATGCAGCGCACGAAGTCCAGCGGCCGGTGTTTTACGCCATTGGCATCATCATCACCGCATACATCCCAATCTTCACGCTGCAACGTGTCGAAGGCCGCCTTTTCAAACCGATGGCATGGACCGTGGCTTTCGCGCTGCTGGGAGCTTTGCTGTTTTCAATGATCATTGCACCGGTACTGGCGAGTCTCTTTTTTCCAAAGGGTACGCGCGAATGGCGCAACCCAGTAATGATCTTCCTGACCGGACGCTACCGCAAAGCCGTGCGCTGGGCGATCGAAAAGCGCTATGTGACAGTCGGCTTTTGCGTGGTGTGCATGGTTGGCGCGTTTTGGATTGCCAGCTCAATTGGATCTGAGTTCCTGCCGCACCTGGATGAAGGAGCGCTTTGGGTGCGTGGCACGCTGGCGCCCAGCACCGGGCCAAGCGAGGGCATTCGTATTGCCGACCAGGTGCGAATTCTTCTTTGCCGCTTCCCCGAGGTAATTCAGACCACCAGCCAGGTAGGCCGCCCCGACGACGGCACCGATACCACGGGATTTTTTAATACTGAATACTTCGTCGACTTAAAACCGAAGGAACAGTGGCGTCCCGCGTTCCATGAGGACAAAGAGGAAGTCATCGCGGCCATGAACAAAGAGGTGGAAAAGATACCTGGCGTGCTTTGGAACTTCTCCCAACCGATTTCCGACAACATGGAGGAAGCGGTCAGCGGAGTGAAAGGAGAACTGGCCACCAAGATCTTTGGCACAGAACTAAACGAGCTGGAGGAAAAGAGCGACGAAATCGTGGCGGTGATGCGCAAGATTCCGGGGATCACCGACCTTGGCGTCTTTCGCGTCTTAGGCCAGCCGAACCTCAACGTCGTAGTTGACCGCGATGCGGCAGCGCGTTATCAGGTCAATGTCGCCGACGTGCAAGACGCCATCCAGACTGCCGTTGGGGGTAACGCGCTGACTCAAGTTCTTCAGAGAGAAGCTCGCTTCGACTTGGTATTGCGCTATCTCCCAAGCTACCGAAGCACCAAGGAAGCAATCGAAGATATCCGTTTGCTTTCGGCATCGGGGGAAAGAGTGTCTCTCGCGCAACTTTGCAAAATTAACATCTCCGACGGAGCTTCGGAAATCTATCGTGAAGGCAACTCTCGCTATATTGCGATTAAATACAGCGTCCGCGGCCGAGATCTCGGTGGCGCGGTAGAGGAAGCCATCAAAAAAGTAAGCGAACAAGTGAAATTGAAGCGCGGATACCATCTTGATTGGGAAGGCGAATATGAGAGCCAAAAGCGCGCACAGGCGCGGCTGGAAATCATTGTGCCATTGACGATTCTGCTTATCTTTATCATTCTCTACACGATGTTCACATCCTTGAAGTGGTCGATGCTGATCTTGACCAATGTGATGGTGGCGCCGGTGGGCGGAATCATCGCACTCTTGGTTTCAGGGACAAACTTCAGCGTTTCTTCCGGTGTAGGATTTCTCGCGCTGTTCGGAGTTTCGGTGCAAACGGGAGTGATTATGGTGGAATATATCAATCAGCTTCGTGCCCGCGGACACAACATAGAAGATGCCGCGGTAGAAGGCGCGGTCCTCCGGTTGCGGCCTATCATGATGACCATGCTGGTTGCGACACTTGGACTGCTGCCGGCCGCCACCTCGCACGGCATTGGCTCCGACTCGCAGCGGCCGTTCGCGCTCGTCATTGTCGGAGGACTCCTTGGCGAACTCTTCTTGAGCATTTTCCTGCTGCCGACGCTTTATGTTTGGTTCGCTAAAGAAAACGATCAGCTGCCCAAGGCGGAGGCGGAATTCTACGAAGAGTAACATTGTTAGCTAATGGGCAAATCAGAGACATTCCACCGGGTTAAGGACGTTGGTATTATTCCGGCTATTCGCACTGCGAATACGCATGTTGCGGTGCGCGCAGCCGAATCCATACGACAGGGAGGAGTTGCGGTGGTTGAGGTGTCGCTCGCCCCAAAGAATGGTTTAGAGGTTTTGGACGCTGTTGCAACCGAGCACGGTAAATCCATGTTGGTGGGCGCAGGCACGGTGGTTGATGCGGAAGGTGTTCGCCAAGCCGCGTTGGCGGGCGCTCAATTTATTGTGACACCCGGGTTCAGCCCAGAGGCCGTGGCCAAAGCAAAGGAGTTTGGGCTGGCCATTTTTGCCGGGGCTCTTACGCCTACGGAAGTGCAAGTCGCCTCCGCTAGCGGCGCCGATGCGGTAAAACTATTTCCCTGCTACGCAACCGGCGGCACGCGCTATTTGAAGTCGCTGCGCGGCCAATATCCCGGCACGGATTTCATTGCCTCCGGCGGTGTGGGTCTGGAGAACTGCGGAGACTATATTCGTGCCGGCGCATGCGCCATTGGCGTTGGCGGCGAGATTGCCGACTCTGATTCGATGGCGGTGGGCGATTTTCGGGTATTTACGGTTCGCACCAAGCGTCTGCGCGAAGCGGTGCGCGATGCGCGTGCTTTGCTTGAGGAAAGTAGCTCGTTGAGTGTCGGCGAAGCTCGCTAGGCTCAGCCCTCCACGCAAGCGGCAGGCTGAGAGACGCCTTGAATTTTGACAGATAGGATCCTCCCGGTGTGCCATGATTTGGACTGGAGGAATCATGCGTCTTACGCGAGCTGTCGTTTTGTCTGCTATTTTCTGCTTGATCGGCATTGCCATTGTGGCGCGCGCTGTCCCGGGCGATGAGATTTCCGCCCGCGCGCATAAGCTGCACTTTTCTTCGATTGTGCTGGACACGCATGATGACACCACGCAACGCTTCTTTTCAGCAGACTACGACCTTGGCAAGCGTAACGCGGATGGCCACGTGGACATTCCCCGCATGCGCGAAGGCGGAATGAATGCCATTTTCTTTTCCATCTGGATTGACGGAAAAATTATGGGCCCGCCAGCAGTGCAAAAGGCACTCGATCAGATAGACGCGGTGCACGAGAACGTAAACAAGTATTCAAAAGAAATGGTGTTTGCACGCACGGCCTACGATGTGCGGCGCGCACACGAAGAAGGAAAGATCGCCGCGCTGATGGGAGTAGAAGGGGGCCACATGATAGGTAACGACATCCGCGTGTTGCGGATTTTTGCCGATCTCGGCGTTCGCTACATGACGCTTACCCACTTTTACAATGACGAATGGGCGGACTCTTCAACCGATAAACCCGCTCACAACGGCCTGACTGACTTTGGCAAGGAGATTGTGCGCGAAATGAACCGTCAGGGGATTATGGTGGACATTTCGCATGTAAGCGATAAAACGTTCTACGACGCGCTCGAAGTAAGCAAAGCTCCGCTCATCGCCTCACACTCATCTTGCCGCGCGCTGTGCAACCACCCGCGCGATATGACTGACGACATGATTAAGGCGCTGGCCGCGAAAGGCGGCGTCATTCAGATCAACTACGAAAAGAGTTTCATTGACCAGGCATACAAAGATGCCTCTGACAAGGAAACCGGCGGCGTGGTGCAGCAACTGTGTGAAATCACTAAGCACTGCAATAACGATGAGGCTTGTGTTTCACGCGAACTGGCGAACAGGGAAAAGAAGTTGACAGAGGAAGGGAAGCTGCCGCACGTGAGTTGGGAGCGAATCGTGGATCACATAGATCACGCGGTAAAACTGGTAGGCGCCGACCATGTCGGGCTTGGCTCCGATTTCGATGGCGCCAGCATGCCCGACGGAATGGAGGATTGCTCCAAGCTGCCAAAGATTACGGACGCGCTATTGAAAAAAGGTTACTCCGAAGGAGATGTCCGGAAAATTCTGGGGGAGAACACGCTTCGCGTGATGGAGCAGGCTGAACGCGTAAGCCGGGAACTGCGGGCTCACCCATAGGCTTCGGCTATGCTGTTTTGGTCGGAGACTGGGGTTCAATTTCGGAGGATGCAGTGAGTGGGTTCGACCCAGGGTTCAACCCGAGGTTCAATCGGCGTCGGCAATTCTGGGTACGAGTTGGTATTGTCATATTGGCGGTGCTGACGGCGGCGGCATTTATCGGTCAGGGGATCGTTTGGTGGCGAGAGTACCGCATTCCGAATTAGGGCGGCCCGGCGTCCGGCGGTGCCGGATTGAACAGGTTGTGACTTTTAGCGATGAGGCAGCGAACAATGCAAAATGGGACAGCGAGCACGCGATGGTTGGGCATGCGGGCTCGTATAGGGGCTGGTCCCATAGGCGCTAACTTAAGAGCAAATTGTTTCCGAATAGCCAACTGGGAGCTATGCCGTCGTCTGGTGCTCCGGGACAAAGCGCCCAAGCCATATGGCTTGAAGTAGGATCCTAGCGATTCGCAGGCTGAACCCGCGGCAGTCGAAGGTCCCACATGCGCGACTCCCCGATACTCAATTCGGTCACTCGGCCGCCCGAGTCGCGGATGAACCGGACGCTTCCCAGTGAACAACTGAATCCGTCCCGATAGGTTGGGGTGAGTGGGATCGTTCTGTCGGGCCGCTGATGGATTACCAACCCGTTCTGTTCGACGGCAACCTTAAGGGTTACCTCGGCTTCGTCGCTCGTGTACTCGCCGGCCATTGCTTCGAGATCCGCGCGGCTCGGATTCGCGCGCTCAACTTTTTCGTACGACTCGACGCACATTTCGGAGACAATTCGCATCCCGCCCGTCTTTCCCGATCCTTCGGGCTCGAATTTCACGACGCTGTTTTCATCCACGACGAATGAATTCGGCGAAGAAGCTTTCAGCACGCCGCCCACAGTAACCAGATTTCCATCCCTAAAGTCGACAGAAGCGTCGTGTGATCTCGAACGCTGCGATACAACCCAGCGTCTTGCTGCAGGACTGCCGGATCGACATGAACGGAAGTGTCGGGATGTTTCGGCAGGACGCTCGCGAGATAAACGTCTGCCACGGCGTACGCGATATCGAGGTGCATCGCCGTAGTATTGCAAAGCACCGCGACGGAAAGCCCCTGGTCCGGAAAGCGGCCCAGCCAGGCACGATATCCAGCGGTGGCTCCGCCATGGCTCACTTCGTGAAGGCCACTGTGCGACGTAACCTCCAAGCCGGAGGCGTAGGAGATCACTGCGCCGTCGTTCAGGCGTCCCTGCTGAATCTGCGCCTGGACAAATGCCGGTCCGCCCACCTTCATCTCCGTGAAGTTGCGATTCCAGCGGAGCATGTCGCCGACCGTGGTCAGCAAACCTCCGTTGCCGTGCGCATTTTCAAACGGCATTTCCAGGCGCACGGTCCCGTCCGACTGCGCATATGCGATTGCGCGATTCTGCACGATGCGCTGATAATCATCGCGCCATTCCGTGGACGTCATTCCGAGCGGCAGGAAGATTCTCTCCCTGGTAAATTCGGCCAGCGACTTTCCAGACACGCGTCCCACCAGCATCGCCAGCAGATTGTATCCCGTGTTGGTGTATGACCATTCCGCGCCGGGCGGATAATTGAGCGCCTTCTGCCGGATTGTGATATCGAGGACATTCGCGTTCGAATTGGCGCGCGTGCCGCGCGGCCACCCCCCAATATAGGCGACCGAGCCCCAATCGCGCAGTCCGCTGGTGTGATTCAGCAGATGACGAATGGTGATCATGTTTGCATAGTCGGGAAGCTCTGGAAAATATTTCCGCGCCGGGTCGTCCAGCGAAAGCTTCCCGTCCTGCGCCAACAACAACACCGCTGCGGCCGTGAACTGTTTCGTCACCGAGCCGATCTCGAACACTGAATCCGGGCTGAGCGCGATGTTGTGTTCCAGGTCCGCCATGCCGTAAGCCGCGTTGAGCACCGTCACGTTGTCGATCGACGCGCCCACTGCGCATCCCGGACTGTCAGTGTGATTGAAAGGCGCGAAGATTTTCTGCACTTGGCTTGCGGCATCCGGAGGCGGCGCAATTTTCTGCGCAAACCCGACCGCCGCGAGAACGAGAACAATCAACAGGTTTCCAAACCGGCGCATTTCGATTTCTCCTTTTGATCAGACATACTCGTGGGAAGTACCACTGAGTCTATCCGATTATGGGGCTGAGTTCGTACCTTCGCTTGGTCGAGGCTCGAAATATGGGAAGCCGCGCGCTAGGGCTGGGCGTAATACCCGGCGCGTGTTCGCGCGGTAAGCCCCGGCTTGTCAATCTTAACCTCGAGCGCATGATAGTCGTTGGGACCGTCGGCTGGTGGGCCATCGAAGCTGAGTTCGTAAAAGCTGCTGGCGTCGGCAAAGCAGCGAGCGATTTCTCCTGCTATATCGTTGCTGGAATTGAGAACAAGGCCGCCGCTTTGGGTGGCAATCACCTGGAGCGACACGTTCCCGAAATTCACCTGATTCGGTTTCTTCACCGGCTTGAGGAAGTCTTTGTAATAGAAGGTTCGCATCATGCCTGAGTTGGCGCCTAACGGATCAACGCTGGAGAGAGTGATGCGCGAGTTGCGAAGCTCATCCGAAATACCAATGACTGAACGGAAGATCGAATCCTCGTCCTTTGGGCTCAAGCGGATGTTCGGGCCGGATAGTAGGGCCCAACCTGGACTGATCCAGATCACAAGTTTTCGGGCGGGCCGTTTCGATTCGTACTGGGCAATTTCCCCTAGCGCGTTGAGAGATAACTGGACCCTCTCAAGCGCGCCGTAGGCTCCTTCTGAGCGACGACTCGTGCGGAGACCGTGTTCGTTGTCGTTCATCTGCGCGATCAGGGCGTTGCCGTCAGACGTAGGAACGCCCCCTATGGCGGCTCCCTTATCGGAGAAGAAAACGAGCGACGCCGGCCGCGCTAACTTTCCAGCGTCCCGTTTCAGGAAATCCTGGAGTTGTTTTCGTGCGATCGCGACGGTCTGATAACCAGCGTTGACCTCATCTATCACAAAGACGACCTCGGGCGGATCGGAAACTTCACGCTGCACTGCGCGAAACGAGACAATCTGCTGTGGTTGCTTGTTGTCTAAAAGCGTAAAGTCCTGTTGTTGCAGGTCAGGGATGAGTTGGCCCGATCGATCAGCCACCGTCACCTCGAGCGTCATGTGGCGATTCGCGGGGCCGCGCGGCGCAGACGCCGGGCTTTGCGATTCTCCCGATGGCGGATTCTGCTGGGCAAAAAGACGAAGACAGCAAAAACCTACTACGCAGATCAAACTTTGATATCGACCACTCATGCCCATGGACCTCCAAGCGGGTCTCCTTAATTTTGCCATTAGGGGATCGACGCCGCGCCGCGTCAAGCCCGAAGCCGCTCGGCGTAAAGAGCCCCGGCGGGAGTGTCTTCGTGCTTGAAAATGGCGTAGGTCACGTAGCTGTTGCTAAGGTACTGCTGAGTGCGGCGCTGAATTTCATCGAGTTCGGACTGAGTGTAGTCGGGTTTGCGTAGGCGCAGATAAACGAAATCGGCAGTCAGAACGTGGGGCGTCTCCAAATTCTCGTTTTCGGCTTGGCAGAGGCCCACGTTTGACTCGCGCAGAATGTTGTAAACACTTTCGCAAAACCAGCTTGTGTTGCGGAATTCGAACACGTATTTACTCGTTTTGGGAAGCAGGCGGACGAATTCCGAAAGGCGTTCGAGATCGGCCTTGAACGACGGGGCAAGTTGAAAAAGGATTGGACCGAGACGGCCGGCGGCGCGTAGCGGTTCGAGCGATTCAAGGAAAAGACGGGTGAAGTCTTCAGCGTCTTTGAGTTTGAGCGAGTGGGTAATCTTCATGTGCGCTTTGGGAAGAAACATGAAGCCAGGTCCGGTGGCTGCGATCCATTTTTCAAACGTCGAGGCTGAGGCGATGCGCCTGTAGGTATAGTTGATTTCCACCGCGTTCAGGCGCGTGGCATAGTAAGACAGAAATTTTGCGCTTGGCAGCTTCTCGGGATAGAAACCGGGTTTCCAGCTTGGATAAGCGAATCCAGATGTGCCGCAATAAAGTTTAGTATCAGCCAAGTATCACAGACCTGCGAACCAATCGTACCCCTGCTCATACCAGAAGTCGCGTGGCCTTTGGTTAGTGTATCGAATCAAGCCAATTCGCTTGATGTTCTTAATGCCGTATTTGACGGGAATGATCAGGCGGAGCGGGGCGCCGTGCTCATAAACGAGCGGCTTATCATTCTGCTCCCAGGCCAAAAGCGTTTGTGGGTGGACAGCGCTCTTCATATCGAGGCCGACGAAATAATCTTCACCGTCAGTGGCCATGTAGACATAATCAGTCATGCCGGCGTGGGGCGGCAGAAATTTCCTGGTGAAGTCTGAGAAGCGAGCGCCGGTCCACTTTTGGACGACGCTCCAACCTTCGATGCAACAGAACTTGGTAGTCATCTCATGACGCGGCAGAGATTGCACATCGGAGAGTTGAAGAGTCAGTGGAGTCGCACCAGGGCTTTCCAGTTGCAAACCGTCCCATGCGGGAGGATTACCTTGGTCGTCAGGTTCATCGTCCAGACCGTGATCGCCATTGGGCTTAAGGTAACCGATGTGGCTAGCCGAATAGGTGGGCATGAGGTGCGCATCGTTCACGTAGCTGTGCCACAGTTTGCCGTTGAGATCGAGAACGCGGCGCTGCGGCCACGGAACGTCGTTGTCGGTGTGAGAGAGGCGGACGGCTTCGTAGGCGCCCAAAGCGCCCACGGCGGCGATGCCACCCAACAGAAAGCCGCGGCGTGATTTTTTTTGCAGTTCGCGTTTGAGATCAGCGTCGGGAAGAACGATTTCGCGGTGGCGGTTGTTCATTGTTCTTCCCCATCTCGAACGAGTTCATAGCCAATCACCATGCCGCGAAAATTATTCCAGCCGGCCAGTATCACTTGAGCGACGTGAATCAAAAAGAAACCGATGTAGCCCATCGTTAGGACAAAATGAATGACGCGCGCTGATTCATAGCCGCCACAGAGGGTAGCGAGCCAGGCGAGTTGGGCGGGCTTGTAAATGGCAAGGCCGGTAATGAGCGAGCCAACGCCCATGACGACGATCCCGGTATAGGCTATTTGTTGGGCGGCGTTGTATTTTTCCTGGGGCGGCATTTCTTTGCGCAAATGAAGATCATGCAAAAAGACGTGCCAGGCGTCGCGGAACGCGGATCGGGATGTTGGAACCAGATATCGCCATTCGCCGGAAAACAATGTATAGGCAACGTACAGGATTCCGTTGACAATAAAGAGCCACATAAAGACAAAATGCAACGCCATACCTTCGGCCAGCCGGAACTTCATGCCGAACATCGCAAAAAGCCACTGGGGAAAGAGCTGAATGGGGCCCAAATGATAGATGGGGTACGCCCAATAGATGAGCAGGCCGCTCCAAATCATGAGAAAGAGAATCGGGAAATTGACCCAGTGGAACCAGCGAATTGCGAGAAGGTGCTTGAGAACGAGTTTCGCCATACAAATCTTCTTTCGTTTGACGGAACGAAACAGTTACGCTAACGTCTGACAATGGTAGCAGGAAAAGCGCTATGCTGAACGGCATTGAGATGAAGGCCGAACAAGCGTTAACCATGTTGTGCCTGGCGAGCTATGAAAAGGGCCAGCGATTTCTAGAAGAAGCAAAACAGCAGGGCTGTCGGGTGTTGCTCTTAACCTCGCAGAGCTTGGAGGGGAAATGGCCCGCGGGCATCTACGACGACATTTTCTACCTACCCGACAAAGAGTTTGAATGGAACCTGGTTCACATGGTGCAAGGGGTGAACCATTTGTGCCGAACGGAACGGATTGAGCGGATTGTGCCGCTGGACGATTTCGATTTGGAAAAGGCGGCGCTATTAAGGGAGCACTTGCGCTTACCAGGTTTCGGCGAAACGGCAACTCGCTATTTTCGCGACAAATTGGCGATGCGCAGGCGGGCGGCCGAAAGCGGGATTCTCGTGCCGCCGTTCACGAGCACGTTTCATTATCAAGACATCACGGATTTTCTTGAGAAAGTTCCACCGCCTTGGGTACTAAAACCGAGACTGCTGGCAGGGGCCATGGGCATTCGCAAGTGCCACAGCAAGGAAGAGGTATGGGACAACATTCACCGGCTGGGCGATGAACAATCCTATTTCGTGCTGGAGCAGTTTGTGCCGGGCGATATCTTTCATGTGGATTCCATATGGTTTGGCGGTGAAGTAGTCTTCGTTATTTCGAGTGCGTATGGTACGCCGCCGCTCGAAGTGGCCAGCGGCGGGGGAATTTTCACGACGGAAACGCTTGAGGCGGGCAGTGAAGTGGACGTGAGTTTGCGCGAGATGAACAAAGCAGTGTTGAGCGCGTTTGGATTGCGCGACGGTGTGTCGCATACGGAGTTCATCAAGGCGCATGCGGACGGCTCTCTTTACTTTCTGGAAACGTCTGCGCGGGTGGGCGGCGCGAACATTGCGGATTTGATTGAAGCGGCGAGTGGACTGAATTTGTGGGCCGAATGGGCGAAGGTGGAGACAGCGGCGGCACGTGGCGGCACGTACCGGGTCACAGAGCAGCCCAGGCAGCAAGCGGGGTTGCTGGTTTCCCTGGCGCGGCAGGAGTGGCCACACACTTCCGATTTCAATGAACCGGAATTAGTTTGGCGAATGAACAAGAAGCATCACGTTGGGTTCATAGTAAAATCGCCACAAAGAGCAAGGGTTTCCGAACTCTTAAAGTTGTATACCGAGCGTGTGCGTAGAGATCACCACGCGTCTGCGCCACCACGTGATAAGCCGGGAGAGTGAAGAGCCAATGAGCGTTTCGAAAACATTAGGGTTCACAGCGGGAGCGGTGCTGGGCGGATTGTCAGCCGCGGCCGCATATGGAAGCGTCTCGAAGAGTTCGCAAATGTTTGGGCCTTCCGTGTATCGCGGGCGGGGTACCAGGAAATCGATCGCGCTCACGTTTGACGATGGGCCGAGCGAGAGTACACCCGACTTGCTGGAGTACCTGGAAAACGAAGGAGTAGCGGCCACCTTTTTTCAGTGCGGCATGCACGTAAAGAGATTGCCACACATAGCGGGGCAAGTGGCGGCCGCGGGGCATGAGATTGGGAACCACTCGTATTCGCACCCAAAGCTGCCGTTCAAATCGCGCGAGTTCATTAACCGTGAATTCAGCGACGCCCAGCGAGTCATTCAAGGGGAGACAGGCGTAACGCCGATGTTGATGCGCGCACCTTATGGATTTCGCTGGTTGGGGCTACGTGAGGTGCAGGAACGGCTACTGCTTTTGGGGGTAATGTGGACGGTGATCGGCTTCGACTGGCGTTGGCCGGCGCAGAGGATCAGCGAATACGTGCTGAGCCACAGTTCGGCGGGAGGCATCGTTTGCCTGCACGATGGCCGGGGCGTGAATGTTCGGCCAGACATCAGGAATACGCTCGCGGCGGTGCGCGAGATTGTGCCGAGGTTGCGGGATCAAGGGTATCGATTTGAGACGGTAAGTGGGTTGCTGGATTAGGATTGTCGATCTACGGCAAGTGCATCGTATAACGATTTACGACGCCGCTGCGTTTGTGCTGGAGAGCGTACTGCTAATCGTCGAGAATAGCCCCTTAATCTGAACCTTAATCCCGCTGAGTAGTGCAACTGCGGCGAGAGCGATAAACGCCAGAAGGAGCGAATACTCGACCATATCCTGACCTTGCTCGTCCTGCCAGAAGGTACTAATGCATCGGAATGTTCTTCGGAATTTCATTTCAATGGCTCGGCCCCTGTGGGCTTCCTAAAAAACCTATCGGCTGATCAAAGGATAGAAATATAGGGTAATCACAATTCTTTTGTCAGTCTTGCCCTGTGCAGTCCCGGTTGCCCCACCCACTAGGCTGTACGAAAGCAAGCGCAGCACAATCGCCACAACGGCTACGTGCGGTCCCGTTCCATCGCAAACCCAGTCAGCGGGCCGAGAGACCAGCAGCAAAAGGAGCGCAAAAACAATCGGTACAAACTCTGCTACGTTCATGTTGATATGTTTTTAGCTTAGGTAGATTGAGGTGTTCATGAATAAACTGCTTTTGTTTTTAGAAGAACTCGCGACGTGCGCCCTCTGCGGTGTCGTCCTTGCCGCCGCTGTTTCCGCGCAGCAACCGCATCCGGCCATTAATTCGCCGGAAGTTCATTCAGACGGGCGCGTCACCTTCCGCCTGCTCGACCCCAACGCTCAGAAAGTGACCGTTTCTCTTGAAGGTCTGAAAGATCCTCTCGTCATGCAAAAGGACGAACAGGGCGTTTGGAGCGTCACAACGGAGGTTCTTGCTCCCGATCTCTACGGCTACTCTTTCGACGCGGACGGGACTCATTTTCTCGATCCTTCCAACACCGACATCAAACCGAACCTCATGGGCCTTTCCGACGTAGTCCACGTGCCGGGCGCTACGCCGCTCCCCTGGGAAGCGGCCGATGTGCCTCACGGTATGATTCATCACCATTTTTATAAATCGAGCGTAGTCGGCGATAATCGCGACTTCTATGTGTACACGCCGCCCGGTTATGACCCCGCTGCCAACATCCGCTATCCGGTGCTCTACCTGTTGCACGGCTATAGCGACGACGCCAGCGCCTGGACCGCGGTCGGCAAAGCGAACTTCATTCTTGATTCACTCATCGCGCAGAACAAGATCAAACCAATGATCGTCGTCATGCCGCTTGGCTATGGCGCTCCTGAAATTGTTCACCCAACGCCCGGTGTTTCCCCTTTCGGCAATGCGGCTTTGCGCGACCGCAACTTTAATTATTTCCGTACCGCGCTGATTGATGAAGTGATTCCCGCCGTTGATCGCACCTATAAAACCGATCCGGGCCGCGATGCGCGCGCCATCGCCGGCTTATCCATGGGCGGTTCGGAATCGCTGCTCACCGGCTTGAATCGCCCCGATAAATTCTCATGGGTTGGCGCCTTCAGCACGGGCGGGCTCAGCGACGATCTCGCCGCCGACTTTCCCCAACTCAGCGAGACCGCTAACAGCCAATACCATCTGATTTGGATAGCTTGCGGTACCGAAGACCGCTTGATTGCTACGAACCGTAAAATCGTAGCGTGGACAAAACAAAAAGGCGTGCGCGTCACACAGATCGAAACGCCTGGTATGCACACTTGGATGGTCTGGCGGCGCAACTTGATTGCCTTTGCCCCGCTGTTGTTTCAGAACGACGCTCACACGATCCGGCCCGCCATTATCAGCGGCCAAAACTAAAAGAAATATGGCTGGCTGGGGAATGCTCCCAGCCAGCCACTTTGCCATCGTTTCCGCTTGGGAACCAACTACTTTGATGCTTCGCTTGGCGGTTTTGCGGATGCTGAACCGCTCGGCTGCGCGTTGCCGGCCACTACGCCTTGGTTCACCAGGATCTTCACTTCCACCCGGCGATTCATCTTGCGGCCTTCTCTTGTCTTGTTATCGGCTGCTTCGTGAGTAACTCCCATTCCCGCGAGCGGAAGAATGCGGTGAATCGGAATATCGCCATTCTGCTCAAGGTACCGGACCACTGCGTTGGCGCGCCGCTCGCTCAATACCTGGTTGTGCGACAGTTTGCCGGTAGTATCGGCAAAACCCGCCACCTCAATCACGTAACCTTTCTCAGCCTGCGCTTTCTTTGCCAGATCGTCGAGGTCTTTCTGTGCGTCGGGAGTCAGAACATCCCGGTCCACCGCGAAATACACAGTGGCCGAATCCTTCACTTGATAGTTATCAAGATCGGAGACGCGATTGTTCACTTTATCAACGCCCTGATTGGCCTGGTCAGCCGATGTTTTGACTTGTCCAACCAAACCCTGCGTCTGCTTTTCCTGATCTTCCAAAGCTCCTTGCTTGGTTTCCAGCTGACCGGCACGTCCTTCTAAACCCGTCGTACGGCCTTCTAAACCCGTCGCGCGTCCTTCCAGACTTCCCGTCCTCGCTTCTATCGGAGAAACGCGAGCATCGATCTGGCGTGATGCACGCATCGAGTTCGGATCGAAAGAGACCTTCTCGGCGATCAGGTCGCCAGTGTTATTGCCTTTGCCTTGTGCTTCGATATGCAGTCCCGGCACCAACGCCCCTAGATCCATCTTGCTTGTGTGGCGGAAAATCACCCCACTCTTCAGTTGAATCTTTGTCGCGTCGGATAGGTCAACCGTGCCGATCGAATCATCGTCTATGCGGAGTTTGATGGAGTTTCCATCGCGCGAGAGAATCACTCCTTGCACTTTCACCTGCTGTCCAGCTGTGAAGCTCCGCGTGTTCGGCGTGACCATGCCCAAAGCGAGCGTTGACGCCGCTAACGAAAACGCTGCTATGGCCGACCCCGCTCTCAACAATTTCCTAGTCTGTTGTTTCATTACCATCTCCTTTGGAGTTTTTTGAGCACTCCCGTTCATCGTCCTGTAAATAGACGCGCTGCTAGCAATCTCGTGACTGATTATTGCCGCAATCGTCCCAAAAAAACTTTCGCCCTACAAGCTTACGACATTCGGGCGCTAAGATAAACGGGGTGAAATGACTACGAACAGTTCGCAAACTGACGATTCCGCCAGAAGTGGAAAATTTTACGGCTGGCATGTAGTTGCTACCGCCTTCCTTACCTTTGGCCTTGCAGTGGGCATTCCCTATTACAACGTGCCTTTTTTCTACGATTACTTCCAAAAATCGTTCCATTGGAGCCTAAAAGAGATCACTTTTGGGTTTCCCGTGGCGGCACTTCTTACCATATGGGTCGGCCCCATTCTCGTTCCGAGATTTAGTCCGAGAAAACTTATTATTGCGGGTACTGGGTTCACGGCCCTGGCTTTTTGGGGCTTCGGTACCATGAACGGGGCTCTTCTCCTCTATTTCGCCTTCTATTTTCTTTATACGGTAGGGTATCTTTTCTCCGGCCCCATCCCACATCAGATTCTCGTGTCTCATTGGTTTAAAGCGAAACGCGGCTTGGCGATGGGCACTATTTATGTTGGCGTTGGCTTGTGCGGCGGCCTGGGCGCTTACTTGGTGCGCGGCCTTACCGATCATTATGGCTTTCAGACTGCTCTCAAAATTCTGGGTGGCCTTATGTTCCTTGCCTGGCCGCTCGCATTTTTCTTTCTCAAAGACACGCCCGCTCAGATTGGCCAATTTCCCGATGGCGCAACGCACCCGCCGTCAGACGGGCATTTGCTGCCTTTCAGTTTTTCGCATCTTTTCCACAGCCGCTCGTTTTGGCTGTTGCTCGCAGGTAGCGTTTGCTCTATTGGCGCAATTGGCTCCATCAACCTGCATATGAAATTCGTGTTTCGTGACGCCGGTTTTAGCGATCAGCGCGTTCTCAATACCACCTGGGCGACGGCGTCCTCACTGATCCTGTGGTCGAGCATTGTCGGCCGCCTGGCCATCGGTCATCTAGCGGATCTGTTCTCGAAGAAGCTCGTCATGACCGCAACCTACTTCATGGTGGTGGCCACTATTCTGCTGTTGTTGGCCGTGAGTCCAACTCGTCCTGGTTCGCTTTACGTGTTCTCCGTTATTTTTGGCTTTTCGATGGGCGCCGATTACATGCTCATTCCGCTTATGGCAGCAGAACAGTTCGGCATCAACACCCTGGCGCGCGCGATGGCGGTGATTCTTCCGGCAAATACGCTCGGCCAGACATGGCTGCCTTATTTCGTCTCGGCACTGCGCCAACACTTCGGCAGCTATCAGGTTCCGATGCTGGTGATCTTTAGCATCGCCATGCTGGGCGCAATCGCTATCGCGTTACTTCCCAAGAACCTTACGCGCAGTCTCAACGCCGAACACCGGCAATGATGGATCAGTGATCAGGCCAATTTGCTTTAGTACCGATGCCTGATCCCAATAAATATGTTCGTGCGCCAGTTTTCCATCGCGGAATTTTACGATCGCCACCAGCGCGATTTCCACTTTCTTGTTGGTGGGCGCAACGCCCGGCAGCATCCACGGCATTTCTTGCGTATGAGTGAACGAGAAAATCATTTCATCTACCAATTGGTCCTCGCCAATGGTCCGAGAAACAGGGGTGAGTGTGGTATCGGGCGGCATGGTTGGAATAAAATTCCGCGAGTAAAACGCACGCAAGGCTTCTTTCCCATAGCCGCCAGTCATCACCGGGATGTGGTTGACGTAGGCGTCTTCCACCATGGTGGCAAGGGTAGCTTCGGTGTCCCGGGTATTGAATTCGTGCGCTGTGTGCTCTTCCCACAACTCGCTTAGATTGCCGCTCATGTTCCCAGCTTATCCGGCAGCGTGCGCGTGCCGGTGCAGCAAGCGCGCCTGGTGCGAAGTCTTGGTGTCGGGCGGGAAGCTCTTACCGGTCATCTCGTTGTAAACCTTCTCAACCTGGGCTGCGATTCCGTCTTTGTCGACGTAACGCGCAATCCGAGGCTGCGCGACGATCTGTTCGCGGATCTGCCCTACGGCTTCAAAAACCTGGCGCGCGCTTTGTTTTGCTTTCACGCGCCGGTCGACACTGCGGCTCAGTTCTTGGAAGAAAAGTTGCTGATCGCCCAGCACGGTTTCAACGCCGCGCGGACCGTGCCCGGGACAAACGGCTTGAGCGCCCAGTTTCTTGGCGGCATCGAGCGTGGCGATCCATTTCTCAATGTTGCCGTCGCCTACGAAATTGTAAGGGCCGTTGACACAAGCGTCGCCAGTGAACAGAATCTTCTCTTTCGGCAACCAAGCCATGGCATCGCCATGTGTGTGGGCAACGCCCAGATGAATCAGTTCCACGCGATGTTCGCCGTCGTCGAAATAGAGTTCGCGTGGAAACAATACCGACGGAGGCGCGAGATGGCTGGCGGCAACATCGGGCCGCTCCTTGGCAGCTTCTTCCCATCTGCCGGGCTTGTCGTCGTAATAGCCCGTCTCGTAGCGCTTCATTTCTTCAATCACACCGGTGTGCGCTACGGGTGTTGCGCCATTGTCGATCCAAACCTGGTTGCCGTAGGCATGGTCACCGTGGTGATGTGTGTCAAACGCGAAGCGGATCGGTTTGGGAGTCAGCGCCCGGATCTTAGGCAGAATGTTCTGCGCTCCGGACGGGAAGTTGGCGTCAATGACCAACACGTAATCTTTGAAGATGATCCAGCCATTATTGCAATGGCCCTGGTGTTCTAGATCGCCTTGATGGAAGTAGACGTCTTTGGCAAGGTTGACGGCGCTATTGATTTCATCGGCTGCCTTCGCGGCGCCGGCCATGAACGCCGTGCTTAAGAGGAGATTTCTGCGAGTGAGATCGCACATAGTGCGAACCATGTTATCGCAGAGAGTGGGCCGTTGCTATCATCGTGTTTCACCCCTTGGAAACCTGGATTTGAATCATCAAGAACTGATCCCTTTCATCGAGCGTTTCGCGAATGCCAAAGTGTTGTGTGTTGGGGATGTGATGCTCGACCACTTTATCTATGGCGATGTTAATCGCATTTCGCCGGAAGCGCCGATTCCGGTGGTGCGGGTGCATCACGAGCGATCCATGCTCGGCGGAGCGGGAAACGTTGTCCGAAATTTGAGTTCGTTGGGAGCGCAAGCAGTGCTGCTCACTGTTGTGGGAGCTGATGGCGCGGCCGCGCTCATTGCGGAAGAGCTGAGTGCGCTGCCGAATTGCGCGCTGCACACAGTGGCCGATCAGGACCGTAAGACCTCCGTCAAAACCAGATATATCTCCGGCAGCCAGCAATTGCTTCGGGTGGATATTGAGAGCACGCATTCGATCGCGGATGAGATCCTCACTCAACTGCTGGCGCAATTTGAAAAGCTGGCACCTGCCTGCGATGTCGTGATCCTTTCGGACTACGCCAAGGGTGTGCTGAACGATAACCGCGCCGAACGGTTTATCGCCGCCGCGAACAAATCCGGCAAGCCCGTGTTCGTGGATCCCAAGGGCCGGAGTTTCAGCCGCTATCAAGGCGCTTCTTTGGTGAAGCCCAATTTACAAGAGCTAGCGGAGGGTACCAACTTGCCGGTAACGACCGAGTCTGAGGTTGAAGCAGCCGCGCTCAGTGTGATGAAGCAGCATCGGATTGGCGCGGTACTGGTCACGCGCGGCGCATTGGGAATGATGTTAGTGCGGCCGGATTCCGCGCCGGTTTCCTTGCCGGCAGTGGCGCGCGAGATATTCGACGTTTCGGGCGCAGGCGATACCGTGGCCGCGACCTTTGCCGCCGGAGTCGCCATGGGTATGTCCATGCCTGACGCCATGCGAGTTGCCAATGTGGCCGCTGGAATTGTCGTAGCAAAGGTGGGCACCGCGACAACGAGCCAGGAAGAGTTACTGTCAGAGTTGGAGATCGGTGATGCCCTTGCCACCGATACGCGCGTGGTTTCGTTGGAGGAAGCGGTGCAGCGCGTAAGACTCTGGCGGCGTTTGCATCTCCGAGTCGGACTGGCGCGCTGTTCGTTCGAATCGATCGACGCGGCAGCGATCAGCTTTCTTCAACAAGCGCGCCAGCAGTGCGACCGGTTGATTGTTGCTACGGCAAGCACGGGCACCCAACCATTGTTGCTGGCCTCGATGGTCTATGTGGATCTCGTGATTGCCGGATCTCACACGAATGAAGCTCTGGTCAGTCAACTGAAGCCAGACTACTCAGTCGTGTAGTTGATCTCTAGACGCCGTATTTTCAACGAAGAGGCCCAGAGTGCGAGCACGGCTAGCGCCAATAAGCCGAACACGGCCAGGTAGGTCGAGATAGGATCTCCGTTTGAAACGAGCATTTTGAGGAGGGCGGGCATGCCTGGGTCGATAGGAATCTGAACAGGGCAGAGCGATTTCAGATAGTAAATCACGCTGAATTTCTTAAGCAGGGCGGGCAGGAGCGGATTTGCAGCCTCCCAAATCAATACCGCCGCCGCAGGGAAAATTGGGTTTCTGAATAGCAAGCCGGCTCCCAGAAAGACGCTGCCGTAGCCAATGCAGGCGAGAACTGTTACACCAAGATACGCGGCCACTTGCGACAAACCATGGTCTTGATTGAAGTAGCGCGAAATTGTGTTGCTATCGAAAGCGGAGAACATGGCCATCATTTGCAAAACCGTGCTGGCGGTGAAAATAACGCTCGCCGCCAATACTCCGGCTAGATATTTTCCGGCCAGCAGCACCTCCCGCCTTATAGGAGAAAGCAAGTAGTAATGAAGGCTCTTGTCGAGCATCTCTCCGCGAAACAGGTTCACGAAAATGCCCAGGCAGCCGAAAAATACAGCCAAGCGAATGAAAAAGAACTGAAAGACACCGGCAAAGATGTAGCTGTTTTGCCCAAAGGTCAGGCGCCCCCTCGACATTCTGCCTTTCAATACGCCGTTGTCCAGTTCAAGCGTCAAAGAACTGCGCGCGCCGTAATAGTGCAACTCTTCCGTTTCGACAAGGATTCTTTTGCCATCTTCGTCAAATCGTCTCAGCGTCCTTTTACGAAAGGAAGAGGGAGCTCCGAGCTGAGCGATAATCTCGTCGCGCGTCATGTCGTCATGGATACCGTCCATCTCCTCCTGAGTGAGGAGATGCCCGTTAGCCGGTGTGTCAGGTTCCAAAAGGTGAAAGTTTCTCTCTACCAACGCCTGAACAGTGAACAGGGCCACGGGCGCCAGCGCGAGCAGGTAAATCCATAAGCCGCGCCGGGCGAAAAATGTTTTCTTGATTTCGAGCCGCACGACGGCTAACGTTTGCTTCCACCAAAGGGCCGTCATTGCGCTTCGTCCTCGCCGCCAATCAGATATTCGTAAACGGAGTTCACGTCGTCATCCACGGGCGCCACCGATTCGAGCTTGTGGCCGTTCAGTGCGACATGATTCATCAAGTTGAAGAATCGATCCGGATCGCTGGTCTTGATGAGCAATCCTTTTTTGTCGCGATGCATGCGCACTTCCACAATGTGGTCCTCCTCGAAGAAACGCGACGCCAGCGTGTTGGGATGATCGCAGCGGATGACAATCTGCATGGGCTGCTCTTGAATCTCGCTGCGCACGCCCTTGATATTTCCCTCGGCGACAATGTAGCCGCCGTTCATGAGAATGACTTGATCTGAGATGATGTCCACTTCGTGCAACACGTGGCTTGAAAGAAGGACGTGGCATCCCTCTTTCGCAAAGGAGCGGAAAAGAGCAATCGTCTCCGAGCGCACCAGCGGATCTAAGCCGTTTAGCGGTTCATCCAGAATCAAGACGCGCGGATTGTGGGCAATGGCTTGCGCGAGTCTGATCCGTTGCCGCATGCCCTTGCTATAACCGCCGGCCTTGCGCTTCGCAGCATCGCGCAACCCAACGCGATCAATCGCTTGCCAGGCCAGTTCGTCACACTCGGCTGCGTCGCGGCCGGATAAACGCAAATAGGAGTTCACAAATTCGTAGCCGGTTAAGCCTTTAGGAAACGAATCGAACTGTGCGCAGTAGCCGAGCAATGGGAAGAGCTTTTCGGGCTGGTCGGGCGTGAGACCCAGCACGCTCAATTGCCCTCGGGTCGGTCGAATCAGACCGGTGATCAGGTTCATCAGTGTCGTCTTGCCCGACCCGTTGGGACCAACCAAACTGGTGATGCCGGGCGGAATAGAAAGGTTTACGCGATTCACACCCAACACGTCGCCGTAAAACTTGGAAACATTTTCCAAAACGATTTGGTCGTTCAACGCACCACCTCGTTCGCCCTGATCTTTTTCATCAGCAGGTAGAGACAGAGTCCGGCGAACGCCAGCAGGCCGAACCAAGCCTCGCCCGCCGGCAGCGCTCTGTCGCCGGAATCATGGAACAAATCCTGCCAGACGATATTGATCAGCCTCGAGATGTTGAGCAAATAGCCTTGCTGAGTTTGCAGTACTCGATTGATGGCTTCGGAGAAACCAGCGCCCATAAACAGAACGGCCAACAGCAATGCGCCCGCAGCGATGCGCCACTTTACCCAAGCCGACAGGGCAAGCGCGAGTAAAGAGATCGAAAGAATCCAGATCCAGGAGCCGAGCACAATGCCGACGGCAATCCAAAGATTGCTTATCATCCAATCCCAGCCCGCCAAGCTGGCCTGCACGAAGAACAGCATTAGGCCGGGGATCCAAGTCATCCAGGAGAGAACGATCGCCAAGACCGACAGCTTGCCGAGCACATATTCAATGCGCGAAAGTGGGCGGCAAAGGTACAAAGTGAGCGCGCCGTTGGCCAAGTCGGGCGAGACGAGGCCCGGGCCAATGAAGGCCGTGAGAATAAATGCAAGCGAAGACTGACCTGAGAGGAACATCAGGAAAAATTTCCCGTCAACTTTAAAGAGCGGCCCGCCGCGCTGCCCGAAAAGGGTGAAAGCGCTCAAGTGGTCGTTCGCATAGATACCGAGCAGGGCCAAGAGCGGGAAAAAGAAACAAAAGGCGTAGAATCCGTTCATGAGCTTGGAGCGGAATAGACTGCGCCGCGAATAGCGAAACATTACAAGAAAGCGCGACCAGGTTTCAGTTAGACTGCCGGAATATCCGCGATAAGTGCGTTTATAGACGGCCATTGGTGTTCTCCATCGCTTTCAAGAAAATTTCTTCGAGTGTGTCGCGCCGGAAGTTCATGCGGCGGAGTTGCACGTTCTGTTCGGCCGCCACGCGGTAGATGTCGCTGATTTCGGTTTTGTCGTCCAGGACAACCTTCAGGCGGTTCAGCGCGCCGGGGGCCGATTCACAGCCCAAGCTCTCTACGGCGGCCACAAAGTCTTTCATATCGCCGTGCAGTTCGAGTTCGACAAAACGTTTGTTCAGACGCCGTTCGTTTTCCAGATTCGAGTAATGGACCACTCTACCCTGCTTGAGAATGACCACTTCCTCGCATGTTTCTTCCACATCGCGCAGAAGATGGGAGCACAGGACAATGTGCATCTCGCCGGTATCGCGCATTTCGCGCACAAGGCGGATCATCCGCTGGCGAGCGGGCGGATCCAGGCCATTCGTCGGCTCATCCAAGATGAGCAGCTTGGGTCCGTGAACAATGGCTTGCGCGAGTTTAGCCAATTGCTTCATGCCAAGCGAGTAAGTGCCTAACTTGCGATAGCGCGCCTCGCCTAAACCCACATAGAAGAGCGCTTCATGTGCGCGTTCGAGAGCCTGCTCAGCCGGCAATCCCGAAAGTTCCGCCATCATGCAGATGAAAGATACCGCCGTCATGCTGCTGATGAAGGCGTCATTTTCCGGCATATAACCGACGAGCGCGCGAATCTGTTTGGATTCACGCGCGACGTCGTAGCCCAGAACGCGCGCCGAGCCTGACGTGACTGGCCAAAAGCCCAGCAGCGTGCTGATGAGAGTGGATTTGCCCGCGCCGTTGGGCCCGAGCAGACCAATGGTGCGCCCTGTGAACGAACTAGTGATGTCGCGCAGAACCTCGTGCTTGCCTAGCTTGACGCTCAGCGCGTTCAGTTCGATGACAGGCTGCGTGTTCAGTTGACGACCCCCTTTGGGGTGCCGATGGGCGCATTGGCAATCATAGTCTTCAGTGGTTTTCCTTCCTCGATACCTACTAAAGTGCCTAAATCAAATCCCAGGAACGATCCTCTGGCAGCAGCCACGATGCGGTCTGTTTCACCGTACACGCAGACCAAGCCGGGTCCGCTGTTGGCGATAAGACCGGAGAGAGCTTGTTGCTTTTGGGAAGACGGCAACTGCTTGGCTAGATCTCCAAGCGGACTCAAGTTGCTGTAAACCATTGCCGAGAAATTCGGATAACCATCGACCGGCAGCTTTGCGATGAAATTGTCAGAGCTGGCGAGCGTGTGCCCCGTTTGCTTGTTTTGAATCGCGGTGAGCACGTTAGCTTGACTCGAAGAAGCGAGTAAGTAGCCGTCCACAAATGTGTAGTACGCGGCTAAGGCAGGCGATTTCGAATTGCTGATGGAGAAGAAAGTGCGTCCGTTTACTTGACTGCTTGCCAGGGTGAGGCGGCCAGCCGTGGCGGGGGCTTGCCGGTTAAAGCTATCTGTGAGCACGCCTAACGTTTGCTGTAATTTGCCGGGGTCGTAGACTTCCAAAGCCAAAATCGGCGTGATGCCTTCCATAGCAATCGTCACGTCGCTTCCCAGTGGAGCAGCCACATCATCCAACAGGTTCACACCTGCGTGCGCCTCGAAAGCACTTAGTTGTTGCGTGAAGTTTGGGTCGGAGCCGCCGGCCATGCCCAGCAGTTCCTGCATCATGACCCGCGGATTCTTCATGACGATGGACGCGGCGAAATTGGCATCGGGCGAAACGAAATCGAGTGAACCGGCCGGACCGGGCGTGCCGAGCCACGAGGCGACACCGTTACGTGCTCCATCAAACGAAAGCGAGGCTCTCATCTCGCTCTCACCTTTGCGTTCCAGCACAAGATATTGAACATTTGCCAATCCAGCCGGTACGGCGGCCTTCGATTGATTTACGGATTTAGCGGTGATTTGTTCCAGATTAGCCGCTAAAAAGAAGCCAGCGCCGTTTTGGTAAACCTTCTCGATGCGGGCGAAGAACGGTGTGCTGTTGAAGCCGCCAGGCGCGAGCTTTTGCACGATGGCTTCCACGCGTTGGAGTTGGGTTGCGCTAGATGTCGCAACCAGGATGTTGTTGTCCATCTGAACCAGGAGTTTGTTTCCGCCGTTGACGGGCGAGCCAGCGGTCACAATCTGCACTTCGGCATTCGCCGGCAAATTCGACTGCAGATACCCGGCCAGACCGGGCTGCTTGATTTCGGCCATGAAGACGGGCCCAGCTTGCGAGCCAGCCACGTCGCCACCAACTGCGATGACGACTTCGTCTCCCAGATAACTGTGGATGGCGGCAATTTGATCGACGATATGATCGAACTCGCCGTTTTTGGCGATGGCTTTCTGCTGCCACCACTCACGCAGCGCCTCGCTTTCGGCTAAGCGGCTGTCGAATAACTTCTTGGCTTCGGTGATGGTGCCGCCCAGGTTGGGAATGGCCGCGTAAATGAAGGTATCGGCCGGCAAGTATTGCGGCAAGTTGGACGAATAGCGCAGTCCAGGCGACGGAATGGACTGAATGTCCTTCTGAAGACCCGATAACTGTTGTTTCAGCAAGTCGATATAGCTAGCGGATTTTTCGCTCCAGGCGAATTCGGAGGTAATGGGCAGGTTGACCGTGTGCAACTCACCGCCATACAGCTCGCCAGCCTTGAGCTGTTTGGTGGCCGCCGCGGTGGTTACCTGAAAAGAACCGCGGGCTACCGCTACGACAGATTCCTTTGTTCCATGGTCAAAGGCAACAACGCCTTCGCGCACAGGAGTGTTCATCTCACCACTGCGGACCGTGAGGGTCTTTTGCAATTGGTTATGCGTGTCGACAATCATTTGACCGCGTTCCAGGTTGAGCGATGTACCGCTCCAGCCGCCGGACAAGGAGACGTCTGAGCGTTCGGCGATTTCGACTATGGTGCCGCCCGCCAAGCGCAAAATGGCGTGAGATCCCTTGGCGGTGCGCAGTTCGTCCGTATTTTTGAGAATTTGGCCGGCTTCGACGAGGGAAACGGTGAGATCTGTCACTTTGTACACGGTGCCTTGGACGCTGGCAACAGTGGCCCGCAAGGTGTTTTGGCCGGGCAAGCGGCCGGTAAGGCCCAAACCAATGCCGATAACGAGCGCCGCCGCGGCTGCCCAGACCAACATGGGGACATGCTTGCGGCGCGGACGGTTGATGGGAATCGGACGCACGGGGGCGCTTCCGCTCCGAGCGTCGTGCAACGCGTGACGGCAATCGACGCACGTGAGTACGTGATCTTCGAGCAGCAAACTGCGCGGGCCCGAGAGCGTGCGGTTCAGATACGCGGGAATGAGAGCGCGCACGTCCGCACAGCCGCGAATTTTTCCGCTTGGCTCGGTGGCGATGAACGCCGAATCGAACAGGCTGCGGAAAACGCGGCCGGCGGCCTTTTTTACCACTTCATCGTTGACTTGCTCGCTGCGAATTTTCGCTAACGCTTCGTCCAGTTCATGTTGACTCATTGATTGCCTCCCATACACGTACGAATTTCTTTTTGCAACTGCCGGCGCGAGCGATGTAAAGATACTGCGACGAGCACTTGCGAAATGTCCAAGGCGGCGGCGATTTGCTGATTGCTTAAATCTTCGAAATAGCGCAGCGCAAAAATTTCGGCCGACCGTTCGCTGAGCGTATGAAGCGCACGCCGCAGACAGTCTTGTAAGCCGGTTTCAGAGACCGGTTGTTCAGTGCGCGCCGCGGCTTCATTGAGCGGCACGCTGCGGCTGGCTTGCTTTTGCCGGATCACGTCGAGCGCGGCGTTCACCGCGGCGCGGCGCAAATAGCTTTCTTCCTGATCGAGCGGCGCGGCCCCGACCGGTTGGCGGAGCAAACGCAGAAAAATGGTTTGTAGAACGTCCTCCGCGTCGGCAGCGTTGCCGGTGATGCGATAAGCCGTGCGGAAAATCATTCCGTGATGCGCTTCAAAAATACGGCTAAATTCGTTTGGCTGCGTAACAACCTCGTGTTCCTGAACTGCCAGTTGCGTAAGTCGCCTCCCGTTAGTCTCGGCACTAAAGACGGGAGGGGTGTCTGATTATTACAGTACTGCGGAAAGATTCTTGCGGCGCGAGAACGAGATTGATTCAGCGGGGCGATGATTTGCCCCAGACAGAAGCTCGTAGAACTGCGAGTAAGGGCGCTGGGAGATAGCAGGCTGAAGGCGATTTGCTGAGCCGAATTGCCGCGATTTTTGCCGGTTGCGAGAGGGGTGGTTTTGAGGGGCTTTTTACCGCCCCTTAAAATATAAGGGAGGCGCGGTAAAAACTCCCGTTTCTGGCCCTTCGGAAAATTGGATTTTGCCGGTTGGTTTGCCGGATGTTTGAGCGCGGCAGAATTGCCCGAACGGCCAGGCAGCTGGTGGTTTGCATAAGTGATGTCCCTTTCCAATTCGATGATTGGCTTGGATACCGCCGGACCGGTGCAAGGTTGTGGGGAGTGCGGTGCGTAAGTGACTGAGGGTATGGGCGATAGGGGGATTTGAAATATTTTC
Organism: Bryobacterales bacterium; assembly: GCA_003167495.1. Lineage (GTDB taxonomy): Bacteria > Acidobacteriota > Terriglobia > Bryobacterales > Bryobacteraceae > Bog-105. Next base: position 18,408 of record PMSX01000384.1, on the reverse strand, counting down.
GAGGTTTGTGAATCGAAACGGCGCTTTCACACAATCAGTTGCCGTGGCACGCTAGATCCTGCTTAAATTAAGCAGACCAGAACATTACCATGACAAATCGACTGCTTGGCCCTTTTCTGTTAAGCCTGAGTTTTGCAATCGTAACTCTGGCGGCGGATATTCCCGGTTCGAAAGATCCCGCCGGCATGAAGCGCTACGAAGGAAGCGAAATCATCGGCTACCGCGAACCAAAATTCGATGAATTTCTGCTCCCTCTTGGCCCTCCTACCGACGTGACCACGCCCAAGTACCAGAAGAGCCTAAAGATTGAGGGACTGGTGAGTTTCTATACTTATTTGGCACCCACTGGCCGTACGAACACGGAGTTATTTCGCAACTACAAGCAGGAGTTTCAGCGCCTGGGTCTAATAACCCTTTACGAAAAGGGAGCTGGTGACAGGGGATGGTTTGGACCCGGGTTCGCTCAGGTGGAAAAAGACAGCGATATCGGAGACATCTTGGCGTACAACGAAAGCCAGGAGCGCGTTCTGGTCGCTAAGTCCAAAGATGCGACACCCATTTACTATTACGTTTTTGTAACTGTATTTCGCGACGGTAACATGCCCGACAGACTTCGCGGCAGCGTAACGAAGGATCGCGCCATTGCGCAATTGATTGTTGTTGCGCCCGAAAAGATGGAAACAAGAATGACGTTTGTCAACGCCGACGACATGTCAAAAGCTATAGTCGAAAGCGGAAAAGTCACTCTATATGGCGTGTACTTCGATAACGACAAGGACTCTCTGCGCGCCGATTCCCAGCCCACCCTTCAGGAAATTGCGAAGCTTCTGACCGCGAACCCAAAATTGAAACTTCAAGTTGTTGGACACACCGACAATCAGGGAACGCCCGAGTACAACCTTGACCTTAGCCGCCGCCGCGCTGCAAGCGTAGTGCGAGCCTTAATTTCCAGCTATGGTGTGCCTGCCAGCCTCCTGTCCTCCTTCGGATGCGGTCCTTATTCGCCCGTCGGGTCGAACGAAACGGAAGACGGCAGGGCTAAGAACCGGCGAGTGGAGCTGGTGAAGTGGTGAACCGTTGCTTATGGGTGTTTGACTTGGTTGTCAACGATCATTTGAAAACATAGAAATTTGAACTTTGGGCCGGCCCAGCAACATCATCTGCGCCGGGAGGCGCCATCGTCCGTCCGATCATCCGCACGCTCGGTTGATCACCGTAGGCCAGCCAAACTAGGAGTCCCAGTTTCCAAGTCTCTGAACTTTGAAGCGGTTTCCGAAGCCTTAGAAGCGGGTCAAGTTCAAGCTAGGCGCGATTAGTAAAGCCTGCGCCGTCACTCGCGATCTTATCGGGATGGTCCTTGATCGGCGGTATTCGAGTTGCCCCGCCAAGTGGGCTTGGTAGCGAAAGGGGGAATCCACCAGTGCTTGCATCGTGTCGACTCGTGCAGCACGTGCGGCGGGTACTGCTAGCGCGGCCGGGCGATAGCGACGATGACGGCGAAGTACCCAAGCACCAGCACGCTACCAGCAAGAAACTTCCACCACTTTTTGTTGTCCGTCGTCTGATTGAAAAGCGCCAGGCAGGCGATGATTAAAACGAAGTGCCCGATACCACCGAGGGGCACCATCATCGTTTCAAGGTGGTCTACATGACCCGTGCGCAGAAAAGACCCAAACATGACCACACCCGCCTGCATGAGATGGGCGAGGAAGATCTCCAGACAGTTCCAGACAACCGCGATTGTGAAGCCTGCGCCCAAGGCAAAGAGATTGTTGCGACGCGCGAGAATCACCACCGCGACGTAAATGAATGCTTGAAGGAGATGAAGAAGCCGAAGCTGGGGGACAGCGAGAGCCGATACCCCCAAAGCTACAACGAAAAGCGCGCCTCCAATTGTGACCCACGCCTGGGCCGATGCGGACCTCGTCGCGGGATCAGAGTTCAGAAATCTAGGACTCACTTGGCTTCATAATGCGGGAAGAGTTGATCGGGAATGGAAGCCTCCAGCAACGCCGCTCGCTGTGTCCTTTCAAAGACTAATTACCGAGCGTGGTCGCAAAAGACTCAGATTATGTTGGCTGCCATTGCCGTCAGTCTTGTGTTTCCGGCCGTCCGCGACATCCCCGAACCCCAATTCCCGATGCTGTCCGGGACCGTGGGTCACCTAAACAGAAAGCGTTGGCAACAAATGACAGGCCGGAGAGGGTTCGCACCCATCCAGAATCACGTTGGTCAAGTACACCCGGTTCACTTTCGAGGGGGGGTGGCGTTCGCTTCAACGTCAATTTGAATCTCGACATCCTCACCGGGAGCCGGAGGAACGCCGAGTTCAGCTATATTGTCGCGAATCATCCCAAAATCGGCACGCTTCGTGGCTGCTGTGCCATGAAAGGCCGCGCGCGCCGGGGCGCCCGGTGGCATATCTCGGAAAATTCCCTTGAAACTGAAACGCATTGGTACCACCTTGGTGATGCCACGGATGGTCAACGCGCCGTCCATAATCCATGCACCGTCCGGCACACGGCGGATGCCATTACCGCGGTATGTCATGGTGGGAAATTGGGTGACGTTGAAAAAGTCCGGGCCGCGAAGATCGTCATCGCGCATGCTGTTCTGCGTACTGATGCTGTACGTAGCAATCGTGACATCGACAGCGCATGCAGCCGGGTCCGCAGACGCCGTTATGGTTCCCGTAACTTTGTCGAACCTGCCACGTACGACACCGACTATATGGTGCCAAGCGCTGAAATACGCAAAACTATGGACCGGATCGATCTGGTATGTCCCGGCAGCCGGCAGTGCCGCCTCGGCAACCTGAGCAGGCTTAGCAGGGTCGTCTGCCGCGATGTTGGGCGCTAGCGGGGCTGCGCAGATGGTCAACAGTAGTAACGCGCGCTTGAAAACTCTAAATGGCTTATGGAACATGGGATCTCTTTCTTCTCGATGCATAACTGCGAACCACAAATACCGATCGTGAGCAACCAGAGCGTCTCCTCGAAAAGATACGAAGCCCCCACGCCTATTCCACACGCAGAGCTTCGATTGGGTCGACGCCCATCGCGCGAAGGGTTGGCATAAAGGTTGCAAAGACTGCAGCTATCAGCAAGCCCAGAGAGGCCGCAGCGTAGGTTAACGGATCGAGCGGGCTTACGTTGAATAGAAGCGACACGAGAAGCCGCGTCAGAGCAACTGCGCCTGCTAATCCGCAGCCCACACCGATGAGCGCCAGCACGAAGCCGCGGGCGACAAATAGGCGCGCCACGTCTTGGGGACGGGCGCCCAACGCCGTGCGAATTCCGATCTCGCGCAAACGCCGCGACACTGAGTATGAGATCACACCGTAAATTCCGACGAGTCCAATCAACAGAGCCATAGCGCCGGCGATCGCCAGCATCACCAGCGTGAATGCGGTACGCGCGAACGATTTGTCGTAAATCTCCTGAAGGGTGCGCACTGTTCCCAGTGGAAGAGCCTCACTCAACGACAGGGCGGCATGTTGCACATCTGAAATCAGACTTCGCGAACCCACCCGATTGCTTCGCACGATATAGGAAACGGCGCGCACGACTCCAAACTTCTGGCCATCGAAATCGTCCATCAGGAGTGGATAGTACGCCACGGCCGGCGCCTCCAGTTGGACGCCATCCTCGCGCTCATCTTGGACCACACCAATGACTTCGCGCCAGAGGTCTTTGGGGTTGGCATTAATCTGTTTGCCAATCGCAGAACGCGGATCACCCCATAGTTCGCGCGCGAGATTTTCCGATACCATCGCTACCGGATGGCGCTCGTAGGTATCGGTCCACGTGAAGTCGCGGCCGGCAACCAGCCGGTTGCGCATGCTGGTCAGGAGTCCGGGTGAGATGAATTTTAATCGCCGCAGCGGCGGCACAGATCGGTAAACTTTATCGCGCGCGTAAACCTGCCGGGCGCCAGTCGATGCCTCCGTCGGAACAACCGTGGTGATCCCGGCCGACGTCACGCCGGGGATAGCGCGAATGTTTTCAAGGATGCCCTGCTCTAACCGCATCACGGCCTCTGGATCTTTCACTGCCGTTGGTGGAATAGTGATACGGATGGTGAGGGCGTCTTTTGGATCAAATCCCGGATCAACAAGTCGCAGCGTTTGAAACGTACGGATCATCAATCCGGAGCCAATCAGCAGCACGAGCGCGAGCGCAACCTGCACCACTACCAATGCGTTATTTGCCCTGTGCCGTTCCCTGGACTGCGAAGACGTTCGCCCTCCGCTACTCAGAGCGGTTGAAGTTCGAGCACCCGCATATCTGATCGCGGGAATTGTGCCGAACGATACGCCCGCGAGCGTCGCGGCCGCAAAGGTGAACAGAACCACGGCGGGATCGATTGAAATTTCGTGCAAACGTGGTAGCTGTGCTGGAGCCATCGCTACCAGTATTCGAAGCGCGCCGTAGGCCAAGCCCAAACCAAGCGCGCCGCCGAGCAGCCCCAGCAAGACACTTTCCGTCAACAACTCCCGTACAATATGGCGCCGACTGGCTCCCAGTGCCGCGCGGATGGCTAGTTCGTGGTGCCGCCCTTCCGCTCGAACCAGCAACAGATTCGCTACGTTCGCGCAAGCGATCAGCAAAACGAAGCCGAGCGTTCCCATCAGCACCCATAACGTTTTGCCGATGTCGCCCACCAGAAGTTGTTTTAGCGATCTCAGCTTCGGAGCTAGTTGCACATCTTCAAATACCTTCACCGTCAACCCCGGAGACGGAGGGAAACTGTGTAGCGCAATCGGAATCATGCGTGCGATGTCTGCACTTGCTTGTTCGATCGTTGCGCCGGGCTTAAGCCGGGCCATTCCCGGAATGCCGAACTCGCCCAGAATGGCCTTATTGCGGTCGAACTGCATGGGAATCAGGAACGCCGGATTGGTATCCAGAAACCGAAAACGAGCCGGCATCACGCCAATGATTTGGCGTGAAGTGCCGTCCACCGTCACTTGGCGACCGATCACCGAACGATCGCCGCCGAACCGCTTTTCCCACCAGCCTTGCATCAGAACCATCGCCGGCGGGCTGCCGGGCGCATCGTCTTTCTCTGAAAACCAGCGTCCCAACTCAGGCTCGACACCCAGCATCGGGAGAATTTCCGCAGTCACACCGAGATACTGCGCTTCTTCCGGCTCGGCGAGTCCCCTGACCTGGCCGGACGTTTGAGCATACAAGCCAACGCTTTGGAATGTTTTCCCTTGTTCGCGATAGGTGAAATAAAGAAACGGAGCCGGGTTGGCATCGGGGAATTTCACACCGGGGGCCGTGTGAAGCAAATCAATCAGTTCATCCGGGTTGTGATACGGCAATGGCTTCAAAAGAATGCCATTGATCACGCTAAAGATCGCGCTGTTCGCCCCGATGCCGACAGCCAGCGTGAGCACGCATACGGCCGTGAAACCGGGGTTGTAACTCAAGCGACGAGCGGCGTATCGCAAATCTGAAACGCACGCCGAGACGACGTTCTCCCATCCATAGGAGCGCACTTGTTCCCGGGCAGTCGTTGCATTGCCGAGGTGCAGCCGTACGGCGCGGCGTGCCTCATCGGGAGACATCCCATTGGCCTCCAACTCCTCCGCCGCCTGTGCCATGTAGCTCTCGACCTCGTCAGCAACATCCTGATCAGCGAGTCGGCGGTTCGTCAAAGTGCGCAGACCACGCGACAGTTGACGCCAAATGGACATAAGCTAGGCCTCCGCCTTTAACAGCCGCGAGATCGCCGACACTCGGCGGGACCAGTCCACAGTCTGATCGTTGAGTTGTTTCTTCCCCGATCGAGTGAGTCTATAGACTTTGGCGCGACGCGAGTTTTCGGTTACACACCACTCCGTGTCGAGCCAACCGCCTCGCTCCAAGCGCTGCAACGCGGTGAGGAGCGAGCCAGGATTAATCTTGAAGACTCCCTGGGAGATCTGCTCAATCCGGCGCGCGATCCCGAAACCGTGCATGGGTTCAAGGCTCAAAGTCTTAAGGATCAGCATGTCAAGCGTGCCCTGGATTACGTCGGTGTTTGCGTCGTCCACAGATTCTCCGAAGAAAGGAATTCCCTTATAATGTAGTGGTTGTAATCTTGATTGTCAAGATGTGATAATCAAATAAGACGCGTCGCCGATTCGACCGTGGACCAAGCAATGTTGAAAACTTGGAGTCCTTCACGCTGATCATTTGGCACGGAACCGCATAGAGTATCGCCGCGATGTTCTGTCGGCTGCGCGTGGGTGTCCGCTGTCCGCTGCCCCGACAGCTTACGGTCTTGGAGGAAATGGATCTACCTTTGTCGCGAAGCATTTAGGAATCGTCAACCCACCACCTTTCGGATACACGTCATCTAAAAGGCTCACAGTGAATTGTCAACGCCGGTGCGCCAGTCGATCAGATGACATAATTTTCGGGGTTGCTCAGGCGAATATCGACGGGAACGCTATTCTGCGCCTTCGGTTTTGCGGCCCGGCGGCCTGCCGGGCGGCGTTCACAATCTGCGTCAGTTGCGACCGTGGCCAGCGCCATTGCAGTCCGGAATGCCGGTTAGAAGTACGGCGACGGCAGCGACATGAGGCTAACCGTCGATACCGGCAAAGCGAGCCGGGAAGGGAGTTCCATCGCCTTTGCCAGCAGCGCTATCGCGATCGGACGCGCCGACCGGCCGTGACAGATCAGCCTATCGCGCCGATCACCTCCGGGGCCTCTACGCAGCCGCCGACCGTACGTTAAATGCGCGATTTGCGGCCGTCGTAGCGCCTGGATTGACCCCATTCCCAACGATTCCTCGACAATTGCGGCGCGGCCGCCCTTCAGAAAAATACGTTTTTAGATGATCGCTAACAGACCTGGTCTCTGACCCCTTTTGCAAAAGCTGCTTATTTGCGGCAAATAATCGCTTTCCAATTCGATGATGGGCTTAGGTTGTGGTCGAACTTGGTCGTAAGTGACTGAAGCGAGAGGCGATAGGGGAATTTGGAATATTTTTTCCGACTGAAAAATCCAGGGAAGCGAGTCCGATCCGGAGGTTGGGTTTTACGAAACGAACTTGGTGGGTACAAGTAAAGTAAGCCGCGCCACCGCACGGCTGGGTTCGAATTTGCTGATGCAGCTTTTGCGTCGCGAAAACCATCAAACCAGCTTTATGACCGTTCAACTCGCAAACGGCCACAGTGGATCAATACTATTCCGCGCAACCATAAATGCTTGTTATACTTAACCTTTCTCTATGGCTACCGCCGATACCCTCCTCGACATAGAAACGCCTTCCCGCATTGAGTCCCGCGGTGGAGAAAAAAAGATCCTGTTACTCAAGCCTCGCGGCTTCTGTGCCGGCGTGGTACGAGCCATCGACGTAGTTAAAATCGCCCTCGATCTCTACGGTGCGCCTATCTACGTCCGCAAGGAAATCGTGCATAATCGCCACGTTGTCGAGGAATTGCGCGGCGCCGGGGCTATTTTCGTCGAGGAACTGGCGGAGGTGCCCGAAGGCGCGCGTGTTATTTTCAGCGCTCATGGCGTATCTCCGGCTGTCCGGGAAGAAGCCATTCAGCGCAAGCTTCTTGTCATTGATGCTACCTGCCCGCTCGTCACAAAAGTCCATCTGGAAGCCGTCAAGCTGGCCAAACAGGGCTTTACGATCGTCCTGATCGGCCATCGCGATCATGATGAAGTGATCGGCACGTTGGGCGAGGCGCCGGAAAGCACGATTCTTGTATCCGATGTCAGCGATGTCGACAAGCTTCAATTGAAAAACCCCGACCGGGTCGCATATCTCACCCAAACCACTCTTTCGCTCGACGAAACCAAGGAAATCGTCACTCGCCTGTTGGAGCGTTTTCCCAAAATCGTTGGCCCGAAAACGCAGGATATTTGTTATGCAACCGAAAACCGCCAGCTCGCCGTCAAAGCGGTAGCGCCTCTTTGCGACACGCTGCTGGTGGTGGGTTCGCAGAATAGTTCCAATTCGCGGCGCCTGGTTGAGGTTTGCGAAAAAGCCGGCATCCCGGCTTACTTGCTTGACGATTGCGGAGAAGTGGAAGCACGTATGTTAACGGGAGTCAACACTGTTGCCGTCACCGCGGGCGCATCCGCTCCGGAACATCTCGTGGAAGAACTCATTTCACACCTCCGCGGCAAAGGCTTTACCAATTTGGAAGAAGTGGAAATCAAAGAAGAAGACGTGCGTTTCACCCTCCCGTCCGATCTGGAAAAATTTACGCCCCGGCTGCATCCAGTGCGGGCGTGAAGTGTCTTGAGTGATGAAGCCCGGTCTGCAAACCTCCGAATCCGTAAGCCTCGCCGCCGGCGAAGCCATTCGTAAAGCTAGCGCATCCGTGCTGAAAAAGCAGACCAGCGAGGGTTTCTGGTGGGCCGACTTGCGGGCCGACAGCACGCTTGAATCTGACTTCGTTCTCATGGAGCTGTGGCTTCATCCGCCCGTGAACGGCGTTTGGAATCCGCCCACGCGGCCGCAAATAGATCGCGCGGTAGCGTCCATCTTCGCGCGCCAGTTGGAAGATGGCGGTTTCAATATTTATCTCAAGGGTCCATCGGAAATCAACGCGTCCATCAAAGCTTATTTTGCCCTGAAGGTGGCAGGCGTCTCTCCTGCGGACGAGCGTATGCGCCGTCTCCGCGAACGCATCGTCGAAATGGGCGGTTTGCAGGGAGCGAATAGCTACGTGCGCGTCAATCTCAGCCTCTTCGGGCTGTTCCCGCGCGAAGCTTGCCCGGCTATTCCTCCCGAAATCATTCTGTTGCCGTTTAATTTTATCTATCAGATGTCGTCTTGGACGCGCGCCATCGTGATCCCGCTTGCCATCCTCCACGCGGCCAACGTGCAACGGCCTGTGCCCGCCGGCTTCAGTATCGAAGAGCTCTATCTGCCCGGCGCGCCCATGCATCCCGCGCGCGATCCAAATCTATTCAGTTGGCGCAATTGCTTCCTGGCTGTCGATTGGTTTCTCAAAGGCTGGGAAAAGGTCAGCCCTCGCCTAATCCAGCGCCTGGCCATCAATAAATGCGCTGAGTGGATGATTCGGCACTTCGAACATTCCGATGGTTTAGGCGCCATCTATCCGTCCATGCAGTACGCCGTCATGGCTCTCGATGTATTGGGCTATAAAGCGGACCATCCGCTCCGCGTTCAGGCCCAATCGGAATTCTACAAGCTGATGGTGGATAACGAATCAGCGGGCTTTTACATGCAGCCCTGCTTCTCTCCCATTTGGGATACCTCCATCGCCGCCTACGCCTTGGGTGAGACCGAGAATCCGCCGCTAGAAGCTTTGCGCCGTGCCGCCGATTGGATGATCTCCAAAGAAGTCCGCCGCAAGGGCGATTGGTCGGTCAAGCGCCCGCACGTCGAACCCTCCGGCTGGGCTTTCGAATTCAACAACGAGTTTTACCCCGACGTGGACGATACAGCCATGGTGCTGCTCGCTTTTGAAAAGGCGCGCGCCACGGACCAAGCCAAGCAAGGCGCATGCGAAAAGCGCGCCATCGATTGGCTCTTCGCCATGCAGGGCAAAGACGGCGGCTGGGCTGCCTTCGACGTTGATAACAACTGGAAACTTCTCAGCCACGTTCCGTTCGCCGATCACAATGCGATGCTCGATCCTTCGTGTCCGGATATCACCGGCCGCGTTCTGGAAGCTCTTATGCGCAGCGGCGTCAAAGCGAATCATCCCGCTATTCGCAAAGGCGTCGATTATCTGCTGCGGGTACAAGAGCAAGACGGCAGTTGGTTCGGACGTTGGGGTGTCAACTATATTTACGGCACATTCCTTGCTTTGCGCGGCCTGCGCGCCGCAGGCTTGAGCGAAAACGAACCGGGTATTCAACGCGCGCTCGAATTCATTCGTGCGTATCAGAACCGTGACGGCGGCTGGGGCGAAAGCTGTGCCAGCTACGACGAAAACTGTTTTGTACCCGGTGACAGTACGCCTTCCCAAACAGCCTGGGCTCTGTTGGCGCTTTTAGCGGGCAATGACCTCCGCAGCCCCAGTCTCTTCGACGGCGTTGAATATCTTACTCGCACTCAGTTGGCAGAAGGCCATTGGGACGAACCCTATTGCACCGGCACCGGTTTCCCGCGCGTCTTCTATCTCGCCTATACCGACTATCGCAACACCTTTCCGCTGCTGGCACTTTCCACTTTCGTGAAAGCACTCGCTTAGCCTCCCGTGCCGCTTACACTCGTCACAGGCGCCAGCGGATTTCTGGGTTGGCATGTTGCCAGGCTCTTAACGGAGCAAGGACATCGCGTGCGCGCTCTTTGCCGGCCTACCAGTGAGATTCGCGAACTAAACGTGGAACGAGTCACGGGAGATCTCCGGGATGCCGACTCACTCACTCACGCCGTCGAAGGATGTGAGCGTGTCTATCATGTCGCCGCCGATTACCGCCTCTGGACCAAGCATCCCGCCGATCTCTATGCCGCCAATGTCGACGGTACGCGCAATCTCCTCGATGCTGCGGCGCGCGCCGGTGTCCGGCGCATCGTCTACACGAGCACCGTCGGCTGCATCGGCATGCCAAAGGGTGAGGAAGGGAATGAAGATACTCCCGTTTCCATTGCAGATATGACCGGCCACTACAAACGCTCCAAGTGGCTTGCCGAAGAAATCGCTCTCGAAAAGGCGCGCGCTGGTTCGCCGGTTGTCATCGTTAATCCGACCGCGCCCATTGGCGATCACGATTGGAAACCCACGCCCACCGGTAAGATCATCGTAGATTTTCTCGCCAACCATCTGCCCGCCTTCGTCGACACCGGTCTCAATTTGGTCGATGCCCGCGACGTTGCTCTCGGCCACATCCTTGCGGCGGACAAGGGCAAATCTGGCGAACGCTACATTCTTGGCTGCGAGAACCTTACGCTGGAACAAATCCTGCAACGCCTTGCCAAGCTTGCCAACAAGCCTGCGCCTAAGGTCAAACTGCCTTACGCCGTCGCCTATGCCGCCGGAGTCGTCTCTACTGGTTTTGCCCACATCACGGGCCATCCGCCGATGGCTCCGCTCGAAGGCGTCCGCATGGCCCGCAAGAAGATGTTCGTCAGCCACGCCAAAGCCGCCCGCGAACTGGGCTTCCAACCAGGGCCCGTTGACGCCGCTCTTCAACGCGCAATCAGTTGGTTCAAAGAAAGCGGTCGGTGTTAGGCGATGTCCATTCTTTTTGTCGCTTCCGACTCTGCCGAACTTGAGCCTCTCGCGAAACGTCTGGAGAATTTGCGCAAGCTGAACTGGCCGGTCGATTATGCGTACGAAGGAATCTCCGAAGGCAGGCGCTTCATCCTCGCCGCCAACGGCGCTGGACCAAAACTTGCCACCCAGGCAACGGAAGTCGCCATCCGCGCTGTCACAAATGCCGATTTGTCGTCCTCGCGGCTTGAAGCTGTAATAACTACTGGCTACTGCGGAGGTCTCGACCCTACTCTCAAAACTGGCGATATCGTCGTTGCCGAACAAGTTCTGGATTTGGCTACCGGCGAGCGCTTTCCTTGTGCGGAATTACGAAATCACGCCAGCTGCGGAGTAGTGCTTTCACAGGATCGAATAGCGAATAATGTAGAGGAAAAACAGCAGTTGTTCCTCAAAACTGGTGCTCTCGCTGTGGAAATGGAAGCGGCAGGGGTAGCCCTTCGTTCAAAACGCGCCGGATTGCCGTTTCACTGCATCAAAGTAATTTCTGATGTGGCCACCGAGTCGTTTGGCCTCGACCTAAATCGAATGAGGACTACTGAAGGAAGAGTGGCGCGTGGGAAAATTATAATACACGCCTTAGTGCGTCCGAATCTGGTGCCCGGCTTGCTTAGGTTGAAGCGTCGCACAGAAGAGGTAGCGCAGGGGTTGGGAGAGTTTCTTGTCAGTTGCCGAATCGGTTCGGACATTCACAGCAGCGAGTGAAGAGATTCCTCGCGAAATGCAGGCGGCCGTCTATCTTGGCAAGGGGCGGGTAGCGGTGCAGTCGGTGGCAACGCCTTCCATCGGGCGCGGCGAAATCCTCGTGCGCGTTGAGGCCTGCGGTATCTGTCACACAGACCTGAAGAAGATCGAATACGATCTTCTTGCGCCGCCCAGGATTTACGGGCACGAAACGGCGGGTGTGGTGGCGGCCGTTGGCGAAGGCGTGACTCAATACGCCCCTGGCGACGAAGTGGTTGCCTTCCATCACATCCCTTGCGGCCATTGTTTTTATTGCGAGCGCCGTCTTTATGCGCAGTGCCCTACGTATAAGAAGGTAGGCATTACGGCTGGTTTCGAGCCGGCGGGCGGCGGCTTTGCTCAATACATTCGCGTTATGGATTGGATTGTCGATCNNAGATCCCGGCGGGTGTTTCGTTCGATCAAGCCTGCTGGGTTGAACCCGTCAATACCTGCCTGAAAGGCGTGGAACTTCTCGCGCCATGCTGCGGTGACGTGGTCGCGGTCCTCGGCCAAGGGCCCATCGGCCTGATTTTTACCATGCTGTTGCGTTTGCGCGGCGTGACTGTGTTAGCCACCGATGGCATTGAATTCCGCCGACGTCTCTCCGCGCAATACGGAGCGCTGGCCTCCCCCCCTCGTGATCCGAAATTCGAAAGTAGTGTAAAAACGCAGACCGGCGGGCGTGGCGCCGATGCCGTCATCCTGGCCACTAGCGCCAAAGGCCTGGTTGAACAAGCCATTCGCATCTCTAGGCCCGGCGCTAAAATTCTACTTTTTGCGCAAACATCCTCTGCTGAACGAATCGAAATTTCCGGCGCGGACGTCTGCGTTGGTGAGCGCATGTTGTTCGGATCGTATAGCGCGGACGTGGATTTACAGGCAGAATCCGCCCGGCTCGTGTTTTCGGGGCAGTTGCCTTTGCAACAACTTATCTCAGAACGCGTCTCTCTCTTGGACATTGAGCGTGGCATCTCTATCGCTCAGCGGCCAAGGGATCATTCATTAAAAGTGGTGGTACATCCGCAGGAGCGGATTTCATGCCAATAGCTATTGATACTATGCAGGCTGCCGTTTTATATGGAAAAGAGGACGTTCGGCTTGAGTGCGTCCCGGTTCCGGCCATTGGGCCGGGCGAAATGCTCGTCCGCGTTAGAACAGCTCTCACCTGTGGCACGGATGTGAAAGTTTTCCGCCGCGGTTATCATGCCAAAATGATCCGTCCGCCAGCCCTGTTCGGACATGAAATGGCCGGAGATGTGGTAGCCGTGGGCGAAGGTGTTTTCCATTTTCGCGTCGGCCAGCGGATTGTTTCAGCTAACTCCGCCCCTTGCGACCATTGTTTCTTCTGCCGCCACGGCCAGCAGAATCTTTGCCAAGACTTGCTCTTCAATAACGGCGCCTACGCTGAATACATTCGCGTACCTGCGCGCATCGTGCAAAAGAACACCTACGTCATTCCGGAGAGCCTGGAATACAAAGACGCCGCATTGGTGGAACCCCTGGCCTGCGCCGTCCGCGGCCTGGATGAAAGCAACTTGCATCCGGGCGATACCATCGCCGTGATGGGATTGGGTCCCATTGGCTTGATGTTCGTCCGTTTAGCCAAATATGCTTACGGCGCTCACGTTATTGCCGTAGCCAGACGGATCGAACAAGTCGAACGAGCCAAGCGTTTAGGCGCAGATGAGGGAATTTTAATTTGTGATCGGCACGATCTCCTCACTGAGGTTAAGCGCCATACATCCGGCCGTGGCGCCGACGTGGTGATTGAAGCCATTGGTCAACCTGAATCGTGGGAACTTGCCACGCAATTAGTCCGCAAAGGGGGCACCATTAACTTCTTCGGCGGCTGCCCTTCCGGCACTAAAGTTGGGCTCGATACCGGTCTTCTCCACTATTCGGAAATTACCTGCAAAGCCAGTTTTCACCATACGCCTGCGCATATTCGCCGTTCCCTTGAGTTCTTGGCTCAGGGCAAGGTCAACGCCAGCTTTTTGGTCAACCACGAGGAACCGCTCAGCCAGCTCCCCCAAGTTTTATATGACCTCGCTCATCGGCGGAATGGTCAAATAAAGACTGCTATAATTCCCTAACCGACATTGACAGTGGAAAGACGTGGCAGTCTCTTACCTACAGCCAAAAGAGTACGTTCGGAGCGTACCGCTAGGCGTGACGGGTTATTCCGCGACCGAGTCGCTAGATTATACTCGCTGGCTTGCTACGCACCATTACGAGAATTTTCATGTTGTCAGCTTTCTGCTTCCAAAAAAGCTGCACCAGGATTTCTATAACGTTTACAGCTTCTGCCGCTGGGCTGATGATTTGGGCGATGAAATCGGCGATACGAAGGAAAGCCTGCGCTTATTAGCTTGGTGGCGTTCCGAATTGGAAGCAATGTATCGCGGCCAAACTGGACACCCTGTTTTTGTCGCGCTGAAAGGCACCGTAGAACGGCACGGCATACCCATTGGACCGTTTGACCGCTTGATCAGAGCTTTCGAGCAAGATCAAACCATCACCCGTTACGTAAGCTTTGACGAAGTGTTTGCCTATTGCGTAAATTCGGCGAATCCGGTCGGCCATTTGGTGCTCTATCTTTGTGGCTACCGCGACGCAGAACGTCAGGCTCTTTCCGATTTCACCTGCACTGGGTTGCAACTGGCCAATTTCTGGCAGGACATCGGCGTGGATCTTGAAAAAAACCGCGTCTATTTACCCCTGAATCTGCTCGAAAAACATGGATATACGGTCGATGAGTTATTTGAAGGAAAGGAGGACGGCCGGTTTCGCGAAATAATGCGGGAAGCCGTTGACGTAGCCGATGGCCTTTTCTACAAGGGATTGCCCCTGATAAAAACGCTTGATCGCCGCTTGGCCCTGGATATCGATTTATTCAGCCGCGGCGGGATGAAAATTTTAGAGAAAATAAGAGACCAGAAGTACAATGTGCTTCGCCGGCGTCCGCATATTTCGAAAGCGGAACGCGCGGTTCTACTAATCCGATGTCTACCGCGACTTCTTCAACCTTAAACTCAGCTGCAGTTAGGGACTCCTATCGCTACTGCCGCAAGTTAGCGAAGAATCGCGCCAGGAATTTCTATTACGCTTTCCGCCTGCTAAACAAAGCGCAGCGCGACGGTATGTGCGCCGTGTATGCCTTTATGCGGCACTGCGACGATTTGAGCGACGACCCGGAATCGACGGACAGGTCGCTGGTGCGGCAAAGTATTGCGATGTGGCGGATGGACCTGGATAGTTCGCTCAAGGGGCGCATGGCCGATAATCCAATCTGGCCTGCGTTCTGCGACACGGTGTATCGCTATTCAATCCCGCACCGTTTCTTTCACGAAATGATTGACGGCGTCATGTCTGACATTGAGCCCCGCGAACTCGAGACTTGGGACGAACTGTATCGTTATTGCTACCAGGTTGCTTCTGTCGTCGGCATGACGATCATTCACATTTTTGGTTTTGAATCCGTACGCGCGCTGCTGCTTGCGGAAAAGTGCGGCGTGGCGTTTCAATTGACCAACATCCTGCGCGACGTACGCGAAGATGCGGACATGGGCCGTGTTTATCTGCCGCGCGAAGATCTGCGCCGCTTCGGCGTCAGCGCCGAACAACTCCGGCTGGGCTTGGAGAACGATCGTTTTCGCAGCCTGATGAAATTCGAAGCCGGCCGCGCTTGGGCCTGCTACGAAGAGTCGGAACCGCTAAGCGGACTCATCGAGAAGAAGAGCCGCCGCTCTTTGTGGGCTTTGCGAGAAGTCTATACTCGTTTGTTGCGGCAGATTGAGAAGTCGAACTATGCGGTTCTCGAAAAACGCATCAGTGTATCGAGAGCCGCGAAGATGATGCTGATATGGCGGGCTTTCCTGAGATAGTTAACTGGTTATCCAACTTCACTCAAGTCCATGCCAACCGCCGCCCTCCCACGCTGATCAAATTCGTTCGAGCTAATTAGTACCGGATTAGCTAAGATTTCACAGAAATGTAACCCGTGGAGGCACTTTGGTGAGCTAGCATTCTCCAGGGGGCATTACATGAAGACGAATTGGCTGGTGTCGGCGGGAGTTGCGGCCGCGGTAACACTCGCGTTGCCGGCGAGTGGAATGGCAGCTGATGTGAGCGGCGTGGGCTCGGAGAAAGTCCAGCATGTGCTGTTGTTGAGCATTGACGGCATGCACGCGGTGGATTTCTACAACTGCGCGCATGGCGTTGCAGTCGTGAATGGCGGTGAGCCGTACTGTCCGAACCTGACAGCGCTGAGTCAGAAGGGGATCGACTATGTGGCCACCGCATCGTCAATGCCTTCGGACTCTTTTCCTGGATTGGCGGCGCTAGTTTCCGGCGGCTCACCGAAGACGAACGGTCTTTATTACGACGTCGCCTATGACCGATCACTCGATGCGCCCACCATAACAACCGGCACTGGCTTGGCTGGAGGACCGTGCACTCCTTATGCGACGCCGACGGGAACTACGACTGACAACGACCAGGGCATTGATTATGACGACACCAAGCTAAACGGTGGCGCACCGGGCGCCGGGCTGACCGAAGGCGGCATCGCCTCGATTGATCCGAAAAAGCTGGTACGTGACCCCGCTGCGGGTTGCGCGCCTGTGTATCCATGGAACTTTATCCGCACGAACACGATATTTAGCGTAGTCCATGCGGCAGGCGGTTACACGGCTTGGATTGACAAGCACGCCTCCTATTCGTTTGCGGGCGGGCCGGGCGGCAAGGGTCTGGATGACTTTTACGCGCCGGAGGTGGATTCGGCTGTGATTCCGCTGCCAGGCGTAAAGACCTCGGAAGGTGTTTCGTGCGCCACGATCCCCGATCCGACGAATCTGTCATCGTGGACCAACAGCTTTGCGAACATTCAGTGCTATGACGCGCTGAAGGTGCAGGCGCTGCTAAACGAGATCGGGGGTAAGACTCACGCGGGCGCGGCAGCCCAGACACCGGTGGTTTTCGGCATGAACTTCCAGTCAGTCTACATTGGACAGAGTGTGAGGGAGCCGGGCGTGGCCGCAGGCGGTTATGTAAATGCCGCAGCTTTGCCCAGCGCGGAGTTGCTGAAGGAGATCAAGTTTGTGGACGCTTCGATCGGCGACATCCTCACGGCACTTAAGGAGGCTGGTTACTATGACAAGACCCTTATCATCGTCACAGCCAAGCATGGAGAATCGCCGATTGATCCGAGCATGTACGTGGCAAATGGCACCTACACACCCGCGACGCTGCTGTGGAGTGCCATCCCCTACTCGGAGTCACCTCTGAACCCAACAGGGATTGGCGCAACTGAAGATGATGTGTCTGTTCTCTGGTTGAAAAGGGGCACGAATGTGAGCACGGTTGTGGAACTGCTCGAAAGAAATGCCGCAGCGATTGGGCTAGGGGAGATTTACTACGGGCCCACACTGGCGCTGAACTACAACGTGGGAGGTACCGACCCAGGCGAGGATCCGCGGTCTCCCGACATTATCGTGACCCCGAATGTAGGTATCACATACTCCAGCAACACCACGATGATCGGAGATCACGGCGGGTTCGGACACGATGATACCAACGTCATTCTGCTGGTGGCTCACCCCAGTTTTATCGGACAGACAGTCTCTGCCACGACGCGAACCGCACAGGTGGCGCCGACAATTTTGAAGGCGCTGGGGCTAGATCCGCACGCACTGGACGCGGTGAAAATAGAAGGTACTCAGGTTCTGCCTGAGGTCGAGGCGCAGCTCGCAAAGTGATAGCGGACGTGCTGGCCTTCGAGCAATCGAGCTAACAGACTTCTCCGTTTATTACACCCAAGGCGCAGCGGAAGCCGCCATTGCTGCCATGAAGGCCGTAAAGAAATCATCAAAGTGCCCGTCGGGACCGGTCTTTATCATGGCGCCTCGTCGCCCTGACCCTGAAACCGCACAGTTTGAAGAACGCCGGACGGGCGGCTTCATTTTCGAAAACGAATGGCAGAGCTTCCGCACCCGCCAAAACCGCGGATCTTCGGCAACGACACAATGAATGTGGGATAAGTTCCTTTTCGTAGGCAAAAAGGATTTGCACCTTCCAAAATCGTTGGTGAATACGGGTTGGGTTCGTTGCGCAAGATCGCAGCCTACGCGAATCTCCCGCCGCAAGAAACGCCTTCTGTTCGCCCCTTGCGCCATGTGAACTCGCCCACGATTGTCGATCACAGATCCTCGTGAATGATTCTCTCGCGCCAGCGAGCTGAAAATAAACCATTTACCTGTTCGCCTCCCTGCGATCCTGTCCCGCCCAATCCTGATGAGCGTTATTCTCAAACCAGCTGCGGCGGTTGTGTCAGGCGTCTTCCCGCCTTCATGTGGATCGCGCTCCTCCGCCGCGCCGGGGGAACCCGGTTTAGATCTTTGCCTCGAAAATACTCTTCGAGGTGCGTGCCGATCCTTCCTCGCCGCAAGGTGTTCGAAGGGTTGGCCGACGGTTCTTTGACA
>PMSX01000224.1 GCA_003167495.1 Bryobacterales bacterium | reverse complement strand
CCCGCGATATTTATCAGGAAGCCTTTTTGCGTGTCTATCGCAATCTGCCGAAGTTCCGCTTCGATTGCAGTTTTTCCACTTGGCTCTATCGCATTGTGGCCAACCTGTGCCTCGACCATCTCCGCAAACGCAAAGTTCGTCAGGAAGAATCGTCGACTTTTGAAGCCGAATCGGGTCAGGTGGATCGTTTGCAATTTGTTCCGGAAGAACGCGCCGACGTCGATCCACAGCGCCGCTTTCAGAGTGCCGAAGTCAATTCGCGCATCCAGGAAGTACTGGCCGAGTTGACGCCGCGCGAACGCGTCGTTTTTGAAATGCGCCACTTTCAAGGTATGCGTTTGCGAGCCATAGGCCAGGCTCTTGGCGTCACCGAAGAGGCCGCCAAGAACTGCCTCTTCCGCGCAACGCACAAAATGCGCGCCGCCCTGGGAGACTTTGTATGAACTGCCAAGGTGTGCAATCCTCGCTGTCGCTGTATCTTTATGGCGAGCTCGATTTCGCGCGGGAAGAAGAGATCGAAAATCATTTGGCGCAATGCGCCGCTTGCCAGCTAAGCCTTGCGCGCGAAAAGCAGTGGCACACGCTCACCAACGCTCAGGTGCAGGAGCCGCCGCTCGATCTGCTGGCCGAGTGCCGCCAGCAACTCCGCCCCGGCTTGGCACGCGAAACCTCTCCACCTTCGGGCGTTCGGAGTTGGTTTAGGTGGGCGAATCCGTTCGAAGTCTCCTTTACCCGTTGGTCGTCGCAAGTTGCGCTCGCTTCGATGCTCGTGTTTGTTGGGTTTGCGTCAGCTCGCTTGCTTGATCACGGCTCATTAGGTGCGCCCGCCGTTAATCAAATGAGTTTGTTGAATCCCGCACACGCGTTGATTCGCGATATTCAGGCCGACGACTCAGGATTGGTCAGGTTGGTTGTTGATCAGGAGAGTGAGATTGCCGGACATATCGATGACGCCAACGTACGCAGTCTGCTCATTTCCGGTGCACGGCAACCCGATGCCGGCGTTCGTTTCTATATTGTGCAACTGCTGAACCGGGAGACCAACCCGCAAAAAGGGGACGATCTCCGGCAAGTGCTGTTGGACGTAGTTCGCAACGATCCTAATCCGGCGGTGCGCCTGGAAGCCATTGACGGTCTGCGCCGCTTTGCTGGCGATCCGGCGGCGCTCGAAACCATCAAGTTCGTCTTGCTGCACGACAGCAATCCGGGCGTTCGTTACCAGGCCATCAATATTATTGCGCCGCCCGACCGTGAGATTACCATCACGCCGGCCATGACGCAGGCCGTTCAGGATGTGATGCGCTCTTCTCCGGAAGATGAGTACGTGCGCGCGCGTTGTTCGCAAATTCTCGAAGAAGCTAAATCGCCTCTTATCTACTAACCACGTTTTATCGACCCGCACGTCCAAACTGTTGAAGGGTTCATCATGCGTTCTTTTTTTGCGATTCCCGTGCTAGCCGTTGGCTTGGTTTGTTTGACGCGGCCGCTGCCCGCCCAGTTGAATAGCGTCCAACCGTTTAATTCATTCACGGGATTGTTGACAGAACCAGGCGCCACGGGAAGCCGCATCGGCGTTTTTTTGCGCGACATTGATGCCGATCGTGCCAGCGTCCTCAAACTCGGCTCAGTCAGCGGCGTCGAAGTGACAGGCGTCCAAGCCGGCAGTCCCGCCGAACAGGCGGGCATCAAGGCCGGTGACGTGCTTCTCTCTTACAACAGCGAGAGCATTATCGGCGCACAGCAACTCGGTCGATTGGTAGCGGAAACGCCCGTTGGCCGCAAAGTGAAGATCGAATATTTTCGCGACGGCAAAGTGACCACCGTCACTGTGACCACGGCCCGTCCAATGGGGGCTATGACGCTCACTGGCGAACCCACCGCTTTCCCTCGCAATGTCGGCGGCTTAAACGAGCTTTTGCTGCCTGGGTCGTTCCCAACCGCCCGATTCCTTTGGACAAATCCACAGATGGGCATCGAATGCGAAGTCCTCAATTCGCACGATTCGGAGCCGCAGCTTGCTGAGTTTTTTGGCGTGAAACACGGCGTGCTCATCCGCTCTGTTGTCAAAGATTCGCCGGCAGCCAAAGCCGGGATGCGCGCTGGCGATGTTGTGACGCAAATTGGCGACCATGCCGTGGCCGATCCGAAAGACCTCGCTTCTTATACCCGTCAAGAGCACTACCAACCCAAACCTATCGCCGTTGAAGTGGTGCGCGAGCACAAACCATTGACTTTGAAATTGAATCTGACGCCAGACTCTCAAGAATAAGACAACCGCCTGCTTACCGCGCGGCCCCTTGCCCGGTACAAGAGACTAACTCTTTTGCGAAGGCCAACGCTTTTGCATGTAGGATCTGAGCCGTAGAATCGCCTGCGATTTTAGTTGCGAAATGCGCGATTCGTGGAGATCGACAATTTTCGAGATTTCCCTGAGCGTCATCTCTTCGTAGTAATAGAGGCTAAGCACTGTTCGCTCTAACTGCGGCATTTTCTCAATCGCTTCGGCCAACAATCGCTCGAGCGCCGCTCTTTCTACTATCTGCGACGGCCATTGCTCATCTGTGTCGGCCAAGTAACGCAGTAGATCGCAGCCTTCTTCTTCTGTACCGGCATTTTCCAGACTACCCAGCGTAAGTCCGCGAATCTCCGTCAACCAATCCTGATATTCCGACACCGCTAGCCCCAAGTGCGCTGCGATTTCGTCTTCAGTTGGTGTCCGGTGATGCTCTTGTTCCAACGTCGCAATCGCCGCTTCAATTTGCTTCGAGCGTTTACGCTGCTGCCGCGGTGCCCAATCCAACCCACGCAAACTGTCCAGAATAGCCCCGCGAATCTTATATTCGGCGTAGGTCTTGAGCTTGACGTCATGACTAGCGTCGTAACGATCAATGGCTGCAATGAGCCCGACTACTCCGGTGGAGATTAGGTCGTCCAGACTCACCGAGACCGGCAACCGTTCATGAATCCTCCGCGCAATCAGCTTGACCTGCGGAAGATGCTCCAAGATCAACTTCTCCCGTAACTCGGGGCTGACTGGTGGTATGCTCTGGCTCTCTGTTTCTTGGGCTATCATTCCGGACTCATTCAACTCTTATCGGACGGTCACTCCCGCACCGTACAAGATTTGCTCTGCTTTATCATCGTCAGTTCCTGGTCCAAGCTTCAGCCTCTCGAGCAAATTTTGCGATGCGCCTTAGTCTGCGCTATGATCGTGTTAGGGTAAGAGGGGGAAGACATGCCTGCCATTGATCGCAAAACACGCATACTTGAACTTCGGCGTTTAGTTCAAAATGCTGAATACCAGATCGATCCTTTGCAAGTCGCCGCCAGCATTATCCGAAAATCGGGACAGCTCGACCCGGTGGACTTTCCGCTTTCGTCGAAAGCTTCAGAACGCTCCGTCGCAGCCGAAACATCCAAATCTAAATCGGCGAACCACCCGTAATTTTTATCAATCACAGCGTTTGAAAGAAAATTTGTAATCTGTCTATCTCAAACGCTGTCAATCGTCTACGAGCATTTTGTCCGCCCGGACTAGCCCCAATTGCACTCGGTGTCACCTTGTTACGGCCTATCTTTAAGCCGTGAACAGAAAACAATTGGCCCATCTCTTTGCCCGTGTGTCCCGGCGTTCTCCGGTGCGCGCCGCCGACGAAATTGACAACCTCGTCTATCGCATCCTCAAACACTTAAAACGGCCCTCCATCCATCCGCTCAATCAGCGCTCCACCGCCGCCGGTTCAACGGGGCCGAAGCAGGAGCGCTAGTGGATACGCCATCGCCAGACAAAGCCCTGCTGCAGCTCATTGAGCGGCGTCTCCGCGAAGGAGCGCGCATTGACATCGACGGCGTAGGCTCGTTCGAACTCGACGGCAACGATCAAGTAGTGTTTAAGCCGAGCGGCGACCCGCTGGTCTTTCTTGCCTATGCGCAGGAAGATCGCGCGAGGGTTAAGAAGCTCTTCCGGCAATTGCAGAGAGCTGGTCTTGAACCCTGGATGGATTGCCAGAAGCTTCTGCCCGGCCAGAACTGGCCGCGAGCGATTGAGCAAACCATCGAAGTCTCCGATTTCTTCGTCGGCTGCTTCTCGCAAAATTCCCTCTCGAAACGGGGGCATTTTCAGTCCG
Source organism: Bryobacterales bacterium (assembly GCA_003167495.1). GTDB lineage: Bacteria > Acidobacteriota > Terriglobia > Bryobacterales > Bryobacteraceae > Bog-105. The sequence goes on along the minus strand of PMSX01000224.1, from coordinate 118,326 downwards.
AACTGGCCTTCGCTTTGGAAGCGGCCGCGCGGTTTCCGCTAGATGATTTTTTCTTTGTGCCTGTGCGGCTCGATCGGTGTGATTTGCCTCGGCGCATTGTCAGCACTACGCACTATATCGATTTGTTTCCCGAGTGGAACCGCGGCGTGCAGAAACTAATTGCCGCGCTCAGGCGGCAGCATGCTATGCGGAATAAGAGGACTTGAACCGCTTGCTAACACGGCAGGCTCAGTGCTTACTTTCCAAGCTCCAGGACGGGCACAACGATCTCGGGATTTGCCGTGCGCAGAATCCCGTCCTTGGCCTCTCGCATGCCATCGGATGAGTAATGAAAGCCGCGCAATTTTCTCGGGTTCACGATCCAAACGTGCGGCACTCTGAAGGCGAGATAGTCGTCGATTCTCTCCTGCGTGTCGTCCATGCTGTCACCGCGGGAGAGGATTTCGATGCATAAGAAAGGCGGCTCGTGCAGGATTGGCGTGGAAGGCAGCGCACCTAAGACAACGGCGATGTCAGGCACCCGGAAACGCGTGGCCTTGACCTGCACGCGCTGCTCGGTAAGTACGACAATGCCCCATTCCTTTTCCCGGCTGCACAAGTAGTGAGTCATTAACGTTTGACAACGGCTGTGATCTACGTCTCCCAAATTTCGTTCCAGCACTTCGCCATCGATGTATTCACGATCAGGACGATAGACGGTATCGAGATATTCGCTGATTGGAACGTTAACGATGGTAGACACGGCACTCCTCACCTAATTAGCGTAGCGCGCGCTCCAACGAATTTTCATCAATCTGAATCAGCGTCGGATAGTGGCCCGTATAGCACGCATAACAGAACTTGCCGCTTCTATCATGCACCGCATCGCTCAAGGAATCGAGTGCCAGATACGCCAGCGAATCCGCCTCCACAAACTCCTGGATCTCTTGAATCGAATTGTTCGCCGCAATCAATTCACGCAGCGACGGCGTGTCGACACCGTAATAACACGGCGAAATCGTCGGCGGGCAGGAGATGCGCAAATGCACTTCGCGGGCGCCGGCGCTGCGCACCATGCGCACGATTTTTCGGCTGGTGGTGCCACGGACAATCGAATCGTCTACTAGAATGACCCGCTTGCCTTCCAGCAAATGCCGCACAGGATTCAGCTTGAGCTTTACGCCGAAATCGCGAATCGCTTGCGATGGCTCAATAAACGTGCGGCCCACGTAGTGATTGCGGATCAGCGCTTGTTTGTATGGTATTCGCGATTCCGCGGCATACCCGATCGCCGCGGCAACACCAGAATCGGGTACCGGCACTACCACGTCCGCTTCAACGGGATGCTCGCGCGCTAGCAGACGCCCCATCATCTCGCGTGACTCCGCGACGGGCTTGCCGAAAACCAGCGAATCCGGCCGCGCAAAATACACGTGTTCAAATACGCAGTGTGCGGTTTTTTCCGGCTTGGTATAAAATTCGCGCGTCATGCCTTCCGGGCCGATAATCACCATTTCGCCCGGTTCCACTTCGCCGGTATATTCGGCGTTGATCAAATCAAACGCGCAGGTTTCGGAGGCAAACACGGTGGCTTCTTTTCCATCACCCAATTGCAAACGGCCCATCGCCAGCGGCCGGAACCCATGCGGATCACGCGCCACAATGATACGGTCTTCCGCCAGAAACACCAGCGAAAACGCGCCTTCAATTTGCAATAGCGCATCGCGCAACGCACCGGCGAGCGTCCGTTCCCGCGACCGCGCCACTAAGTGCAGTACCACTTCCGTATCGCTGGTGGATTGGAAAATGGAGCCGTCTGCCTCCAGTTCGCGTCGGAGTTCCACCGCGTTCGTCAGGTTGCCATTGTGCGCGACCGCCACCTGCCCCTTGCTGCAAGCCACCGAAAGCGGTTGCGCGTTGCGCAGAGCCGTATCGCCCGCTGTAGAATACCGCGTGTGCCCAATCGACAGCTTGCCCGGCAACTGATTCAACACGTCGGGCGTAAAAATATCCGCGACATGCCCCATTTTTCGATGGCAGTAAATGATCCGCCCGTCACTCGACGCAATGCCGGCGCTCTCTTGTCCCCGGTGCTGTAAGGCATAAAGCCCTAGGTACACAAGATTCGCGGCTTCCGGGTGCCCATACATCGCGAACACGCCGCATTCCTCATGGAGTTTGTCGAACGGAACTTCCTCGGACGCATCAAAAAGATTTTGCATTCGTGTTTTAGACCAATACTGGACTGTGGAGGAGGTGTTCTAAGGCATGGGCCCAAAGGCCCTTGAGATCTTCGACTTCACTATCTACTAGGATTTCGCTTCGATTACGAATCGTCACTCTTGCTTTGAGTGTAACGCCAATCGCGACGGCATGGACACTATTTCTTTGCGCCGCAGCTAAAACATTTTCGGGGTCTTCTGTCGTGACCAGAATTCGCGACGGTCCCTCGTGGAAAAGCAGCATTTCGTGAGCTAAATCCGAGTCGAGCCGAATATCCGCGCCGATATTCTCCGGCCCAAAGGAACATTCCGCCAAGGCAACCGCCAGTCCCCCGTCGCCTAAATCGTGAGTCGAGGTAATCGCTTTCGCCCGCACAAGCTCGCGAATCGTCGTCTGCACGCGCTTCTCGTAAGCCATATCCAGCTTCGGCGGCACGCCCCAGAGCAAGTCCTGAATCACCTTTATGTATTGCGTCCCGCCCATTTCGTCCAGCTCTGGTGCACCCAATCCGCCCAACAAAACTACGGCCAAGCCTGCGCTGGGAAAGCGCAGCGGTACCGGCAGTTCTGTCGGCATCGTACCTACAATGCCAACTACCGGTGTTGGCACAATGGCCGTGCCTAGCGTTTCGTTGTACAGGCTGACATTGCCACCCGTCACGGGCACTTCGAAGAACTTGCACGCCTCGGCGAGCCCTTCAATCGATTCAACAATCTGCGCCATGATTTCCGGGCGCTCGGGATTGCCGAAGTTAAGATTGTTTGTCGTGGCGATCGGCAGTGCGCCCACCGTGGATAAATTGCGGCAGCATTCGGCGACAATCAGCTTGGTACCTTCGCGCGGATCGAGGGCACAATAGCGGCCATTGCCATCGAGCGCCATGGCCACCGACGTATTCGTACCCTTAATGCGCACGATCGCCGCTTCGGCACCCGGGCCGGCTAGCGTATTCGTTCTGACCTGATAGTCATACTGTTCCCAAATCCAACGCTTCGAACAAAGATCGCCCGACGAAAGCAGCGCTTTCAAATCCGCAGTCAAATCGTTGCTCTTGACCGTAGGCCCCGCGAGTGGCGCAGTGCGCAGCGGCTTGGCAAAGGGCCGATTGTACTTCGGAGCTTCGTCGGCCAGCGCACGATTGGGAATCTCGGCAAACACCACGCCGTGATGCTTCACGCGTAGCATGCCATCGTTTGTCACCACACCGATCTGCGTGGCATCAAGCCCCCACTTCTTGAATACGCTCAGTACTTCCGGCTCACGCCCCTTCGCTGCCACTAGCAGCATGCGCTCCTGCGATTCCGAAAGCATCATTTCGTACGGAGTCATGCCCGTTTCGCGCTGCGGCACCTGAGCCAGATCGATCTCAACGCCCGTGCCAGCCCGGCTGCCCATTTCGCACGTGGAAGACGTCAAGCCAGCCGCACCCATATCCTGAATGCCTACAATCGCGCCTGTCTGCATTGCTTCGAGACAAGCCTCGAGCAGAAGCTTCTCCATGAACGGATCACCCACTTGCACGTTCGGCCGCTTCTGCTTCGATTCTTCCGTAAACTCCGCCGAAGCCATAGACGCGCCATGAATTCCGTCGCGCCCCGTCTTGGCGCCCACATAGATTACCGGATTGCCCACGCCCGTCGCTTTGCCGTAGAAAACTTCGTTGTGCTTGAAAACGCCCAGTGCGAACACGTTCACCAGCGGGTTGCCCTCGTAGCTTTTTTCAAACACGCATTCTCCGCCCACTGTTGGCACGCCGAAGCAGTTGCCATAGTGCGCAATGCCGCTGACTACGCCTTCCAGAATGCGCCGGTTGCGCGCGCCGGTCTCCGGATCGTCCAGCCGCCCAAAGCGAATCGAATCCATTACCGCAATCGGCCGCGCGCCCATCGTGAAAATATCGCGCAAAATTCCGCCCACGCCGGTGGCCGCGCCTTGAAACGGTTCGATGAAGCTCGGGTGATTGTGCGATTCGATCTTGAACGCGATCGCGATTCCGTCGCCAATATCGATGATGCCCGCATTTTCGCCCGGACCTTGCAATACATGGGCGCTTTCAGTGGGAAGTTTTTTCAGGTGAACGCGCGTGCTCTTGTAAGAACAATGCTCGCTCCACATGACGCTAAAAATGCCCAGTTCCGTCAAGCTCGGCTCGCGCCCGAGCAAGCTCAAAATTTTCAGATATTCGGCAGGTGATAATTGATGCGCGGCAACGATATCCGGCGTGATCTGGCCCACGCTCATGACCGGAAAGCAGCCGCTCCCGCATGCGCCAGCGATTGCAAAATGGTCAAGCCGTCTGTGCCGCCCATCAATGGGTCGGCTACGCGTTCCGGATGAGGCATCATACCCATGACGTTCCGCTGCTCGTTCAACACGCCCGCGATATTGCGCAGGGAGCCATTCGGATTTTCGACATATTTCAGCACGATCCGATCCGCTTCTTCTAATTGATCAAGCAGGCGCACGCTGGCAACGTAGCAACCCTCGCCATGCGCGATGGGAACCGTAAGCCGTTGGCCCTTTTTCGCTGTGTGCGTGAACGGAGAATTGGTGGTTGCGACTTCCAGTTCCACTGGCCGGCAGACGAATTTCAAATTCGCGTTGCGCACCAAAGCGCCCGGCAAAAGCCCAGCCTCGGTTAGCACCTGAAAGCCATTGCACACGCCCAGTACTAAGCCGCCATCGGCTGCAAAGCGCTTCACGGCCGCCATCACAGGCGAAAATTTGGCGATAGCTCCGCAGCGCAGATAATCACCATAGGAAAATCCACCAGGCAAAATCACCGCATCCAAGTTTCCCAACGAGACCGCTTCGTGCCAGACGAATTCGGCGTGCTGGTGCAGGTTTTGGCTGACTGCGTACCAAGCGTCGTGGTCGCAATTGCTTCCGGGGAAAACAACTATGCCGATCTTCACGATTCCCGCCTTCCCGGCTTAGCCCTAAGCGCCGGTTGCCGCAGCCGGAGCCGCAGCCTTCTTTCGCGCTGCTCGCCGTTTCTCTACCGGTGGCTGCCGGTCGCTCTTTTTGAGTGCAGGTAAAGCCATCGAGGTGATGAATTTCTTCTCACCGTGGTCGTCAAATTTGATTACAATGTAATCGTCGTTACAGGAGATAACCGAGCCGAGACCAAACTTCGTGTGCTCAACTTGGGCTCCTGTGGCAAATGCCGGTTTATTGGCCATGGGGTGGGCAGATCCTCTATAGGTTATTGTAACAGCTTGACTTAACCCTGTCGAGCTCATCCTTAACCCAGGTGAAACTGAGCCGGAATTGTCCGCAAGTGGTTCTAGTTACGGCATTTCCCTATAATGGTTACAGTTCGATGGATGCGCTAAAGAAAAAAATTCAGGACGAGATAAACGCGCTCGAATACGAGTTGCGTAACGAGCTGCCTAAGGAAATCCTGAAGGCGCGCGCCCATGGCGACCTCAGTGAAAACGCGGAGTACCATGCTGCCAAGGAACGCCAAGCTTATGTGAACGCTCGCCTTGGCCAGCTCCAGTCGCGCCTGCGTGAATTTTCGATGGTTGACGTGTCCAAAATTCCACGTGACCGCGTCGGACTTGGTTCCTCTGTTGTAGTACTGGATATCGACAAGGACGAAGAACAGACTTATAATTTGGTGACGAGTGAAGAAACAGACGTAGCGAAAGGCAGAATCTCAACCAGTTCCCCCATCGGTAAGGGTCTGCTCGGTAAAAAGGTTGGCGATACTGTGAAAATTCAGATTCCAGGTGGCTTGCGGGAAATGGAAATTCTCAGTCTGACAACCATTCACGATGAGCCCGCGTCTTAAAGGGAAAGGCCCATGACATATACGCGCGCGATCGGTTTAGGAGCCAACGAAATCATCCGAATGATTGTTCGCCGCCTAGCCTTGTCAAAAATCAATCCAAACGTTCTGACATTTCTCGGATTAGTAATCAATATCGTAGCCGCGACGTTCTTAGCCATTGGCAATTTTCGTTGGGCCGGCGCGATCATCATTTTTGCCGGACTGTTCGATATGGTGGACGGACGCGTTGCTCGCGAAACCAACCAAGTTACTCGTTTCGGCGGCTTTTTCGATTCTGTTCTTGATCGCTATTCCGATCTTGCTCTGTTAATGGGACTTTTGGTCTATTACGGCACCATTAATCGGCCTTTTTACGTGGTACTTACTGCCACCGTGATGACCGCGTCTGTGATGATCAGCTACACCAGGTCGCGCGCTGAAAACATCATTCCTGCGTGTAAGGTTGGTTTCTTGGAGAGGCCGGAGCGCGTAGTTTTGCTTATCATCGGCGCGCTTTTTGATCGGATGGCACCCGTGCTGTGGGTGATCGCCATACTTGGCAACCTGACGGTCATTCACCGCATGATTTTCACTTATCAAGAAGCAAAACGGCTCGAAGATGCGCAACTCCGCCCAAGAACTGTCGCCACGTCTTCTTCTTCTCGCAGTTAGCTGAGATCGTGTGCCCTGAGCAAAAAGGGGTCAGACACCATTAACGCTTCTCCCCGAACGCCACTAATCTTCCAGAATCACCACTGCTAATGCCATCCCTTTGGTATGTGTCAACGACACAGATACATGTTTCACGCCCATAGCATTCGCTACTTGGAGCGCGACGCCATACAAGCGAAGTACGGGCCGGCCAGACGGCTCATTGGCAACTTCAAAATGCTGCCAGCTTACGCCGCCGGTCAGCCCTGTACCGATCGCCTTCATACCAGCCTCTTTGGCTGCAAAACGAGCAGCCAAACGCTCGGCCCAGTTCGCCTTTCTCATCGCGTAGGCGCGCTCATGCGCCGTGTAAATCCGCGTAAGAAAACGCTCGCCGAACCGTTCTACGCTCTTGCCGATTCGTTCAACTTCAGCTAGATCTGTACCTATGCCGAGAATCATGGCAAGCGCGAGGCGTTACTAACCTCGGTTCTTGCGGTAAGCAGCCCAGCGTTTCTTCTGCGCGGCCGCAATTCGCTGGCGCGCCTCTGGACTCAGAATGCGCTTCTTTGGTGTGCCACCATTCGTGCTACCTGCCCACACTGGAGCTTTCGCCGTCTTGCCAGTTCGCCCGCCTAACAAGGAGCGAACATTTGCAATCTGTTCTTCTAGTTTGTGTCTTTGGGCTTCTAGGCCCTGGAGCGCAGCTTCTAGAATCTCATGATGCGGCGCTGCTAAGTGTTTTGCCATATATACTTCTTAGTAACACATCGGCGTTTGCTTTTCATAGCATTATGGCAATTTCAAGTTTCTGAGTGGCAAAATACAGTAACAGGACCATCGTTTATAAGCCTTACCTGCATATGCGCTTGAAAGATCCCCGTAGATACGCTTATCCCCTTTTCCCTGCATATTTTGACAAAACAATCATACAAATGTACTGCTACTTCCGGTCTAGCAGCCTGGGAGTATGACGGACGGTTCCCTTTCCTTGTATCCCCATAGAGGGTGAACTGTGAAATCACGAGAATCTCGCCGGATATATCTCGTAAACTGAGGTTCATCTTACAGTCCTGATCGGGGAATACTCGCAGTTGGACCACCTTGTTCGCTAAGTAATCCGCATCCGCTTCGGTGTCGCTCTCATGCACGCCAAGAAACACTAGAATCCCACGCCCAATCTGACCAACAACCGCGCCCTCTACCTCAACGCTAGCTTCCGTTACCCGCTGCACCAGTGCGCGCATATCTATTCGGCGAAAATCGTATCTCGGCCCAACAACCATTGCGGATCGAGCAGCCGTTTTACAGCTTTCATCGCGCGAATTTCATCGCCCGGATACATCAGTTGCAGCAGATCGGTCTTAGTCTTGCCAACGCCATGTTCGGCCGCAATGGTCCCGCCATGCGCCACAATAAACTCGGCGAATTCGTAGAGTAACGCGCCAACGCGCTCGGCCTGTTCGTGTGTCGCCGGCATCAAATTTACATGGTTATTCGCATCGCCGGCGTGCCCAAAGATCGTATATCGCCCAGGTAATATCTCCTCGCACCGTTTCTTATAGAACTGGTGTAATGTGCTCTCATGCTCCAACGGCAGAGCAAAGTCGGTATCGAACTTATGAAACCCAATCCGTCTTACGGTTTCCAAAGCGAGGACGGGCAACGTATGCCGCAACTCGCGAAACCGATCCCGATCGGCGGCGCTGAGGCCAAACCACGATTCTTCTTCGAGGGCTTCTTGTTGCCGCAAACGGTCTGTCCACGCGTCCACTTCGCTATCTTCCTCCGAGGATAGGTTCTGTTCAATTTGCAAAGCAGCCCGCGCGAGCACGGGAATGTCAGGATATTTCGGACGCAGCAGATTCAAAGCGTTGCCGTCCATAAACTCAAGCAGGCGCAATTCATTCAGCGGCCGCCAGACTTTCACCGCCGCCATGGCCAATTCGTCCGACGGAAAAAACACGATCCCGCTTAGCAACGCCGCCGGCTCCGGAAATAACTGCACCTCGGCCTCGGTTACGATGCCTAACGTTCCCTCACTGCCGGCAATAAGATCCACCCAGTCGAGATCGGCCGTTAGGTAGTAGCCCGCGGAATTCTTGCGAGTCGCGGGCACGTGAATCGGCCGCACGGGAAAATCCACCTTATCGCCGCGCCGGAACCATTCCGTGCGCCCGTCCATAAAAGTCACTTCCAAACCGAGGACGTGGCGTCGCACCGACCCATAGTGGAAACTGCGCGCTCCGCCGGCATTAGTGCTGATAATGCCGCCGATTGCCGCCGAATCTTCAGTCGGATTGGGTCCGAAGAACTGCCGCGTGCGCGCAGCGGCTTTCTGCAGATCTTTGAGAATCACGCCGGCGCCGCAACGCGCTTTCCCAGCATCGACTTGTATATTGCGAAACCTTTCGAGCGAGACAACCCAACCGCCGTGCGGCACCCTGGCTCCGGCTAGACCTGTGCCCGCGCCTGAAACCGTCAACGGAATGTGTTCGGCGGCGCTCGCTTTCACAATCTCGCGCAGTTCTTCCACATTCGACGGAAGAAAAGCGCGCTCGGCCGAGCCGCGATAGCCGGAGGAATCGTCAAGGTAAGAATCGATTGTCACGGAAGATGCATTCACTTATTCAAGATATCGCGCCGCCTGGAATCAATTTCATATCTTGGATGGAGCATGCATCTCTCGGCCCAGGCCGCGAAAACAATCATCTTCGTTTGCTTTGTCGGCCCCGGACCGGTCATCGGCTTAGTGCCCTGGACGCTTTCTGGCTGGCAGTTTCGCGTCGTCAGCGCGCCGCTTCAGTCCTTGGGAGCCTTACTCGTGTTACTCGGCGCACTCCCGCTCGCGGATTCCATCATTCGCTTTGTAAGAGAAGGACGCGGCACTCCGGCGCCCTATGCGGAGACCGACCGACTCATCGTCACCGGTTTCTACCGCCACGTGCGAAATCCAATGTATGTGGGTGTGCTCACCATGATCTTCGGCCAAGCGCTTTTGCTATGGAACGCCAGCATCTTGCGCTATGCCCTCATCGCCGCGCTCTTCGTCCATCTCTTCGTCTTACTCTACGAAGAACCGCGTCTACGCCACAAATACCGAGACGCTTACATTGCTTGTCAGAAGCGCGTAAACCGCTGGTTGCCTCACTTCACCAAAGCCTGATACACCAGGGTCTGGGTCTGCCGCCAGTACGGAACGTTCACCTCCTGCGGAACCTGCATCATGAGCACGGCTACCAGCTTCTCTTTCGGATCGACCCAAAAGAAGGTGCCTGTAATGCCCGCCCACGAGAAGTTCCCAACCGACCCAGGCAGCGGATTGCGCCCGGCATCCGTCCGTACGGCAAAGCCAAGGCCGAAACTCGTTCCCATCTCCGGCGTCGGGCCGAAGGCGTCAATCAAAAGCGCCACCGGCGAATGTCGCTCAGTCTCCGCCGGAAGCTGATCGGAGGTCATCAACGCCACTGTCTTCGGCCCCACAATACGAGCGCCGTCCAATTCGCCGCCATTTAGCAGCATCTGGCAGAAGCGCGCATAATCACCCGCCGTGGAGAACATGCCGCCTCCGCCCGAAAGCACATGCGGCTTCAGCGTCGGATCACTCAGACTCATGCTGATTTGTATGTCGGACCTGGCAAAGCGCGGCGCTTGCGCGGCGGTCAGATAGTACGCAGTGTCGGGCATACGCAGCGGGTTCGTGATACGTTCGCGGACGAATTGGTCTAGTCCCATGCCACTGACCACTTCCACTAGTCGGCCCAGCACATCCGTCGAGACGCTATACTCCCAAACCTCGCCCGGCTGGTGAGCGAGTGGGAGTTTCGCAATTCGCGAGACCATGTCGCAAGCGAATCCGCAGCAAGCACACCACTCTTTTTATAGAGTTCATCCACCGCCGAACTGCCGAAGATGCCATACGTCAGACCTGAGGTGTGCCGTAGGAGATCCTGCACTGTCATCGGTCTCTTAGGAGCAATTTGTTCGACGCCTACCTTGACATCCTTGAACTCCGGAAGATATTGCGCCACCGGCGCACCAATGTCGATCTTCCCTTCCTCGGAAAGCATCATGATCGCGACGGTTGTGATCGGCTTCGACATGGAAGCGATGCGGAAGATGGAGTCTTTTCGCATGGGAGTCGCGCTGCTGCGGGCCTGGAAACCGGCCGCTTCATACATTGCGATTTTGCCATCGCGGGCGATGACGAGGACCGCGCCGGGGATGCGTTTGCTTTCGACGTCGGCTTTCGTTTGCGCGCGCAGACGGCCGAGGCGTTGCGAGGAGATGCCGACGTCTTCCGGGTGCGCAGCGACAGGGAGAACTTCCTGGGAGAGTGCGGCGCTGGAAACAAGGAGTGCCAACATGGGAGCAACTGACGTTCGGCTGAATAGCATTGAGAGAGTTTATAACAATGACTGCCCGCCGCGGAGCCGGAGGCTGGGCGGCCCTCTAAAAACAAAAGGACCCACTCCGTCAAGAGCAGGTCCATTAATTAAAGGAAGGAAAACAAACCAACTTTGGAGAACGCCCTTCGAACCAAAGCGCTTAGCATTGCTGCCATTCGCTCTCTTTCGTCCGTCGTTAGATCAAGTATCCGCTGAAACCGCAGAACCGGCAATTGCGAGTGGTAACGGGATAGAGGAGGATACTCCAGTACTCCCTTCACCTGGCACTAGCACTCCGTCCATTGTAAACTCAGACTCATGAATCGTTTATCGACGAAGTTACTGACCGCAGCCTTGGCCACGGCCTCGCTGCTTTCTTTCGGAGAGGCTTCTCTACAGGCTCAGGCGACGGCAACGTCCACAACAACCAAGGCACCCAAGACGAAGGCTCCGGCAACACCTCCGCCCTCGGCTGCCGATATTGCCGACGCAACATCTAAAGGCTTGGTATGGGTGAACCTGAACACAAAGGTTTACCACAAGCCCGGCGTATCGACCTACGGAACCACTAAGCACGGCCAGTTCATGACGGAAGCCGACGCGCAAAAGGCCGGTTACAAAGCCGCCCAGGAGCCCGTGGCGAAGGCAAAGAAGGCTACCGCGACAGGAACTGCGCCGAAGTAAAAGAGGGGGGAGACCTGTTACAGGCATAGGCGTTAGAATAAGGCTCGTAGCCAAAAACGACCCGGGCCTGCGATCAGTCGCTGGGCCGGCTTGGCTGCGGCCCACAAGGTCGTATGGATAGTTTCCAGTTGGCCGAAAGCTAACTTCGCTTCTCAAATTGGACTTCAACCAGACCAGAACTAAGTATCCCTACTTCGCCAGAACGCCAACAAGAATAGCCCGGCGAAAACTAGATCAACCAAACCCGTGGCAAAGTCGGCACCCTGCACCCGCTTCTGCAAAAAAAGAGCGCTGATCGCACCGCCGTAGCCAATTTTTTCCAGTGCAGCCGGAATCATCATCAATCGGTATCGGGCCGGGTCCCTGGCAATGATGAAGAACCCAATCTGCCAAGCTAACGCCACGCCCGCGAAGCCGTAATAGAAACCCGGATGCGTAACCGCAGGCGGATCCATCTTGCCTACTAAATCAAAAATAAAATAAAGAGGTGTGATAATCACCGCGCCCCAGATAGCGGCAACGAGAAAAAGAACTTTCGCGAATCTCATGCTAGAACGTCCTTAAGAACGAGATCAGCGCTAATTTTTCCTCGTCCGTGAGCGGCTGCTCCCCACCTAAACGTCCTGTACCAAAGTAGTGGCCACGGTTGACTATGTAATCGGGGCACTTGCTTACTTTCATCAGCGCGTCCACAACCTCAGGAGCAAAGACAATGCGACGTGCTTCCTCGTCCGTCTTGCCGCGAGCTCCCTTCAACGCCGAATAGAGCTTCGATACAGCGCTCAGCACATCCGCATCCAGCCTCAAGCCGTCCAGCATGCTGCCCTGGTCGAGAGTCATTTGCAAATTTGCCAGCATTTCCACCGGCATTCCCGTCGGAAACGGTCCCAGAACGACGCCCGGCTGCGGTCCGTTCGCGCTGAAAAGCGCCGGCAGCAAAGTGGCGCTCACCCCAAGCAACGGCCTCACCGGACTCGGCAGATAGGCGTCCGACACTCGCAGGTAGCTGGGCACGCTGGTTCTTTCAATCATGCCGGGGATCTTGTCGCCTAAGACAGAATCTTTCTCACGGCGCTCCGGCCAAAGCATCTGGCCAATCGACTCGTCAAAGGTCTTCAAGCGCGCATCCACCGCCGGACTCGGCTGAAACGTCCCGACCGAATTATTCAACAGATACGGCGCCGTGGCCCAGACGCTGACCAGTGACGGTGGCCGCGTGTAGCCACGGCCGCCGCCTGGCATGTGGAACATACGCTTCTCACCCGTGAAGGGTTGATAGTAGGTGATGTCGCCTACCGAAGGCAGGCTCTTATAGGTTTCGGACGAGAACTCCGACCAGATATTGCCCGCAATCGCATTAGTCGCCAAAGGGCTACACGCATTAGTCTGCAGAAGCGTAATCGGCACGCGGAAATCAGTGGACAAGTAATTGTCCTCCAAAAAGTCCGGCTGGCTGGCAATCGCCCGCGCCTGCGTTTTGAAATCATCGGTCTTTGTCCAACGCCAATACCGGTTCCAGCAATCCAGATAGTTGCCGCTGCAAGCAGCCAGATTGGCTTCGGCCGGAGCGGTTGGCAGCTTGCTCGAATGGCAGCGCAAACAACGCTCACCAAAAACGTTCTTACCCAAAGCCGATACCGGTTGAACCAGCTTAGGGTCAACCTCACTTAAGCGATGTGGCACACCAGCCTTTAGAAGGAACGCAGCCATGTCGAACGTCTGCGCCTCGGTGGCCTGCCAGTAAACTGAATTTCTGCGCAAATCTTTCACGGCAATCGGCGTGATGCGCTGCCCGCCGAGTAGCGGCCGAAAATGCAGCAGCCACTCTTCACTAAACGTTCCAATGTTGAGGTACACCCGGTTCAGCGCGCCGATCACACCCACTGAATCAGACCCATCCTTCAACACGTGCATTGTATAGACGGTGTCCGGCGATTTGTAGAAAGCCGCCAGCGGGCTGCCCGGCGGCACAAAGTTATTGAGCTGAAGATTGTCTTTATTCTCGTCGGCCAACGTCTCTTTCCCAAACTTCGCCGCCTGATGCATGCGCGCTCCCACGTTATAAATCGCATTCATCGTACGCGGATTATCAATGTTGTCCTGCGAAACAAATGAGACATCCAGCGTTCCCGGCCGCCAGGTGTGGAATAACTGCACCAAGAAATTATCGGGCTTCGATTCCCACGAAAAAACCCGGTCCATCCACAAATACTGTGCACCCGCTGTCGAACTCAAATGCTCCCAGGCCGGATGTTCCGGATCAGGCGGCGGATGCACCGGATTCGGGCTGACATGGCAGAACCCGCACGACATACCCACGCGAAAAGGTCGAATCAATTTTGGATCTTTGTAATAGCTAGCGTCGGTATAGAAGCGAACCGGATCCCACTTCTTCTGCGCCGCATCATCAAATTCCGGATTCGGAAATAGCCGCAGTCCCACAACGCCGCTGCCATAGCCGTAATACGAACCCACCGGCACATTCCTGCCCCGTGCGCCAATCTTCACGCCCGGATATTTCGCCTCATCTGCAAACGGATCAGGCCCACAGTTCGCCGCCCTGCGGTCCAGCCAAAGACCAAAGCGCTGTTGGTCGCCTTCGTTGGCCTGTTCATAACAAGGCTCATTGACCATGCCGAAATAGCTCCAACGGTTATCGCGTCTGAATCGATAGATACTCTTTAGCTCTTGCCGCCTCACGTCGCTAAGGCTCGAATCCTTATCCGGATCGTACGAAGAAAGAGTCTTCAACAGATCTACATTGCCAAAGCTCAAATTGGCCGATAGATCCCAAAACCGATCATTGCCAGCCGTCCACAGGAGCCACATATTCCGGCCATTGATTTCGTTCTTGGTGGTAAGCGACGCGCCGCGATCCATATCGTGAAAATAATCGTTCGCGACATTCACCTGCGCGATGGGATTCAGCGCTGAAGCCTTAACGCCAGCTAGCGCGGCCTCATCAAACACATGCCCTGGTTGCGGCCCGGTAGGCACTGCCAAAGCAATCGCCGCAATGACGATTATGACCAAAACAATATATTTTTTCTTGATTCTCATAGGTGCTGCCTCCGCTGCCACATTCTATAATTTGGCCGTTAACTGCCCTTTGGGGCCGTTCCACCGGACGATCTTCAAATCCAAAACACAAATCGAGTAAATGACGGGAACCAGCAGAAGAGTCACCGCCGTTGCAGCCGTCAATCCGCCAATCTGCGCGTAACACATGGGCTCCCATAGCGGCCCTCCATGTAGTGCAAGCGGAACAAGCGCCATGACAGTAGCCCCAACGGTAATCAGCACCGGGCGCAAGCGCATAATGCCCGCATCCAGAATGGCTTGCTCAAATGGCTCGCCGTGATGGTTCTTTTCTTCTATGTAATCGAACAGCACAATGATGTGGCTCACAATCACACCCACTAAACTGATCACGCCCAGAAACGCCATAAACCCGAACGGAGCTCCCATTATCGCCAGCGCAATCAACGCGCCCACCGCACCGAATGGCACACCACCCAGCACAATCAACGGCTTCAAAGCGTTCTTGAACTGAATGGCCAGGGCAAGATAAATCATCACAACTGAAATGGCCAGAACAACCGCCAGTTCCTGGTTTCCGTGATCCTGCTTCTCTTGCTCACCGCCGATTTCAACCCGATATCCCGCCGGCAGACCTTGCTGGAACGCCTTGATCTTCGGCGTTAGCTCAGACATAATCTGCGATGCATACACGCCCGTCTTCGGCACCGCCGATACGGTGATGGTCCGGTATTGATTGCGCCGCCGGATCACCTCCGTTTTCAGTTCATAACCGACGTGAGAGATTTCGCGAACCGGTATCTTCTGCCCGCCGGAACCCGAGTACACATACAGATTGTTGATATCGTCCAGTTGCGCTCGTTCATCGGATCGCAGCCGCACAACTACCGGAATCTGCTTGCTACCTTCGCGCAAGAACGTGACTGGAACACCGCTCAATCCCGCAATCGAAGCTGAAGCCACATCATAATTGCTGACGCTCGCCGCGTTGGCGCGCTGCGGGTCAATCGCCAGCTGCACAGTGAAACTGTCCTCGCCCCAATCATCGCGAATACGCACAGCTTCCGGTATCTCCCGCAACAGCTCTTGCAGATTCGCCGACAGCTTGCGCAGCGTGGAAATCTGATCGCCCGATATGCGGATCTGAATCGGAATGCCCACCGCATCGCCAGTTTCCAGTTGCCAGGCATCTACAATCGCACCCGGTATCTGACGCGAAGCACGGCTTTGCACTTCGGGCAGCAACCGCGCCGCGTCGTGGTTATCCTCCGTGAACAACACCACCTGCGCAAAATTTTGATGATTCGGCTCCGGCGCCAGCGAATACCAGAAGCGCGGTGCAGCACCCCCAATAAACGAATTCACCGACACCAGCTTTATGTGCTCATCCTGCGCCACTTGCTGAATCAGCCGCTCCACTTGTGACGCGGTTTCATTGGTATTCTCAAACGCCGCATCCTCCGGCAAGGTCACATTCACGTAAGCAAGATACGAAAGGTCCTTGGGGAAAAACTGCTGCCCCAGCGTAGTACCCACCAGTCCGCCGAGCCCCAGAATCAAAACCGCGCCCGCCATGGCCAGCTTGCGATGACGGATCAGAAACTGACCAACCTTGTAATAACGCGCCGCAAAGCCATGCGTCCGTCTGTCTTCGATTGACTCCTCTTTATTCGGCCTCAGCAGGTAGAAAGCCCAAACCGGAATGAACGTCATGGAAACCAGTCGCGACGCTATCAGCGAACACGTCACCACAATCGGCAGCGAATAAAGAAACTGCCCCGTGTTGCCCGATAACAACAAGAAGGGCAGGTAGGCCACGATATTCGTGATTGTCGCAAATAGAATGGCTGTTGCCAGCCGTGTCGGGGCCATCCAACTTGCCGTGCTCCTCGGCTGCCCGAGTGCCAGATCATGCCGAATCGCATCACCGGCCACTACCGGATCATCCACCAATAATCCCAGCGAAATAATTAGCGTGGCAATGGAAACCTGTTGCAGGTCAATGCCAACCGCCGACATCATGCCAAACGTCATCAGCAATGTGATGGGAATCGAGAGCGCCATCAATAGAGCAGCCCGCCACTCCCAAAACCCGACAAACGAAACCAGCACCACCAGCAGGATGGCCTCCAACAGGCTCGTCATAAACAGGTGAACGTTCTCGCCCACTTGCTGCGGCTGGTCACTGCTATGCTCCACAATCAGATCCGGCGGCATCCGGGACAGAATGTCTTTCAAGCTCTCATTCACGGCCTTCGAAAACTGCTGGATGTTTTGACCCGCGCCCATCTGCACGCTCAGCGTGATAGCCCTGGCGCGCCGCCAATGCCCTTCCGCATCCGGCTGTGAGTGAAACGCCAAATATCCCGGTGGATTTTCATAACCGCGCGCCGTGTCCGCAATATCGCGCAAATACAAAGGCGCACCACTCGCACCCGCAGCCACAATCACTGATCCCAATTCCTGTTCGCTGGTGAATTCGCCGGTCGGATGAATCGGCACTCGCCTGCCATCGATATCAAGCTGCCCTCCGGCAACGGAAATGTTGCGCGCGCCTAATACTGGTCCTATCTGATCCGGCTTCAATCCAAACGATGCCAGGCGCTGCTGCGAATAGGTCAGGAAGATTCGCTCTCCTAATTGCCCGTAGCGCACCACCTTCGCCACTAATGGCGGGTCATCCGGTGTTCGCGCCGTCGCCAGAAGCGCGCGCTCAATGTAACCGGTAAATTCATCCAACTCACGGTAGCTATATTTTTCAGCCGCCACCGAAGCAACCGCTTTTTGCGTATCCGCCGGATCACGAACCAGAAACGGCTGCCACGAATCCGGCGGCAATTCAGACCGGTGATAGCGCTCATTAATAAACGTAGACAACGTAGCCATCAGTGATCCGTCTGAAGCGAGCGTCGCAAAATCAATTCCCGCGAAGCCGGCGCCATCCAAAATGCGTACATCTTCAACCAGCTGCTGCGCGGCTGCATATTCAACAAACTGCCTCACTCCAATCGCCATTAAGCGGCGGTCTTCGCGCGTGGGAAAACACAGCACAAGAGACGCGCGCGGCTGATGGCCAGATCGTGCGCTTAAGCGTTCTTTGGTAATCGCTTCGCGTATCGCCACGGCACGCAGCGCCACCTCATTGGCGTCCGCATAGGGGCTGGCCACCGTCAGCAGCAACGTTGCGGTGTCCCCAAAATCACGAATAAAAGTGGGTGGCCCTGCACCTGCCGGCAGGCTGCGCAAAGCGGCCAGTCTTCCGCCGATATCGTCTAGTGTCTGCCCGGTCTGGCGCAGATGACTGGAAAGCGTAAAGGTCACAATGGAAACGTTTGAACGCGAAACAGATTCAATGCGGGCCACAGACGAATTCGACGCTAACGTCTTCTCTATCGGCTTTGTGACCAGTTGCTCGATATCGCCCGCTGTTTCACCGGGCCACGCTGTAATCACCACTGCCTGCTTATTCGGCACATCCGGATCACGCCGCTGCGGCATCCGAAAATAGCCATAAACGCCCCAAATGCAAACTGCCGCAATCGCAACCCAAGTCAGCTCGCGATTTTCAATGCAGAATCGCGATAGGTTCCACTTGTGGACTTCGTCGGTCACTGGATGACCTCAACCGCTTCGCCTTCCGTCAATAGAGACGCGCCCGAAACCACCACCAATTCACCTGTCTGCACGCCGCTGACCGCAATCAAATCTCCATAAGTGGCCGCCAGTGTCACGCTGCTTGACACCGCATGACCGTTGCGAATCATGACAACACTAAAACCGTCGTTCTCGCTTTTTGATCGGATGATGGCGCTCAGTGGAACTACCGTTACCGCCTGTGCCGTTGTTGGCGCATGCAAAAATACCGTGGCAATCATTCCCGGCCGCAACACGTCGCGTGCATTGGTAACCATAGCCTCCACCAGGAACAGCCTCGTACTTGGGTCAGCCGCCGCCGAAATGGATGATATCGTTCCCGTAAATCTTTCGGGAACGGCTTCGGCCGAAAAGGACACGTGCTGTCCATTCTTTAATGCTGCTAGCGATCCATCGGGAATACCAAATGCCGCTTTCAAACGCGCAGTGTCCGCAATGACAAAGGCCGGTTGGCCAGCCGAAATCAACGAACCCACTTCCAAAGATCTTTGAATGACTCGACCAGTTATAGGCGCAATCAGCGACGAATCCACCGCTGCCAATTCCGCGGAAGACAGCCCTGCCAGCGCTCTGGTTTCCTGCGCCTTCGCGGCCGCCAGCCGCGACCTCGCCTCCGCCGCTTGGGCCGTTGCCACATCGCGCTGCGCCCGGGCCGCTTCCCAATCCGGCGCAGTCAAAGCACGTGCTTCATATAGCGTGTTCGCGCGCGTCCACGTGCTGGATGCCTTTGCCTCCATCGCGTCTGCTTCCGAAACCTGTGCAATGGCCGTTGCAACCGCCTGCCGTGCCGCCTCCACTTCCCCGCGAGCTTCACTCAACGCAATCTCAGAATCTTGCGCGCGCAGTCTTGCCAGCACCGAACCTTTTACCACAAGGTCTCCAGCTTCTAATCGTCTCCCGCCCGCACTAGACACAAACTCCACGATGCCGCTCGCACGAAACGCCAGCGTCACCTGCTGCACCGGCGTTAGCGAAGCCGAATAACTCTGTCCCGTTTGGGGTGTGTAAAGCCGCACCTTCACCGCACGAACAGGAACCGGTGCCCTGCCACTCGCCTTCACACTTCCAGAGTGCGGCTGACAGCTGACCGTGGAAATGGCACATAGCAACAGCGCCCACTTGCTCAACGGTCTAAACCTTCCGCCCGTTCGTAGTCCGCCCGGGCCGACCACAACTCACCCGAAGCCTTCTGATAATCCGCATTTGCTGCTTCCAGTTTCGATTGGGCTTCCAGCACCGTTTTCAATAACGCAAACTCAACCGAATATTGCTTTTGCGCCACCCGCAAAGATTCCGCTGCCAGCTTCCGACTAAGGTCTGCAACATTCAATCGGGCGCTCGCTAATTTCAAGCGCCGCCACTGTTCAACCGCATCCATCGCTACCTGACTCTTCACGTCTTGCTCGGCATTCGCAGCGCGTTCCGCCTCCATTCGTGCCACCGCCACATCATGCCTTCTGCGGCCCCAAGTGAACGGCTCCCAACTTAAGCTCAAGCCCGCCACGCCCACTTGGCGAGGCAAAAACGCATTGACATTGGCAATCTCCGTGCCAATAAACTCCGCCGCTATCGTCGGGTTATAGCTTGCCGCAGTCAAGTGTGTTTGCAATTGAGCTTGCTGCCAGCGTAAATTAGCCTGGTGTACCTCTGGACGCTCGGTCAGCGCCCGCTGTTCAGCCTCTTTAGGCTCATCCAGTAACTCAGGCACCGCGACTTCACAAGCCGCCGACACACTAAATTCCATATGGATGTCGCGGCCCAACTCAAAATTCAGCTTCTCTTCCAGACTGTGGCGCTGATTATCAAGATCGAGCACATCCGCCGTCGCTTTCGCCAAATGCAACTGTGCCTCTAAAAAGTCAATGTCTAGAACCTGCCGCTTCTCCACATATTGCGCCGTGATGCGTTCTACCTCTTGAAACAATTTCACGCTTTCGCGTGCCGCCCGCAAGGACGCCTCCAGCGTTTCAATCCCGTAGTACACCTGGCGTACATCACGAATCAGCGTTTGCCGCTCCCGCCGTAATTGCTCCGCGGCCAACTGCTTATCAATGTCCAACAGCTTGAGTTCCTTGCGAATCGTCGGAATGCCCGAAAGCGGCTGCGTCACACCTACAAAAACCAATCCAATTGGATGTGCCGGCGTATGCAAATCCACGTCCTGTTCCGGTATCATGCCAAGCCCCGAATCCATCCCCAATACGCCCTTGGCAATCGAGAAATTGAAAGGCGCCAAAGGCTGTGCGCCCAGCCCGATTACGCGCGCGCTTGGCAGCAACTGAGTCTTGATGCTGGCTCGCTTATCATCCAACTCGGCCGATTGCAAAGCCGCGTTCTTATACGCGTTGTTTGCCTGCAATGCCATTTGAATGGCCTGCTCCAAAGTTAACTCTTGGGCCGAACACGCCTCACAGACCAAAGCAAAAATAGCAAACCCTAAAACCGAAAGCCGAATCATGACACTTCGCCCGTAGCCACGGCAATAGAACGCCGAACTGTCTCCGACATCGCCTCCGCCAACACTGGCAGGCTTTCCACCAATACCGTAAAATCTTTCCGCTCAATACTCAGCACCACTGTGTCTTCCAGCGCCCGCACCGTGGCCGTTCGCATGGACGACTGCAACAACGCCACTTCGCCGAAATATTTGCCCGGCCCCAGAACCGCCAGCCGCTCTTCCTGGTCACCGTTTGTTCGCACCACTTCCACGTTGCCTGAATTCACAATGTAGAAGCGGCTACCCGGCTCACCCTGCCGAATAATCTCCTGCCCGGCTGCAAATCGCAGCCGCACAATCAAATCAGTTCGGGAAATCTTCATCTGCGATACATCTGGCGGCATGGTTAACGCGGAAGTCCAGTCCGCCAGTAACCCCAACCGGCAGCGCCAGCTTGGCACCACCAAAAAGAAAACCAGGCGCACCAGTAACGACGCGGCAAAACCCGAAAAAGGAATGCCAAAAAACTGGATCAATCCAAATGTATTGCCCAGTTGTGCCACATCTCCAAAATTACTGAACCGGTACTGCTTCGGATTCTTTCCTCGCACATCGGCAATGATATTTCCCGCCGCCTGCATCCCTTGCGTAAAGGCATACAGGAACGTTGTCGGACAAGCTTGCCCCGTCTTAAAATGCGGGACGGCGGCAATATCGCCAATCGCATACACGCCAGGGTAACCAGCCACACCGCAAAACTCATCAGTCTTAATCCGTCCCCGTTCGCGCTGGAGCGGCAAATCCTGGACAACCGGATTCGGCGCAATACCAGCCGTTACGATCACCGTTCTGGTGGCAATGCGCTCGCCGGTCGAAAGAATCACCTCGCCCGCACTCGCACTGAGCACGCTTGTACTCAACCGTATATGCACACCCTTTTTCATCAGATGCCGGCTGGCGCTATCGGCCAGGCTCTTGTGCATCGAATTCAAGATGCGGTCTGTACTGCTGATGATGGAAACGCTCAGTTCTTCGACGCGGATGTTTGGATAAAAGCGCAATGCGGTACGCAGCAAATTGTTTGCCTCAGCGCCAATCTCAATCCCCGCATAACCTGCGCCCACAATCACCACCGTCAGTAGCCGCTTGCGCTCGAGCTGATTCTCCTCGGTCGATGCCTTCTCCAGCATCTCCAGCAGATGATCGTGCAAATAATAAACGTCGCCAATCGTCTTGGTTTGAAGCCCATGTTCCTGCAAGCCTGGGAACCTGGAAAGATCTGTTACCGACCCAAGCGCAATCACCAGATAGTCATACGGCAAAATAATTTTGTGCCGCTCCGCCTTCGGATCCAGCGTCACCTGACGGGCTTCCAGGTCAATCGATTCAACGTCGTAGTTATAGAAAACTATGCCAGGCAGAAAATTGCGCAACGGCACCAGAACGTTGCGCGCCTGCACCTTGCCGCCCACAATTTGGGGCATCAATCCGTGATACACCTCAGAAGTCTCGCTGCTGGCAATCACAATTTCTAAATTGTCCGAAACTTTCCGCAGCCCCAGCAAGCGCTTCGCAGCACGAAAACCCGCATGCCCTCCGCCTAAAATCAAGACGCGCTTTTTCGCGCTGCCGGCAGTCTGATTCATCTCATCCTCTAAACCCATCTAGGCCGGCGTCGGAAGCGGCGAAGGCCGTTTCAAGCTATCCGAAAGAACAAGAGCCTGATTCTGTTCCTTCCAGTTCTTCAGCTCTTCCTTCGTTTCTTTGTAGCCAATCTCCACCAGTACTTCCAGATTTTCCCAGTCAAACAACGAAAAACCAGCCATCGCCGGATGGATCAGAATATCCGCGTACTTCGACATCTGTTCCCGATGATGAATGCTCGAGAGAAACGCCGTGCGCATCAGAATCTCAAGCAAATGCGGAATCGCGCCGCTCTTCTTTTGGAACTTCCGCCGCAGAAAATCACCTACGCCCAACGAATGCCGGTCCTCGCAATCTGCCAGCAAGTCGACCGGCGGACTCACATCCACCGCAATCACTTCCCCGTTGCAATGTTGCCGCATCACATCCACGGGAAAGTTATTCAGTACACCGCCATCCACAATCAATTGACCATTCTTAATCACCGGCGGCATCAACACAGGCAGGCTCATACTGCTTCGAATCGCTCGCCACACAAAGTCATCGCGCTCCACAATCAACTTGGCCATGGACAAGTTGGCTGCCACGCTGAAAAATGGAATCTTCAAATCGGAAATATGGATCTTGCCGAAAAGATGCTGCAATCCCCTGTTCGTGGTCTTGCCCGTCACAAGCGAGAAAATCGGAAACGTCTTATCACCCTTGAATGGACGAAACTCGCGGAAGAGCCGCCGGTTTTCCGAAACCATCTCCTCCGGCTTCATGCCCATCGCATACTGCGCGCCAATCAACGCACCTTGACTGGTGCCGCCAATTGTCTCAATCGCGATACCTTCCTCTTCAATGGCCTGCAACGCCCCAATGTGCGCAAATCCCCGCGCGCCCCCCCCACTCAACACCAGCCCGAACGCCTTGCCCATAAGCACTTTGGCCAAACGCGTGAAGTCGCCGTCGCGTTTGGCTGAAACATGGTAGTGCTCCTCCACCCGCCGCGCCTTCAGCCACTCAGGTGTGCCTAACGGCGAATAGTCCGCCCCTTGATGAACCAGTATCAAATCAATTCTGGGATGCGCCGGATTCGCGCCGTTTTGCTCAGCCACTCTGTCCATCTGCGCCAGCTCAGCTTCAATTTCGTTAAGCCCTCGTCCATTCGTGTACGGCGCAACCGCCAAAATCCGGTCGGCCTGACGAATGCATCGTGACGTCCACTCCGATGGGCCAAGGTCCGTTTCGTAAATCAGAAACGCAAATTTTGCTTCTTGCTCATCCAGCCAATTAATAACGCGAGTATCACTTGGATTAAAGGTTCCAACCGCTTCTTCCACCACCGTTCGCGTAATCCGGCGTCCCACTCCCACCTGGCTCAGAGATTCCAAAAGCCGCTGACAAAAATGACTGGTGGGGGCAACTTCGCCCGCCGGCATCAGGGCAAATGTTTTAACACTGTATTCACGTTGCACCACCCGCGAGTTTGATTGCTTTAAACGCCGCGAAAGATCCCACGCAATACGCCGCGTCAGTGACGGATGGCGCTCTAATAGCTTTTCAAACCGGTCCTTCTCCAAACGCAGCAAAACCGAATCCCGCAAACTGCTCACCGACGCCGAGCGCGTCTCACCAGTCAGCAGACCCATCTCTCCCACCATCTGTCCGCGCGCCGCCTCGTAAATCACAAACGGCTGTTTTCCTTCCTGCTGCAGAGAAACAACAAGACGTCCGGTGGAAACAATATATAGTGCGTCGGATTCGTCGCCCTGCCGGAATAGTACCTCGCCAGCCGGCAGCGTTACTTCATCGCAATTACGGATTAAATCGTCCAAAACCTCATCGCGCAAGCCATGGAAAAACTCCAGCGGTTCAAGCAGTTCAAAGGCTCCCGCCTTTCCTGTGCCAGAGTGCGAAACTCGTGTACCGACAGTCGGCACATCGCGTCTGTCTTCCATGATGGAGACATGATAACGCTTATCAGAGGTTGCATTCAAGTACGACGGTTGTGGCGCCAGTACTTAGCTTATTCCGCAATTGTTGAATAGAGTATCCAGCCATCCTTCATCCCGGCCGACGCGCCACTGCCGCGCTGCGCCAGTTCTCCCAGTCGGCCATTCAACAGATCGCAGGACCACCGCGCATTCGGACGGAGCTGGCTTCGCATTTAATGCGCCTTCACGGGCGGAACATAGTTGCTTGCGCAGCAACGCATACGAATCGTTGCGCGAACCCCTTTGTGTTCGCCATGCATTCTGAGTGGGGTGCCCCGCGCGCCCGCGTTGGGGAACCCAATCGCCGCCTCCTCGCTATTCTAAATACCCGCGTCCGCCGTCTTCTGAGCGCGCTGCCATTGCAGTTTGTCCCTGTATTCCTGATAAAGCGTAGAAAAACCCGCCCACAGATAGCCGCAGACGAACAGCATCAAAAACGGCAGTGCAAAATAGTTCATCGTCTCAATGGCGAAATCCACCATGTATACGAAGTAGGCGCCGATTGCCAATTCAATATAAGGCAGCCAGCCGCTCTTGCGTTTGTAGGCAGTCTGCTGTGCTCTCACCTTCTGCGTGCCATACTTCGCCGTGCGCGCAAAACTGCTTTGAATTCCTAGTAGGGCTTCAATCACGCCTTTACTGTTGCTCACCGTAAGGGCCACGCCTGCCCCCATCAACATAGGCAGAAACACAATCGCCTTCCACCACGACTTCGGGAAGAGCACCTTCTGCGCATATAAATAGAACGCCGAAATTGACCAGAACGACGCCACAATCAACGGAAAATCAATCAGCACCATCTGAAAAACGCCCATATAAAAGCGCACAATCATCACGGGCAACATCAGCATCGAAACCACAATCATCATCGGGTACGAAATGTTCGGCGTCAGGNNGTCCAGCTTCACCCGGAACGGCAGGTCCGCTTTCAGGATGCGCGGCAGCAGCTTCTTACAAACCTGCGTCAAGCCTTTCGCCCAGCGCGCTTGCTGAACTTGGAAGCCGAACGTCTCCACGGGCAACTCCGACGGGCACTCTACATCCTTCAGATACACAAACCGCCAGCCCTTGAGCTGCGCACGGTAGCTTAAATCGGAATCTTCGGTCAGCGTTTCGTGTTGCCAGCCGCCCGCATCGTCAATCGTCGCGCGCCGCAACACACCAGCCGTGCCGTTAAAGTTAAAGAACATTCCCGAACCGCAGCGTGCCCCGTGCTCCAACACAAAATGCGCATCCAGCAGCATGCCTTCCACCTGGGTCAGAATGTTGAACTCCCTGTTCAAGTACGTCCAGCGCGTCTGCACCACGCCCACCCCGGGGTCCGTGAAGAAATGCACCGTCCGCTGTAAGAAATCCGGCGGCGGAAGAAAATCGGCATCGAAAATCGCGATCAATTCACCAGTCGCCGTCTCCAATCCTTCCTGCAAAGCTCCCGCTTTATAACCATGCCGGTTTGTGCGGTGCCGGTACTCCACCGGAAAGCCCGCCGCGCTGTACTCATTGCATAGCCGCTCGGTAAACGGATGCGTTTCATCAGTCGAATCGTCCAGCACTTGAATCTGCAGCCGTTCGCGCGGATAGTCGAGCTTAGAAACCTCCTCCAATAACCGCTCCACTACAAAACGTTCGTTATAGAGCGGCAGCTGTACTGTCACTTTCGGCAGTTGTTTGTACTCGACGGGTGCGGTCAGCGGCAGATTCTTGCGAAACTTGCGGTAAGTTCGCATAGTGGCGTAGCGGTGCAAACCATAAACCGAAAGAATGCCCAAAATCCCGAAATACGGGATGAGCAGCGCCCAATCAAACGGCGATAGGCGATAAATCCCCGAGAACGTATCATCGAACAGACCCGTCATAATGCGGGACCCTAAGCTTGGCTGGGCAACTAATAGGAAAAGTGAGCTCATCGGAGTCATAGGCTACTCTCACCAGGCTGACAACCTGGCTTCACCATGTTAGACATCCATTTTAGCGGTTTTGTATACTTCTCGAAAGCCCTGGGGCGATCGAAAAGACTAAAGAATCTTCATCTTAGGACTCGAACCAGGGAACAAACGGCGTTTTTCGCCGTTTCTTAAGGCAGTGGCCGACACAGAAGGCTGGCGCTTAGGAGGTGCCAAATGCGAGATCACATCAAGATTCTTGGAGTTCTGAACATCATTATGGGCAGTTTGACCGCTCTTGCCGGGTTGGCTGTTGTGTTGTTCATGGGCGGTATAGCCAGCATCATGGCCGCCGGTGGTTTTTCGGATACCTCCTCTTCCGATGCCGATAACGCCAGGATGTTTGCCCCGTGGATGGGCCTGATCGGTCTCATTGTGGCGATTTTCCTGGTAGCCGTGGCGCTGCCCTCCATCTTGGGCGGTTGGGGGTTACTTAAGTACAAGAGTTGGTCGCGAATCCTGATGCTCATCGTCTCGGGGCTGAACCTGCTTCACATCCCCTTTGGAACGGCGCTCGGCATCTATGGACTCTGGGTTCTGCTCAACGAGCAGTCTCGTCAGTTACTCGAAAGCGGTGGCACTATGCCGCCGCCGACTTATCCGATGCAGCCGCAAGCCGCCGGCTATCCCGGCCCGCAGCCGCCGCGCGGCGTCTAATCTCGCTCGACCAAACGACGCGCTTCGTGAAAAATATCGGCGAGCATACTCGCCGTCAGGCGGCCTGTGGAGGTATTCTGCTGGCTCGGATGATAGCTAGCTAATATCAGCGGGCCGCTTTCATGTGTTGCGAACTTCGCACCGTGTCCAAAGCGGAAGCTTGTCCGTGCCTTGATTTGGCCGCGCCCCTGCAAAATCGACAAATAGCTCTCGAGCGCGATCCCTCCCAGCGTTACAACCAATTTCACCCGTTTCAGAAGCGTCATCTCCCGCTCGAAATACGGCAGGCAAGTGCGAATCTCTTCGAGGGTCGGCTTGTTATCGGGCGGCACACAGCGCACCGGCGAAGTAATGTAGGCGTCGCACAGCTGTAGCCCGTCGTCGCGTGAAACGCTCGTCGGCTGATTCGCAAAACCCGCTTCGTAAAGCGCCCGATAAAGAAAATCACCCGACCGGTCTCCGGTAAAAATCCGTCCCGTGCGGTTCGCCCCATGCGCCCCGGGGGCCAGTCCCACAATCAGCAACCGCGCCGCCGGATCGCCAAATCCCGGCACGGGTTTGCTCCAATATTCCTGATCCCGATACGCCCGCCGCCGGACCCGCCCTACTTCTTCCCGATACGCCACCAACCTGGGACACAACGCGCAGGAAATCGGCACAACTTGAGCCAAGAGAACCTCCTCTTTTCTCGAAACCATGCCCGTGCGGCATCGCACTGGCCCAGTCTCTCCGATTGATCGTTTCGCTGATTCACCCAGCCGTTCGCTGCCTAAGGTCACAATCCCAAAATACGCTAAACTGGAGCCACCATTTCGGGGACAATGCAGCAGACCAATTACAAGATCCAAAAATGCAGTACGCCTTCCTGTGCAATAAAGCTTCTCGCAATCGGTGGAATTCTGCTTAGCTCAATACACACCGGCGCGCAAACGCCCTCCGAGTCTGCCGACAAATACCAGTGGCTAGAGGATGTCACAGGTGAACGCTCCATGGCCTGGGTGAAGGCCGAAAACGAACGGTCGGCCAAGGTGCTCGAGAACGACCCGCGTTACCCAATCCTGAAAGCGGCGGCACTCAAGGTGCTAGAGTCCCCCGACCGCCTGCCGACCCCTTCATTAAATGGCAACGATGTCTACAACACCTGGCAGGACGCTACGCACGTAAGGGGCATTCTGCGACGCACATCGATTACCGATTACTTGACAGCGAAGCCGCATTGGCAGACGGTGCTTGACTACGACGCGCTAGCCATACGCGACCACGAGAAATGGGTCCAGCACGGACGTGTGTGCCTCTATCCCGAAAACAAGTTGTGTCTCATCGCACTCTCTGCCGGGGGTGAGGATGCGGATACCCTGCGCGAGTTCGATCTGCAGGTGGCCAAGTTTGTCGAGGGCGGCTTCGTTCTGCCACGGTCGAAACAATCCGTCGCGTGGGTGGACAAAGATACCCTGCTGGTGGCGAGGGATTGGGGCTCCGGCACCATGACCAAGTCCGGCTATCCATTTGTCGTTAAGCTCTGGAAACGCGGTCAGCCGCTCGACCAAGCGAAGGAGGTCTATCGCGGCAATGAAACAGACGTTTGGGTCAATCCTCTGTCACTCGACGACAGTGCTGGGCACCACGCCACGATGCTTGTTCGCGGCGTAAACTTCTTCGAATCGGAGGTGTCGCTGCTGACGCCTGACACTGCGAAACGAATTGCGCTGCCCGGCAAGTCAGACATCAACGGATTGCTTAACGGCCAAGTCATCATCACACTGAGGGAAGACTGGAAGCCGGAAGGACAGAACACAAAGTTCGCGCAGGGTTCGATCGTCTCGCTCGATCTAGGTGAGCTGAAAAAAGACCCGCTTCATCTGAAGCCCACTATTGTGTTCGCTCCAACAGCGACCGAATTTGCACAGGAAGATATAGCCACCACTAAAGATCGCCTGATCGTGACGACGCTGGAGAACGTGCAGGGGCGCGCATACATTTACACCCACGACGCGAAGGGTGCTTGGAAGTGCAGGAAATTGAATACACCCGACAACCGAACGGTGTCGATCGAGAGCGCTAATTGGTCCGACAATCGGTTTTTTCTGTCGCTTGCGGGGTTTCTCACTCCCTCGTCGCTCTATCTCGGCGATGCCGCTTCGGGCACATTGAAGGAAGCAAAGGCACTATCGCCGCAGTTTGATGCGTCCGCTGATATGGTCGAACAGCTCGAAGCGGTTTCAAAGGACGGAACGAAAGTGCCGTACTTTGTTGTGCGGCGCAAGGAAATTAAGTACGACGGCACGAACCCGACGCTGTTGACGGCCTACGGCGGCTTTCAAGTCTCTTCTACTCCAGAGTATTCGCCGATTATCGGCAAGCTCTGGCTGGAGCGTGGTGGCGTGTTCGTCTTGGCCAATATTCGTGGAGGCGGCGAGTTTGGCCCCGCTTGGCATGAGGCTGGCCTGAAGACCCATCGTCAACGGATTTATGACGACTTTGCCGCCGTTGGCCAAGATCTCGTCAAGCGTCGAATTACTTCGGCCCGACGTCTCGGCATTATGGGCGGTTCCAACGGCGGATTGCTCATGGGAGTAGAGATGACCCAGCATCCCGAAATGTGGAACGCGATCGTGATCCAAGTTCCACTGCTCGACATGCTCCGCTTTGAGCACATCGCCGCCGGTGCGTCCTGGGTGGGCGAATACGGCTCGGTCTCAGTGCCCAAGGAGCGAGCGTTTCTCGCTTCTATTTCTCCCTATAACCAACTGAAGCCGAATGTGCACTATCCCGAGCCGCTGATTTTCACTACTACCAAAGACGATCGAGTCGGGCCGGTACATGCGCGAAAGTTTGCGGCCAAAATGGAGGAGTTCCACAAACCTTTCTTTTACCAAGAGATTACTGAAGGCGGTCACGGAGCCGGCGCGGACTTGAAGGAGAAAGCGGAGACCAGCGCCGTCCAGTATACGTATCTTACGAAAAAGCTCATGGACTGAGCCGCGACCGCGTAAGGGAGTGCAACGCAAGTCCCAGTGCTTGCTCCATTTTTGTGTCGCAATCTCATGCGCTAGTCATCCAGCCAGCGCAATCGCCGCTACCCAACCAGTCGAAGATCGCTCTTCTTCGCCCGTCCCGCCGCTGGCTCCTTGCAGTACGATTCTACCGAGTGCGCCAAAGCGTTCAGCGACAACCGCGAAAGATCAGGTAAAGCATGCGCTCGGAACATCGGAACCATATCGGCAAACAGCCGCACCAAGCTTGGATCTCGCCAGCCCTTGCCCGTCTCTTCCATAATGATCGACAGCGACTCATCCTCGCTAAAAGCGGCTTTGTAGGGCCTCACTGTGGTCAAAGCATCATAAATATCGGCCAGTTGCAGAATGCGCGCCAACATCGGAATCTGTTCGCCCCGCAAGCCGTCCGGATACCCTAGCCCGTCCCACCGTTCATGGTGGCTGCGAATAATCGGCAACACCGGCGCCAGAGACTTGATCCCCATACAGATCTTCTCCCCGCGCACCGTGTGTGATTTCATAATTTCCCACTCATCCGGCGTCAGCGGCCCTGGCTTAAACAGTATCCGGTCCGGAATAGAGATCTTTCCTATGTCGTGCAGATACCCGCCCCGCTGCAAAGTCAAAATCTCATGGGCGGGCAGTTGCAACGCCACCCCCATGGCGGCCGCTATGACTGAAAGCCGCTGGCAATGCAAACCTAAGTCTGGATCGCGATCTTCCACCGATTTCGCCAGCGAGAATAGCACCGCTTCGGAATCGTCCAGCGAATCCACCATCTCCTTGTACTTCAGGTGACTCTGTGCACGCGCGCGCAATGCCCGATCACGCAACGGCGCCACCAGAAACTGGTTCGCGCCCGCTTCGATCACGCTCACTTCCGAATCAAGGCTTTCCGTTTCCGCCACAACAAAGATCTGCAAAAACTTCATGGCCGAAAACTTACGAACTTCCCGGCAAAAGTTAGCCGCCCCCACCTCCGGCACCCGTAAGTCCAGCAAAACCAGATCGATGGCCTCCCGCCCCAGGATCGACAACCCCTCCGATGTGCTACTCGCCTCGTATATCTTCCCCGCTATATCACTTAGAACTTGCAGAATATGCCACCGGCGCGCCGCCGCGGGATCGACAATCAATATGTTCCCCGCCCGCTTGCCGCTTTGTTCCGCCACTTCGCCAGGCGTCGCGACGGAGCCTTCCATCGCTTCCACAACATGCAACGTGCTTAGCTGGTTCAAGGCTGCCATTATGCAAAGTTTCTCTGAGGTTCTATCGACCTAAGTGGCCCCCGCCTTTAACTCCTCTACCCGCCAAACGCCCTCCAAACACTAAAAAAGTACTAGTCCACAGCCTTACCCGTTTCCATGGGGCGCCCTAGCTGCGCCGTTGATAGTCGTTTATCTTCCTTCTTCTCCGTCCCTACGTTTCTCATGTTCTAATTGAGTGTGGAATTGATCTACTTTTACCGATTCCGCCCGCGCATCCCAGGAGGCTACTACTCTGTCCACTAAAATCACCGGCGCCGCCGCTCAAGTTCGTGAACCAGCGGACCGCTGGACCATCACCGACGCCGCCGAGATGTACGATGTCGCCAGTTGGGGCAAAGGTTATTTCTCCGTCGGCCAAAACGGTCATCTCTTCGTCCATCCCACCAAGGAAATCAATCGCGCTATCGATCTCAAGCAGCTCGTCGACACTCTCGGCTGGCGCGGCATTTCGCTCCCCATCCTCATCCGCTTCGCCGATATCATCAAACATCGCCTCGGCGAAATCCACCAAGCCTTCGAAAGCTCCATCCGCGAGCACGGCTATCAAGGTTCTTACTGCTGCGTTTATCCCATCAAAGTCAATCAGCAGCGCCAAGTCGTTGAAGAAGTCTTTCGCTATGGCCGCGCCTACAAGTTCGGTCTCGAGGCCGGCTCCAAACCCGAATTGCTGGCCGTCCTCGCCATCGCCGATAACGCCACGCCCATCATCTGCAACGGTTTCAAAGACGACGAATACATCGAAATGGTCATGCTGGCCAAAAAAATCGGCCGCCAGATCACGCCCGTCGTCGAAAAATACACCGAACTCGAGCTCATCGTTAAACACGCCGAACGCGTCGGCGTAAAACCCACCATTGGCATTCGCGTCAAGCTCGCCAGCCGCGGTTCCGGCCGTTGGAAATCCTCAGGCGGTTACCGTTCCAAATTCGGCCTCACCGTCAGCGAAGCTCTTAAGGCCGTCCAATACCTTAAGGAACGCGGCATGGAAGACAGCCTCAAATTGCTCCACTTCCATCTCGGCAGCCAAATCACCAACATCCGCCAGATCAAAGCCGCTGTTATCGAAGCGGCCCGCATTTACGTCGACCTCCGCAAAGTCAGCCCTGGCCTCAACTTTCTGGACGTCGGCGGCGGCTTAGGCGTCGATTACGATGGCTCACAAACCGATTTCGAATCCAGCGTCAACTACACTCTCGAGGAATACGCGCGCGATGTCGTCTATCACATTCAAAGCATCTGCGACGAATCGGAAGTCCCTCACCCCAATATCATCACCGAAAGCGGCCGCGCCGTCGCTGCCTATCACAGCTTGCTCGTCTTCAATGTCGTCGGCGTTAGCGGCTATGGCGAAGAAGAACTGCCTCCCGCTGTCCCTGAAGACTCCGAACAAGCCCTCATCGACCTTTTCGAAACGCACCGTTCCGTCAGCAAGAAGAATCTTCTTGAGTCCTATCACGACGCCCAACAAGCTCTTGATTCCGCCCTCAATCTGTTCAACCTCGGCTACCTCACACTCGAACAGCGCAGCCTCGCCGAAAATTTCTACTGGGCCATTTGCCGCAAGATTCTCAACATTGCCAAAGAGCTCGACTATTTCCCCGAAGAACTCGAGGGACTGCCCGGCCTGCTCGCCGATACCTACTTCTGCAATTTCTCGCTCTTCCAAAGCATGCCCGATAGCTGGGCCGTCAAGCAGTTGTTCCCCCTCATGCCCATTCATCGCCTCGACGAAGCGCCCACTCGCCTAGCCGTCCTGGGCGACATCTCGTGCGACTCCGACGGCAAAGTCGATCAGTTCATCGACCGTCGCGACGTCAAAAAAACTCTCCCGCTGCACGCCTTCCAAAACGAATCGAGCTATATCCTCGGCGCCTTCCTCCTCGGCGCTTACCAGGAAATCCTCGGCGATCTCCACAATCTCTTCGGTGATACCAACGCCGTTCACGTCAGTCTTGATGAACAGGGCGACGTCGTCCTCGATACGGTCGTTCAGGGTGACACAGTGCGCGAAGTCCTCAACTACGTCCAATACAACACGCAGTCTCTGCTCGACGCTTTCCGCAAAGATGTCGAACTCGCCGTCCGCGAGCAACGCGTCGGTTACGAAGAAGCCGGCCGGCTTCTGAAATTCTACGAAGAAGGCCTGCAAGGCTATACCTATTTGGAGCAGTAGTGGCCGATCCTTTGCGGATCGTTCTCGTCGCGCCGCGCAACCCCCTCAACATCGGCGCCGCGGCGCGCGCCATGAGTAATTTCGGTTTCAATCAAATGCGCCTCGTCAATCCCTATGAGGTTGCCTTCAAAGAAGCTCGCTCCGCCGTTCATTCCCAGTACATTTTGGAAAACGCCGAAGTCTTTCCCACAATCGCCGAATCCGTTGCCGATTGCTCTCTGGTCGCCGGCACCACCGCCGCGGCCCGCCGGGATTTGCACGTGCCCCTCTATCGCCTTGAACCCGCCGGCGAACTGCTGCGCGGACATCTCGTCGCCGGCAAGCCGGCAGCCCTCCTATTTGGCTCCGAAAAGTTCGGCCTCTCCAACGAAGACATGAGCCACTGCCACTGGCTCCTCCGCATTCCATCTCGTGAAGAGCACGGCTCCATGAATCTCGGCCAAGCCGTCGCCATTTGCCTCTACGAACTCCGTCGCGACGCTGACGCCGCCGCTCATCGTTTCGAACCAGCGCCAACAGTCTCCGCCGAAGACCTCGAACGCATCACTTCTCTGCTGCTCGATCTGCTCAACCGCTCTGGTTATGTCCACGCAACCACCACGGAATCCACCGAGCTCAAAGTTCGCCGTCTCGTCCGCCGCCTCGGCCTTCCCGCCGCTGACACTGACACATGGCTTGGCATCTTCCGCCAAATCCTCTGGAAAATCGGCAAAACGCCAACACCCTAAATGCTATTCTGAATCCCGATGACGAAGGTGCAACTCACGTTCAAGCTGTCCCGCATCCTGAATGACGACGATCTCAAACAAATCGCCCGCCTGCACGCCGTGTATGGCCTCTTTGCAGCACGTTTAGCGCATACCGGCGACGAATTCTTCGTCGAATACGACGCGTCCCGCCTCTCGCCCAAAGATGTCCGCAGCATCCTCGAACAACACGGCATCCCCGTCACCACCTAGCTACAAGCAACGCTCACCGCCACAAGCAATGGGGACTGACATAGCGCCGCGACGAAACCCACAATCACACCACCCCACTTCTCGAATGCGCGTGCTGTCTGTCCCCATTGCGCTCCCCTTAGTCCGACAACCCTCACACATACCCTCCCTGCTCACCGCCACAAGCAATGGGACTGACATAGCGCCGCGACGAAACCCACCGCCACACCACGACACTTCTCAAATGCGCGTGCTGTCTGTCCCCTTTGCACTATTCCAGTCTCTCCACAGTCGCAAGCCTAACCTGCTCACCCGCAGCCTGATCCGAGATCACAATCCCCCCGCTCTCCATCCTCACCTCGTCCACTTTAGTAAATCCTTCTGGTATCCGCGTATAGAACACTAAGAACCGCGTCCGGATCTTCCCCTTCGCCGGCAGCCAACGGTAGGTCGCCGTATCAAACATCTTGCCCGTACCAATCGCCTCCCGCCGTGGAACATCATAAGGTTGCGTGCCAAACTCCATCCCCCGCGACATCTTCTCACTCGCTGGATAGTATCCCCAATATTGCAGCCATGGATAATCCACTCTCCGGAACACATACCCAATCATCGTCCCCTTCTTCGCGTTAATCGCCGTCACCCACTCGAACTCCCGCCCTGGATCTAACAAAGTAGTAGCGTGATCCAGAAAATGGGGGTGCTCCGGCGTCCCCCGGAGATTCACTTCTTTCCCATCCAACCCAGGCGCCAGCGGCCAAGCAAAATCTTTCCCCGACGCCAGCCGCCGCTCAACGTCTCCATTCTTTACCGACGTATAAGGCCGCGTCTGCGAACGCACTCCCGAAAAATCCACCACCGTCACGCCCGGCTCCAAGAAAGGCGATCCAATCGTCGCATGTTCCGCCCAATTCACAGGTCTGTCGAAAGCCAGCAGGTTCTCCAATTCACTTTCCACCAGCACCACATTCTCACCGTCCACCAACCGGAACGTGCGCGCGAAATTCTCTTGTACCAGCGGCAACGTCGCTCTCAGTGTCACCGCTGAGCCGGAAACCTGCGGCTCAGGATGCACCGCGAACGTCTCCGTATGCGCCTCGCCATGCCCCGGCAATCCAGCCGCGCGCTCTTCTTCCGACGGCGGCCCAAACCCATCCACGCATACAAACAGCCCCGCTCCGCCATCAAACTTCGCGGGCCGTCCCATCTCACGCGCCATCCGAATCGGATTCCACAAAGGACTCAACTTTTCAGCATCATCCACCAGCGTCACACTCGCCAGCGTGCTGCCCTTCGTTGTGATCGTCACTTCCAGCTTCGCGTTCGCGAGCACCACCGCCGGATACCCTTCAAAGCTTCCGTCGTGTACGGCTCCTTGCCCCCACCCCACCGCCAGACAAGCCAACACCGAAAAAACCCTTCGTATGCGCACGCGTCCGAGAATATCAAAGTGTGCTCTGGGAACGCAGAAGAGGCCCCACCTTCTCACACACCACCCCAATCGCCACTCCCACCGTATACGACACCATATCCCACCAGGAAAACGTGGACCCTAATACTAAGTGACCCACAGTCGTCGCGCGAATCGCATTGATCCACGGAGCCTGATAAATCTGGCTGAACTCATCCAAATAGGAGATGGTGAGCGCATAAATCGCCAATCTCTCAGTCGACAAACTTGGCCGGAACAACCCCCACAGACAAAACACCATTAGCGCCCAAAGCGCATCACCCGGATACTTGCCGACCACCGCAGGAAAGAATCCCGGCCATCTCCGAGACGCCAGCCCAAACCCAATCACCCCCGCCGTCACAAAGCCATAGACAACTCTACTGCGACGACTCATAGCCACCGCCACAAGCAATGGGGACTGTCATGGCGCCACGACGAAACCCACTGGCACACCACCACACTTCTCGAATGCGCGTGCTCTGTCCCCATTGCCCTCCCCACAGCAGACAGCCCTTCTCACACCCCTTCCGCCATCAACACATTCGGCATCGGATGCACCTCCCACGTAAACCCGACATTCGCCACAATCGCTGGGTCATTCGCCACAAGAGGCGCTGGATCAACTCCATCTTCAAGTCGAATAATGCCGACGCCCAAAGCGCCTTTGGGATCGGCAACCGGACCAATCGCGATTGCCCTCCCTTGTTTGATTTGCTCGACCCAATAAGCACTATGCACCCTCATCACCGTCCTCTCGTCCGCCGTGATGTCTCCCGGAAATGTGGGCCTGGAGGATTCAATTTATAAAAATAGTATTTCATTCAGGAACGTCCGCACGCGTCTTGACAATATCAGAATTTTGGCCCAGATCATGGGTGAAAAGCGCCATAACCTGCCCCACGCGTTACACGCGATAAATCATTGGAGGGGCGGGAACTGAAGGGAACGAAGTTAGGAGCCGAGGGGTTTGCCAGGACGACGGACTCGTGTGATCGGCCAAGGGCGAACTATCAGAATGGACTCCGCAATTTCTCGGCCGCTAGCTGGAGTTTCTCTTAAAGAACCCGGATCGGAAGTGACGGCTCATCGGCGGATTGCCATACATAATGTCTGTACAATATAAGAGGGGCCTTCAAATGGGACCCGGACAAAGCGGAAAGTACTTTCGCAAACACGGCATTCGGTTCGCTTCAGAAGCCGAAGGCGTCTTCGTTGATGACTTCGCAATCACGATCACTGACGGGAGTGACCAAGCTGAAGAGCGCTTCGTCACCATTGGCATGGGGAATAAAGCGAAAGTCCTGGTTGTTGTGTGTACACCTTCCGCTGAGAAGACATCCGTATAATTTCCGCCCGTCCCGCCGAGCCACACGAACGCCAACAATACGAGGAGCAACGATGAAGAACCAATACGATTTCAGCAAAGGCAAACGCGGCCGCGTGATCCCCGAACCACCACTAGAAAAGGGAAAGGCGAAAATCACCATTCGCCTTGACGAAGATCTCCTTGACCATTTCGGCGCCATCGCCGACGCCTCCGGCGGCAAAACCGGCTACCAAACACTTATCAACGCTGCTCTCCGTGAGTACGTCGAAGGAAAAACTCCGAAAATTGAAGACACCCTCCGCCGCATCATTCGCGAAGAACTCGCGGCCAAGCTAAATGCTGCCTAAGCGCCCAGCCAACTATGCACAAATACCTGAGATTGTAACTCAGCGCGCAGAAAAAAGTCCCCATATCAAGCGTGGCAAAGTGCTCCACGAATCCATGATGAACTTTGTTGTCGGCGGCTCTATCCGCCACCTTCAACAAAAAGCCCGCACGCGCAGCATCGCCGCGTTTGCGAATTCCATCCCCTGTTGAACCCCACCCCGCAAGAAAAACGGGCGGCACTTGTGCGATGCCGCCCTTAACCAGTCAGCTAGAAAAGAAACTTCAAACCGAGTTGGAGAATGCGCGGGTTATGAGCGCCGCTGGGGTGAAGGAATACGGCGGTGTCGATACAGCTTGGATCGCCGGCGGAGTTGTTGGCGCCCGCATAGCAACTGGCACCGGAGTTTACACCATTCCATTGTGTGTGGTTGAACACGTTGAAGGCTTCGGCGCGGAACTCGAAAGCGCGAGATTCGCCGCGAACCGGGAAGTGCTTGAACAGGCCCATGTCCCAATTGGTGCGCGCCGGATTATTCAAAATGTTACGGCCCGCATCGCCAAAGGTGAGGCCAGTCGGCTCGGCGAAAGCACCCGGGTTAAAGAGCAGCGGCCCTTGGATGCCGGCGACCTGCGTTACCGCCGGTGTGGCGTGGGGATTGCCGATGAGATCGACAAAAGATCCGGTTCCCACGCCGTTACCGACGCCGGCGTTATCGCCATAAATTCCGTTGGTGACACTGAAAGGTGTCCCGGTTTGGTAAGTAACGAGACCGGAAATTTGCCAACCACCGAGTGCGGTGTGCACAAAACCCCTTTTCGCGAACAACGGCAGATCATAGACGTAACTGACGTTGAGCAACTGGCGCTGGTCAAAATTGGAACTGGCCCGTGTGCCGGCGAGATCGTACGAATTGACGAAGTTGCCGTCGTAGCGATCGGAGGAATCGTCAATGGAGTGGCTCCAAGTGTAAGCCAGACTCATAGTCAAACGCCCGACGGTGCGGCGGCCGGAGACCTGAAGAGAGTTGTAACTGGAGTTGGCTTGGTCTTCCAGGTTGGTGATGGTACCGAACCCTTGATAGGGACGGTAGGGATCCGCCGAATTACCGCAAGCTACGTTCAGATTTTGCAATACGCCACCAGTGACAGCGTTGCCATTTACGGTGAAAGTATTGCAGTCGTTGGCGCTAATCACTTGGCCGGGCGCGTAAGGATTCAGCGAGGCCGGGGTCGGAAACAACTGATTGATGTCGCGCTGATCTGTGAGATGGCTGCCTTTACTACCCGCGTAGGCGAGTGTGAGAAGGGTATGCGTTGGGAGATCTCGCTGAAGGCTGAAGTTCCATTGTTGGACATAGGGCCAGATGGCTTTGGTAGGAATAGCCGTTACGTTAAGCGGCCCCGAGACAGTGGTGCTGGACGTGATGCTGGTATAGCTTGGAAGGTTGAACTGAGTAATGTCCTGCACAAGAGGAGCGCTGCCTTCGAGCGATTCTGTGTTACCTTCGTTGCCGTTGGTGTGTTCAAAGAAGATACCGTAGCCGCCGCGAATAGAAGTCTTGCCATCGTCGGGCGAGTAGGCAAAGCCTACGCGCGGCGCCGGATTGAAGAGGTGGCCGGCCAGACAACCCGCAGGGACGCCGTTTACACCGCACTGAACGATACCGTCGAACGGATTGCCGCTGATTAGGCCGGTGGCGCCATACACAGGCGCGGTAGCCGGATTGAAAGCGCTGGCCTCCCAGTTATAGGCTTGGTGATATTTTTCGCGATAGGTTCCAAACAGGCTGACCCGCAACCCCAGGTTCAGAGTCAGCTTTTTGTTGACGTGCCAATCGTCCTGAATATAGGGCTCGACAATTTTGTAGCGGTTGTAGTATTTGTTTACCGAGTTTGTTTGATCGAACGACGCGATGCTGCCGATCAGGAAATCGGCGAATCCATTGCCGGTCGTGTAGTTGCTTGGTGGCCCGAACGTCAGGCTGCCTTGCGCGTCGCCGCTGCTATCTTCGTTCTTCTGCGCAGCTGCGAAGTAAGCGCCGATCAAGAGGTTGTGGCTACCAATGATTTTGGTGAGGTTGTCTTTGTAGGTGTAGGTAGGATTGGCGTTGTTCCAAGGAAAATAACCTGTTCCCATGGAGAAACCGCCGCCGAATTCGGGCGTGCCCTGGATGGTAACGTTTGGCAGAATTCCCCGGAAACCGTTGTTGAAAATGCCGGGCATGTCGAAGCTGCTGGGGCGCTCCCAATTGCCCACCGCCGTCAGAAAGATATGATCTGTGGTGTAGCTGAACATGAACTCGTTCACCATTGTGGGAGAAACGGTCGAGGTGAGGTTGGCCACCATGCTTACGCCGGGACCGACAAAGTTGGTCCCCACCGTGGGGAAACTACCGGTGCCCCACAGCGGCGTGGCTGTTTCAGTGCTCCAGGAATCGTGAATAATGCGGAAGAAAAAACGCTCTTTGTCGGTAATGTTGTGATCGATCCGGCCCAGTTCTTCGCGCCAATTGGTTTGCTGCGCCGGCGAAGCGTTGAAAAAGCCGCTGCCGGTATTAGCGACGGGGAGCAGCGTCATGAGAGTCTGGGCTTGCGGACTCACCGGGACCTGGTTGCCGGGGAAATAACTTAGTGCGCCGCCGCTTGGATTGGGCATGGTTGGACAATTCGGAAAAGTCGCCAGGTTAGCTGTGGTCGGGATACTTCCGGCACCGGGGCAATCCGCCGAAAAATTGCCACTCCGCTCGGCTGCGGAAGGCACCTGTTGATTGAACACTTGGCCGGGAACCAGTTCTTTGCGCCAATCTTCAGAAAAGAAGAAAAACGTTTTTTGGCGGCTGCTGTTATAGAGATGAGGGATCACCACCGGTCCGCCAATAGTGAAACCGTAATCGTTTTTACGGTAGATGGGCCGCGTGTCGGCAAAGAAGTTGCGCGCGTTGAAGTCTTCGTTGCGCACAAACTCGAACAGATCGCCATGGAAATCGTGGCCGCCGGATTTCGTTATGGTCTCCACCGTAGCGGAACCATTTCTGCCAAACTGTGCGCCGTAGTTAGAAGTAAGAACCTTCACCTCGGCGATGGCGTCGACGTTGGGATATGTATTCAGCGTGCTGTTGCTGCCGTTATCCATGTTGTCGCCGCCGTCCAGTTCCCAGTTGTTGTATTCAGTGCGCCCGCCATTCACGCTGAATGCGACGCTGCCGTACACGCCAACGGTGCCTTCGTCTTGGCCGGTTTGATTGCTGACGCCCGGGATTAAGGTGATCAATTGGGTGAAGTTCCGGCCATTCAAGACGAGCTGATCGATCTGCTTGGTGGTGACAACACCCGATAACTCGGAGGTTTCGGTTTGCACCTGCGAAACCAAGGTGCCGGCCACGGAAATTTCGGTGCTAATTTGGCCAACCTTAAGAACGGCATCCGCACGAGACTTTTCCGAAACGCGCAAGATCAACCCTTTCACCTCATAACGCTCAAACCCGGTGGCTTCCACTTGAATGTTGTAGCTACCAGCGGGCAGGGCGGAAACCAGATAATCGCCCGTGGAGTTCGTTTGAACAGTGCGGACCCAGCCCTGCTCAATGCTGGTTACGTGAACGGTAGCGGTTGGAACAACGGCGCCGGAGGAATCGCGCACCGATCCAGTAATGGAACCCTCTTGTGCGCAGGCAATGACAGAGATTGCCAGCACAGCGGCTACAAGAGTAAAGACCCTTTTGAATAAACTCATCGCTCAGCCCTCCCTAGGCTAATCCCATTTTCGGGACACAACTCGTTACATAGGTTATACTATTTCACGCTCGTTTTACAACATGAAACCACTAGAAGAGTTGCCCTTTTTGCCTTTCGGGACCAGTACTGAACAACACGATCTAAGATAAAGACGGTAATGTAACGATCAGTACGCGGACAAATACTTAGTCCGGTTTGTTCTCTGACAACCGGAAAAACTGCCGACCACTCTGTTGTAGGACGAGGAACAACGCTCAGGCGCATCGGGATTGTGCCGCAACAATATTTATGTGGGGTGTGGCGGCCTATTTCAATCCGGCCAATTACGCTACGAAGCTGCGGAATTTGGATACGTTCGCGAGGCGCGTTCGCGAGCAGGGGCTGAAACTGCTCATTGTGGAGTTAGCGTTTCCGGACAACGCGTTCGCTGTGCCTGAAGGATTTGCGGACAAGATTTTGCGGTTGCGATCGGACTGCGTTCTCTGGCAAAAAGAGAGATTGTTGAACTTAGGCATTGATTCGCTCCCGCCCAGCTGCGACAAAGTGGTTTGGCTGGATGCGGACATTTTGTTCCAAAACAATTCGTGGGTGGAGCAAACGTCGCGGCTCCTTGACGAACACAAAATCGTACAGCCTTATCAACTTGCGCATTGGCTGCCCAATAGAGGAGAAACCGAATGGCAAACCTGCGCCGAATATGCCGCAAAGCTTCACCGCATGCCCGGCGTGGCTTACGCGATACGGCATTCCGGGGAGCGCGCGGCGGATTTGATGTTTCGTCCAGATTGGGTTCATCCAGGATTCGCGTGGGCCGCCCGTAGGGACCTAATCGGGAATGGCGGCCTCTATGACAAATTCATCCTGGGCGGCGGCGATTTCATCACTATGCTAGCCATGTATTGCGATGCGCGTTCACTCAAAAACCCGAATGCGGCTGTCTGCCTGTCGCACCATCAAGTTGACGACCTGGCCGGTTGGACTAACAAGTTTCACGGCAGCATAGCGGGCGACGTCGCTTACACGCACGGATCGGTTTTTCATTTGTGGCATGGCAATTTATCGGATCGCCAGTATCTCGAAAGATACGAGACGTTACGGGAGTTCGATTTCGATCCAAAGACGGATATTGCAGCCGATGCCGGTGGTTGTTGGCGATGGGCCAGCGACAAGCAGGAATTGCACAACCGAGTGAAGGCTTATTTTTCCAGCCGCAAGGAAGACGGCCCATGACGCTGAATCGGATACTAAACATGTTATTGCGCTCAACTACGATGTCCCTGCTTGGCTTGTGCGTGTGCAGGGCCCAAGAGCAGGCGCCCAAGCAAGCGGCTGACAACTCAACGTTCCGCCTTAGCGTCAACGAAGTGATTGTGCCGGTGACAGTCACGGACGGACAGGGCCGCTTTGTCTCAAATCTCGAGAGGAAGGATTTTCAAATCTACGAAGAGAATCGGCTTCAGGAAATTCGCACGTTCACGCGCGACCGGAACCAGCCAGTGGTGATTGGATTTCTGCTGGATCTATCGACATCAAGCCGCGTTCATTGGGAGAACTTCCAGAACGCGGCTACGGAATTGATCCAACATTTGCTCACGGGCGATCCGAAATATAGCGGCTATTTGATCGACTACGCGCGCGAGGCGGAAGTGGCGGTGAATACGACGTCTGATGCCGACGCGCTGGTAGATAAAGTCGGCAAGCTGCAGCCGGGCGGCGGAGCGGCGCTGTTCGATGCGATCTTTTTGGCATGCGGCAACCACAAGCTGATGAAGGGCGAACCCATCGAGCCGCGCCGTATCTTGATCATCATTGGCGATGGTCACGATGACGCAAGCGGACATTCGCTCGCCCAGACTATACAGGTGGCGCAACGCAATTTGGTGACGATTTACGGCATTAGCACACAAGCGTTCGGTTTCACGAGTCAAGGCGATGAAGCGCTGCGCAAGCTAGCTATCGAAACCGGAGGACGCGTGGTTTATCCGTTGGGAGATGTGTACCGCGATACCGATGGTTATTTATCGCACCCAGCGTTGTCCGAAAGTGGGAATTATGCGATTGGGGTGGGCGGAGGTGGGTACGCCGATGTCGTGGAGGCGCAGCTCAACAGAGGCGTCGCCGATATCGTGGGTGAAGTAACGAGCCAATACCTGCTCTTTTTTGTTTCCGATAATCCCAAAGACAAGACATATCGGAGTTTGAAAGTTACAGTAGATATGCCAAACGTGAGGGTTCGGGCGCGCAAAGGGTATTACGCCTCGGCGGCGGCTGGATCTTAGTTCCGTGGCACTGTCCGCGGCGATTACGAGAAAACAATGCTCGGCGGGTCTACAGTGTAGCCTTCGTCCTGCGCCGTTTTAGTGGCGGCACGGCGGAGGGTATCCTGATCGGCATTTTTTGGCTCGGTGCAAGAGCGGCGAATCACTTCCTCCCCCACTTGGATACGAATCAGCCAACGCTTGCCTTTTTCATCACGGGACACTTCAACACGATCTGCTTTCATAATTTATAGGATGCCAGATTATTTCGGAGTCGCGTTGAGAGGCCGC
The DNA here is from genome assembly GCA_003167495.1 of Bryobacterales bacterium. Classification (GTDB taxonomy): domain Bacteria; phylum Acidobacteriota; class Terriglobia; order Bryobacterales; family Bryobacteraceae; genus Bog-105. Next base: position 74,507 of record PMSX01000224.1, on the reverse strand, counting down.
TGCCCGGGGCGATCTGAGACGATTCTATTAACAGCCGTGAGTGATGCGATGAAATTCCAGTTCATGCCGGATCATGCCGCATTCAAGGCGAAGTGCGTCTACCCGATTTCGAAGGGATTCTTCGTGAATGGAAGCGCTTTCGGGCGATCCAGTTTCTAAAGACAGCTTGGCGCGGCCCAGACTTTCGACGGCGGAAGCCAAGCGATCTAGTAAGTCTGTGCGGGTTTTGCAAACCTCACTAATCATCGATCGAGAACTGAAGATGAATTGGGTGTTTTTTGCGCCTGGTCTTATCATGTTGTACTGCCCGTGACCGCTTAAGTGGTGGAGACGATTCGGTAGCGTACACGGTTACAGTGGAAATCTGCGTGGTCGCCTTGGACGACGATGTTTTGAGTCAACTTCCTGACGCGCCGGGCGAACTATGCTGAGATCGCCGTTGGGTCGAGCGATTGGCCTTGGTTCTGGATTCCGCTCACTTGGAAATTAGAAACAAGTTGATTCAGCAGCTGGGCAGCGTTTCCCGTGGTGGCAGTGCTGCCGGCGGCGGAGCTGTTTGCCGTGGCATCGCTCAACATTTGGGCGAAAACGGAAGGCTGCTTGTTCTTGGATGTCTGCGAAGAAGAACTGTTCAGACTGTTGCTTGTCAGTTGGTTCGCAAGAGTGGATTGAAGATAGCTGAGGGAAGAGGTGTTCATGCCTTTGTGTGGGCATTTTCGCGGCCATTCAGATAGCGGTGAAATATCGAGACTTTTTTGGGGCTTGGAGAGAGCGAACGACTAATTATTGACGGTGGGCAGTCGAAAGAGCCACCCTGGGCGGGTTGGCTCGGGCGGAATGCGGCTCCGGTGACGAATTCCCCAGAAAAAGGTGCGGAATTGTATGCCGTGAAGGGCGAAGGGTGTACTATAGATCGTAATGTCGACTAGTTCAGCACCTCGTCCGGCGCCGGCACCTGCCGCCGTTACTCCCGATCGTGATGCTTCGAGCCCACTTGCGGTCGGAGCCAAAATCTCGATTCGCGGCACCATTATTAGCCGCGGCGATGTCTACTTGAATGGCGAAGTGGAAGGCAAAGTGGAAGCCGTCAACTCAACCGTGACAGTGGGTCCGAATGCCAAGGTGGTCGCCAATCTTGAGGCTAAGAAGGTTGTGATTGTGGGAAACGTGGATGGAAACATCAAGGCCACAGAGGTAATTGAATTGCAGAAGACCGGCGCGATTACCGGCGACCTGACGACGGCGCGCATTGCCATCGAAGATGGCGCATACTTCAAAGGGAATATAAACATCGTGCGGCCGTAGGCGGCTTTAGCGCCGGGTTGAACGCAAAAGCACGCGCTCACACGGTCATAGCCGGGCTGAAAACAGAACTCAACCGCTGCTTGAGTTCCACCGCCAGAGTTGCAACGTTGGGTTCGTCAAAAGCCGTCAGGTGCCCGCCGGGAATGTCAACTATTTCCAGTCCTCCGCTAACAATATCGGCCCATCCAAGGTCACCGTCAGCTTCGTTTCTGACCTCTTCCTTCGCGCGAAACAATACGGCGCTGCCCCGGTAGGGAAGTGGCTTGTAGGCGTACGCTGCCAGCACAAGCATTTCTTCCGCTGCGAAGTTTCCTTTAGAAAACTCACCCTCAACCGCCCTCTCCGCAAGCCTTACACGCTTGTGCAATCGTATGTGGTCCAGCCTCCGTCGAAACACTTCTCTAACTCCCTTTTCAGCGAGAGATTTGAGCTTTGCTTTGCTGCGGCGCAGCGCGAGGGCCGGCGCAGCCCAGTCTGCGCGCGCTGGATCACCGGGCTTGGCTAAATTCCGATCACTATCGAGCAAGGCCAAAAGTCCGGGCTGTTCACCCATTTGAGCCAATTGCGCCGCCATCTCAAAGGCAATCAGCGCGCCAAGCGAATGACCGCCAAGGTGATAGGGTCCAGTCGGAAAGAGGAGTCGAATTTCACCGATACACCTTGCGGCAAGCGCCTTGATTTCTATCTCGTCTCTATCGCTAACTGCTCCCGACGGCAGCTTCACACAGTAGACGGGCTGATCCTCCCCCAGGAGCGCGGATAACGAGCGATAAAGCAAACAGCTTCCAGCAAGCCCGGGCACAACGAACAAAGGCGGCCGCGACCCTGTTTTGCGCAATGGCACTAGAGCGCAACGCGCTCCACTTTTCTCTTCAAGCGTAATTCGAGCCGCCAAGCTTTTGATGGTAGGGCACTCAAACAGAGCGTCGGCGGTAAGCTTGCGGTCGAAGCGCCTTCCAATTTGGGTGACAAGTAGGGCCGCAAGCAACGAATCTCCGCCTAGATCGAAGAAGCTATCGGTCAGCATAATGGGCTTGGTCTGGAGAAGGTCTTCCCATATTGATCTGAGTCGCGATTCCGCATCGTTTTCAGGCTCGGTAACGGCTTCTGGCTGCGCTGCGGTTCCCAAGATACCCGTCTCGAGTGACTTCCGATCGACCTTGCCGCTCTCATTCAACGGCATTGCATCCAAATGCCGGAATTCGGCGGGAACCATATAAGGGGGCAAGCGCTTTCGCAAGAACTCTCTAATAAGGGCTTGGGGTATTGCTTGCTTCGATTCGAACCAAGCTATCAGGCGCCGGTCAGCCTGCCCCTGTTCAAGAGCTGCCACAATAACGGCGCTCACTCCTGGAAACTGACGGATATGCGCTTCGATCTCTTCGAGCTCAATGCGGTACCCATGAATCTTGACCTGATTGTCAACGCGCCCTAGAAATTCGAGACGGCCATCCGGAAGGCAGCGAGCCAAATCACCCGTCTTGTAAAAGCGCGCTCCAGGTTTCGAGCTGACAGGTCCAGAACTGACAGGTTCGAAACTCAAAGGGTCACTGAGGAAACTGGCGGCGGTGAGGTCGAGGCGGTTACGGTAGCCACGCGCCACGCCGACGCCCCCAATGCAAAGCTCGCCGGCAGTCCCCGCCACCACAGGCTGAAGCTTCGAATCAAGGATCTGAACCGTGACGTTGGAGATCGGCCGGCCGATCGTTATCTTATCGGTTGTCGAATCAATCCGTGCGGTAGTCGCGCAAATCGTAGCTTCCGTGGGACCGTAATGATTCCAAACCGCGGCGCTCCGCTGGCAGAGGGCCTTTGCCAGTTCCAGCGGGAGGACTTCGCCACCGGAGATGGCTCGGAGATCCGGCCTTCCTTCCCATCCAGCATCGAGAAGCAGACGCCAAAGTGTCGAGGTTCCCAACATGGTTGTCGCCCGGGATTCACGGAGCGCGCCGATCAATCGTGCCCCATCGCCGGCGCGCCCACCCTCCGCGATATACAGGGCGCCGCCGGAGATAAGCGGCATATACATCTCAAGATTCGAGATATCGAATCCTAAGGATGAGTGAGCAAGCAACACTTCTCCGGGCAATAGCTGCAGTTCCTCCGCTATCGCAGTGACGACGTTCACCAGGCCGCCATGGCATATTTCCACTCCCTTCGGCTTACCCGTACTACCGGATGTATAAAGCACGTAAGCCAGGCTATCGGCTGAAATGGCAATCTCCGGATACACCAAATCCGGGAGTTGCCGGGAGACGACATCGTCCGCATAGAGTACCTGCGTCGAATGCGCCGGGAGAATTGAAGCGAGCCTCTTCTCTGCGATAACTAGCGAAGCCCCCGAGTTCTGCAATACAAAAGCGACTCGCTCCAGCGGAGAAATGGGATCGAGCGCCAGGTAGGCGGCGCCTACTTTCCAGATCCCGAGCAGCGCTGCCAGCGACTCGGGAGAGCGGTTCATGAAAACGCCGACAACCGTTTCGGGCCACACGCCAGCCTCCAGCAGCAAGCCTGCGAAACCGTTTGCCGCTTCGTCCAGCTCACGGTAAGTGAGCCGTCTGCTCCTCGTGAGAACCGCCGTCGCTTCCGGTTGAACAGAGGTGCGGTCTTGAATTAATTGAGGTAAACAAACTACCTTTGGCTTTGCCTCCGCGGCGATACATCTAGACATGCGGCCTATCCTCCTATAGCCCGTGGCCCCAGTGACATCAGAATAACAGCCTAGCGACTAAGTTGCAAAAAAAAAAGAAACGGAAAGTCAAATTTAATTTACTGCAGTACGGGCACCCTCTGGTCATCTAAGAAGACATGGTCTGAGCCGTAGGCATAAAGCAACCAGGAAAAGCGGGGTTCGACTTGGATTCAACATCTCCCTTGCTTACCGAGAGGAGTTTGTTATATTCTATTCTCGTTAACCGAGTGGAAGCATGAGCAAACCGTCTGATTTAGTCCAGGGAACGCTGGACCTCTTGATTTTGAAGATCCTGGCGCTGGAACCAATGAACGGCTGGGCCATCGGTCAGCGGTTAAAGCAAGTTTCGAGCGACGCGCTTCACGTCAGCGATGGCTCGCTCTACCCGGCGCTGCACAAACTGGAACAAGGCGGCTGGATCCAAGCGGAATGGAAACTTTCGGAAAACAACAGACGCGCGAAGTTCTATGAACTAACGCGGCTTGGGCGGAAGCAACTCGCGACAGAGACGGAGAATTGGGAGCGTCTTTCGAATGCCATTTCACACGTGGTTCGGCTTAAGGAGATCTAGACAATGTCGATTGAGCATTGGTTCTATTCAATTCCTTTAAAACTGCGGTCACTATTCCGGCGCAAGGATGTGGAACAGGAATTAGATGAAGAATTGAACTACCATTTTGAGCGCCGCATAGAAGAAGAACGTGGGCGAGGCATGACCGCGGAGGAAGCCCGCTACGCGGCTCTTCGTGCGATGCAAGGGTTGCAACAGCGAAAAGAGGAATGCCGGGAAGCGCGAGGACTCAATTTCATTGATGAATCCGCGCATGACCTGCGCTATGCAGTGCGATTGCTCAAAAAGCACCGCGGATTCGCGGCGGCAGCGGCCTTGTCGCTTGCCCTGGGCATCGGCGCCAATACGGCGATTTTCAGTTTGATCGACGCCCTGCTGCTGAGGCCGCTGCCCGTTCCCGACCCGGCGGCGTTAGTCCGAGTTTATATAAATGATGGAAATCCAGAACCGCGCATCGCTTTGACGAACGCGATTTTCGAACAGGTGCGCGACCGAAGTAGGGTTTTCTCTGGCGTATTTACGTGGGCGGATCACAGCTTTCAAATGCGATCGGGCGGAGAGATGGCGCACGTGAACGGAGCGTTCGCCAGTGGCGATTATTTTCGAACACTGGGCGTCCCGGCGATTCTAGGACGCACATTTACCGCCGAAGACGACAAGCGGGACGGCGGAAAGAACGGACCCGTAGCGGTGATTAGCGAGACATTCTGGTCAAATCGGTTTGCGCGGAATCCGTCTGCAATTGGCGCGGGCCTCGTGCTGGACGGCGTCGAGTTCAGCATTATCGGCGTGATGCCGCAGAGCTTTTTCGGCGCGGACGTGGGGACGAGGCCGCAGATCTGGGTTCCGCTTGCACTGTCGGAGCGGATTGGCATGAAGGGCTGCCTTGCTAGCCGCAGTTGTTGGTGGCTGATACCGATGGCGCGTTTGAAGTCTGGCGTTTCGCTGCAGCAAGCGCAGGCGCAGCTCAAGATAATCTCGCCGCAGGCTATGTTGGACGCTGCGCCCGACTGGGGCGCGGCCGGACGGAAGAAATCTCTTGCGTGGCAATTGGCCGCAACTTCAGATGCGAATGGTTGGACGGATCTGCGCCGCAAGTTCAGCAATCCGCTAGCGGTCCTGATGATACTCGTTGGGGTTGTTTTACTCATCGCGTGCGCCAACCTTTCGAATATGCTGCTGGCGCGTGCTTCCTCGCGGCAGCGGGAGATCGCCGTCCGGCTGGCAATTGGCGCGGGCCGCGGGCGTTTGATACGTCAATTGCTGACTGAGAGCGTGCTTTTGTCACTTCTGGGAGGAGCGGTGGGGCTGGCCTTTGCAGTATGGTCGACACACTTGCTGGTTGCCTTCCTGGCCGCGACACAGCGGGCCTCTATGGGGCAAGAGATCCAATTCGACCTGCACGTGGACTGGCGCGTGGCACTGTTCACTTTCTTTGCCACGGTCGGTTCCGGTTTGTTATTTGGTCTTGTTCCGGCAATCGGGGCCACACGGCTTGCCCTGAATTCTTCATTGAAGGAGCGGGCAGGCAATCTGCAGGGCACGTCGGGACGAATGGGGATGAGTGGCGCCATTCTTGTTCTGCAAGCGGCGCTCTCCGTCGTGCTGATTTCAGGCGCAGGTCTGTTCGCTGGCAGTTTGTGGCGTCTGGCCACGTTGAATCCGGGCTTCGATCCAAAGAATGTGGTGTTAATCGCAGTGGACACTGACAAACGCCCCGAAAAAGGGGCTGCGCTTGTGAATCTCTACGACCGTCTCTTACAGCGGGTCCAAGCCATTCCGGGAGTGCTCGCCGCCAGCGTCATCTGGTGCACACCGTTAGGCGGAGGCGTCTGGAACGAGAACGTGGAGATTCCGGGCAGAACGGATCTTTCCGAAGATCAGCGGCTCACCTATATGAACCTCGTAGGTCCCCGCTTTTTTGAGGTGATGAGAACACCACTCCTTTCCGGTAGAGAGTTTGCATCCGGTGATGTGGCCGCTACGGAAAAAGTGGGGATTATCAACGAAGCGGCCGCTCGGAGATACTTTCCGGGTGGTAACGGTTTGGGAGGTTATTTTAGAGTCGACGGAGCATTGATCCGCATTGTGGGAGTGGTTGGGAACGCCAAATACGAGGATCTTCGAGAGCCAGAACCACCCACTCTGTACTTCCCGTATACCCAAAACGCGGGTTCCCTGCCCTCGCTGAACGTTCTCGTCAAAACCAACTTGGGAGCGACCGCTACGTATACGGCGTTTCACACGGTCTTGCACGACGCCGCGTCCGATGTTCCGATTGGTTTGGTGGAGACAATGCAGGAGCACGTGGATGACTCGCTTGGGAGTGAACGGCTGATGGCCTGCCTATCGGTTTTCTTCGGTGTTTTGGCGCTGCTGCTGTCGGCGATTGGGCTGTATGGAATTTTGGCATACGCGGTGGCGCGCCGCACGGGAGAAATTGGCGTGCGGATGGCGCTCGGCGCGCAGCGGCACAGCGTGGTCATTTTGGTGGTTCGCGAAGCTATAGGGCAAGTGGCAATCGGTATTGCCGTGGGTGTGATCGCAGTGCTGGCCACGTCGCGGCTGGTGGCAACTTTGCTTTACGGAATCCGGCCGAACGATCCGGGGAATCTGCTCCTCGCGATCGTAGCGTTTCTACTGGTTGCAGCTGCGGCCGCGTACCTGCCGGCCCGGCGCGCCAGCCGCCTCGACCCTCTCGTGGCTTTGCGGGAAGAATAGTAAGAGCGATGACTGATTATTACCGGCGAAATCCATAATAAGATCTTTGGAAGTGCGCGCCCGTTAGTCGCGAGCCGCACAGATAACCCGGACTGTCGGCGGACTTCAGGCCGACACTTTCGGCGAAGGAGGCGATTACTGTCATGGAACGGCGTGATTTTCTCAACTTGGTGGTTACGGGCATAAGTACAAGCGACTCGACGCTTGGCCAGACCGTTCCGGTCGGCGCTCCCGCTGACGTCTTCATTGAGCGTTCGGTTTCGGGCAAACCGAATCAGGGCAAGGTGTTCGCGCTGGTCACACCTCATCTTGATGATGGCCCTATTTTTGCGGGTGGAACGATTGTGAAAATGCTCAATGAGGGCTTCACAGGCTATCTCATTCGGACGAGCAACGACGAGAAGGACTCCTACCGGCGCACTTTGGGAGAAACCGTGCTTGCTAATGAACAAGACGCGGAGTTGCTCGCGAAAACAGTTGGGCTGAAGCAGGTCTTCGACTTAAGTTACCGTAACCATCGGATGGATGACGTCGCCCGCAGTGAAATCCGTGGACGCCTCATCTTTTTGTTCCGGCTTCTTCACGTAGACACCGTATTGAGCTACGATCCATGGGGCCATTATGAAGAGAATCCGGATCACTACATCACTGCTCAGGCGGTTGAAGCGGCATGCTGGATGGCTGGAGGCAGTCTCGACTTTCCGGAACACTTTGCCGCTGGGCTTAGGCCGCATAGCGTTTCCGAGAAATACTATTTTGCGCGTGGCCCGCAACTTGTGAACCGTGTTGTAGATATCTCCGCGACCCTGCCCGGCAAGCTGGCGGCAATACGTTCCTGCCGCACCATGGTAGATCACATGGTGAAAGACCTGAACGATACTCTGGCTGCGAAAAATCTGCGCATTCCCGCCCTCACTGGAGATCCGTCAAGCGCCGGTGACGAATTCATACGAGCAGTATTCCAGGCGCGCGACCACTTCACGGGCGGAAAGTATGCGCTAGAGTACGCTGAGGAGTTCCACTACATTGGGCCCGATCATTCACTCGATGAATACATCTCGCGGAACGCTGTCCGAGTGTGAGACTGAGCGGCGCCCGGGAAACATCCCGGCTTCAGAACCGATTCGATTGGTCTATTTCTTCAGCCACCCCTGCGATGCGAGCCAATCGGTGAGCCTGTCGATCCATAGATCGGAAGGCAATCCCTGCTTCCGCATCCCGAAACCGTGGCCGCCCTTGGCGTACATATGCAGTTCGGCGGATTTGTGCGCAGCCACCCACCGTTCGTATAATCCGATGCTATCCATCGCCAAGCCCAGTTGATCGTCAGTAGCGGCGGCTAGAAACATTGGCGGAGCGTCGACCGGTACCGGAATATCCTTGAGCATCGATGCGGCGGGGTAAATCGGCGCCACAAAAGCCGGGCGGCCTTCCGGCGCGTAGCGCAGTCCGACGGCCGCAGCTACTGTCCCGCCCGCGGAGAACCCAATGATTCCCACCCGGTCAGCCGAAATACCCCAGTCCGCGGAGTGTTTGCGTACATATGCCACAGCCGCAAGCCCGTCGTCAATCGACAATGGCACAACCTTGTCTAATATCTCTCCAAACTTCTTCTTGTCCTGAAACATTGCCGCGAACTCCTGCGTGGCATCATCGCCCGTGTGAGCCAGACGGTATTTCAACACGAACGACGTTACTCCTCGGAGCGCTAGCCACTTCGCGACATCGAGGCCCTCGCTATTGATCGAGAGAGCCATGAATCCGCCCCCTGGGCAGATCACCGCCGCGCTTCCATTGCTCGCCCCCGCGGCAGGTTTGTACACGGTTAGTGTGGGTTTCGTAACGTTCGTTACCACTTCCGTGTTCCAGGTTTTTGAGAAATATTCTTTCTCTTGGTAGCGCTCTCCCGCAGAACCCGGAGCCGCGCCAGAATAGAGAGGAATCACTTCCTGCGCGAGTCCCCCGCCAGCCACGAGTCCAAGCACACAAACAATTCGAACGACAGACAGTGTCATGTTTCTGTTTAGTTTATCGATGCCGTAATTTGCTCACGCCCGCTAGCGCTTTACGGCAATTGCCGAAATTTCGATTTTCGCCCCGCCAATCAAGCCCGCAACCTGCACGGTGGCTCGGGCTGGCTTTGGATCGGGCATAAGTTTCTTATAAACCTCATTCATTTCCTTTACATCGTTCAAGTCGGTGAGGTAGATGGTAACGGAAACAATATCGGTCATCTGAAAGCGCGCTTCCTTAACAACCTTCTCAATTGCGGCGATCGCGTTAGTAGTTTGTAGAGTGATGTCGGTACCGGTAACTTTGCCGTTCGAGTCGGGTCCTTGCTGACCCGCAACATAAAGGGTGTGTCCTGCAATGTAACCCTCACTGAACGGCATGTTCTTTTGGAATCCGATAGCCTTGTGCTGGGCGAAAGCGCCTGGCGCGCCCATCGCGAGCAGCCCGGCTAGCCCAAGGGCCGGCATTGTTATAGGTGAATATTTGCTCTTCATATTTTGGTCTCCTGTTCTCATCGATAAGAGATTTTCTCACGGCGGGCGGTGCCAAGCCGGGGGCCGAAAGTAAACGCGCAAGACCTAGTTCGACAATTGATAGAGATAGTCAGTCTGTTTCGGTAACTGGCAGGAGTGGTTGCCGTTGGACATGTCGAACGAATTTTCGCCGGCGGCGGCGTGGACCCATTCGATTTGTTCTTTGCCGTCCGCGCCTGTGCAACGCAGGGGAAGATCGAGGGCGAAGCCACTGTCGACATCCGAAACTTTGAGCGATACCGCGTTGCCAGTGCTACTAAACGCCATTCTAGGGATGCCCGTCGCGTAGACCCAGTTATCGAAGAACACGTCGAGCGATTTGTCGGACTGATCCGCGGGCACAAACGAAGCAGCCACACGGCGAAAATCGTCGTTTGCGATCAGCTTGTTTTGAAATTCGCTGACGAGGCGGGTTTGCAAGGAGCGGAAGGCCTCATCGCCGAGGCGCATGCGAAGCATGTGCAGGACCCAAGCGCCTTTTTCATAGGTGATGATATGCCAGGCGCGCATACCGTTGTTATCCAACAAACGTTCGCCGAAATCCAACGGGCCGGCGGATTCGACTGGCGCTCCTTTTTCCGTGGCTAGTAAATCCTGGCGATAGCTTTCGAGAACGTCGTCGAGCGCGGCGCGGCCCTTGCTTTGTTCGAGAAATTCCAGCGCGGAGTAGCTTGACATAGCCTCAAAGAGCCACGTGGTGCGGTAGTCCGCGGGGCTCACCGTGTTGCCCCACCATTGGTGCGCGATTTCATGAGGCAAGAGCATTTCGGTAAAGAAGGAATCGAGACGCGAGTTGCGCAAATCAGGGGGCCGGTCTTCTTGCCGAATGTAAGAGACGCTGGACAAATAGATGAGGCCGGGAAAGCCTTGACCAAAGTAGCCTTCTATGGGAGAAATGGCCAAGCTGTGGATGCCAAGTGGCTGCCAGCGCGCCGTGTAGTAATCCAGAATGCTGGCCGCTTGCGCGGACAAGCCGGCTGAGTTTTCCAACTTGTTCGCAAACAGCTCAATGCGGTAGCGGCCCTGTTCCAGGCTGCTCGCTTCGTAGTTACCGATGTTAAAGCCGGCGAGAGGTTCGGGCACTTGTGTTTTGCGATGAACGGTGCGCAAGCCGGAAGACACGTCGTCGGAAAGCAATTCGCCGGTGGCAACGACGCGCAGGTTTTCAGGACAATGGAACGTCAGGTCAAACGTAGTAAGCATGGGCGAGACGAAGGGATACCAAGTGTTGCGTTCGTCGACAAAATAGTTTCCAGCGGCGGTGCGAAAAACAACAGAACCTTCGTAGGACAGCTCGATGTTATGGGGAGTTTCAGGCGCGAGAGGGTCCGCGGCTACCAGCAAGAGAGGCGCGCCGCCTTGCATCGGTTGCGTGCCGTCGACGCCATGTTGCAAGAACTCGGCGGGCTTGCCGTCAATCTGGGCTGCCGTTACGTGAAGGTGGGGGGACAATTCCAAAGCGATTGCGCGGCCATCGCCGGCAGCAGCGCGGTATGTGAACTTGGCTTGCGCCGCCATCCAAAGATCCGGGTGGATGACGGTGTCGAGACGGTAGTCGGATATACTTTGCGGCGAATCGACCAGCGGCGGCTTTCGCCTGGGACGGAAGTTGCACCAGACCTGAAAGTACTGCAAGCTTTTCTCGGCCGGCACGAAATGGCCAAGCAGCACGGACTCCGGACGGCTAGGCTCATAGATGACATTGAAAACGCCAAGCCTACGGCCGCCGATAATCCCGTAAAAAAAGCCCTGCTCAGGCGTGTGATTGTCGAGAAGCGACCGGGCGATTTTTACGTCGATTTCGTTCGAATCGAGACGCAGAGTTTTATCCGCGCCGGCAGCCAGCTCCTGGCCCTGACCGGGGGCGGGATGCAGCGGACGATCGTCCATTTGGCTGCGCAGTTCCTTGGCGGTTTCATCAGAAAAGAAGAAGACCGCAGAAGAAAAGTGTTCGTCCAGATTGGGTGTTTTGGCGAAAATCGCGAGCGATGCCCGCTCACTGCGGTTGGGCGGCAAGAGGAGAACCTCGCCATCGCCCAGTTCCGTATCCGCCGTGGTGAAGACGGCGGCGACAACCCGGCCAGCGACAGGCTTGGTGAAGGCCAGAATACCCTCGGTTAGATAGATTTTGATATCGCCGCGAGCGAGCTGCAATTCGCGGACGCGGTAGGTTTGCGCGGGGTCGATGGAAAGTTGCTGAAGTTCGGAAATGACAGAAGCAGCGGTCTGGCTAGCGAATGAGGTCTGCGCCGTGAAGGCGAGGCAACACAGGATCGAGCAAAGAATTGAGCAGGGTTTCAAGGCGGCTTTGCCAGCCTGCTATTTCGCCGCCCCGGCCTCGGGGCTGGTTACGGTAGCGGGTTCCTGGCCCCAGTTCTGGCGGATCACACCGGTCTGGTCCAAAAAGAAGGTACGCCGGCCGGTGGTTCCAAAGACCTTGGGTACGGCGGAAACGGTATAGCCAGTGGGGGTGGCGGTGAGGGTGAAGATGTACCCGCTGGATTCGCCCGCTGCCAAAGTGCCCGAGATGAGACCAGCGGCGTCGGGCCCCTCCGTTCCGCCTGTGCCTGCAGGCGGACCCAGTTGCGTCATGGTGGCCGCGAACTTATTGAACGTGGACTGGTATTGGACCTGCGAGGCGTAGATCGTCTTCATTGTCGAAATCGCGCCGGTTTCCCGGGCGTTGGCCTGAATGCTGGTCATTTTCGGTACTGCGAAAAACAAAATGATCAGGATGATGGAAATAACAACCAGCAGCTCAATCAACGAAAAGCCGCGCTGGCGTCTCTGGCGGCCACGTTGGCGCACTTGTGGGGGCATACGATTCATATAATACGACGTTCGAAAGGCGGCTCGCGTTGAGATGGGGTAGAAAAACGCTGAATCCGACCCTTACAGGTCTATACTTTGAGCAATGACGGAAATGTTGGATGTTGTGGTGGCGAAACTTGCGGCGTTGCCACCCCGTGAACAGGACCGCATCGCGCAGTGGCTCCTTCAGGAACTTCCGGACGAGGAACTTTGGGACAAACGATTTTCTGAAAGTCAAGATACGCTGAGCAAGCTTGCGGCGGAGACTCGCGGGGAACGGGCCGCCGGCAATACGACCGAACTTGATCCAGAAAAGCTTTGAAGTCGCTGGCGACGCAACGCTTCTGGGCGACGCGAGTCCCACTACCATTGCTTCACTAATCCATCCAGCGCCGTAAGCCGTTCCCAAAACTTCGGCAATAAATTCGCGCGCAAGGCGTTGGCGCCATCGCTGAGCGCCTGTTCCGGTTTGTCATGAACTTCCACAAAAAGTCCGGCAATGCCGACAGCGGTCGCTGCGCGGGCGAGCGGCTCGATAAATTGTGGCTGGCCGCTAGAATAGGGTCCTGCAGCGCCGGGCAGCTGGACACTGTGCGTGGCGTCGAAAACGACGGGGTAGCCGGTCTGCGCCATGATTTTCAGACCACGCATATCGACAACCAGATTGTGATAGCCAAAGGAAGATCCGCGCTCTGTAAGGATGATGTTGCGGTTGCCGGTGCTGGCTACTTTTTCGGCGGCATGGGCAATGTCGGAGGGGGATACGAACTGGCCCTTTTTAATGTTGACGACGCGACCGGTGCGGCCGGCGGCCACTAGCAGATCGGTCTGGCGACAGAGAAAAGCGGGGATCTGCAAAATATCGACAGCCTCGGCAGCCGCGTCGGCCTGCGCGGGTTCATGAATATCGGTGAGCACCGGTATGCCGAGCTTCTGGACAGTTTTCAGAATTCGAATGCCTTCGGTGAGGCCGGGACCGCGATACGATTTCACGCTACTGCGGTTGGCTTTATCGAAAGACGCTTTGAAGACGAACACTCCGACGGCCTTACGGATGATTTCAACCATGCGATGCACGTGCTCTTCGCTTTCGATCACGCAAGGCCCGGCAATCAGAGCGAGCGGGCCGGTGTTAGAGAAGCTGACTGAGCCAGCTTGAACTGTGGTCATCGAGCGTCAGTGAGAACTACCGTCGCATCTATAGAATCGGTGGGCGGATCAGGCTTAACGACAGGAGGCGCGGGCGCGGCGGTGCTGGGTTTGTTGGCGCGGTGCTTGAGCGCGGCACTGAGAAACGCGGTGAACAGCGGATGCGGCTCCAGCGGCTTCGACTTAAATTCCGGATGGAACTGGCAGCCCAGATACCATGGATGATCGGCCACTTCGCAAATCTCGACATAGACGCCATCGGGCGTCTGACCGGTAAGATGCAAGCCATGCTCGGTTAGCGTTTTTTCGAACTCACGATTGAATTCGTAACGGTGGCGGTGGCGCTCGCTGATGTCGGTGGCGCCGTAAGCCTGTTCGGCGAAGCTGCCGTCGGCCAACCGGCAAGGATATGCGCCTAGACGCATGGTGCCGCCCAATTCATCCACTCCTTTCAATTCGCGCAATTTGTAGATGACGCGGTTCGGAGTATTGGGATTGAACTCGGTGGAATCGGCTTCGGGCATGCCGCAAACATTGCGCGCGTACTCAATCACCATGGTTTGCATGCCCAGACAAATGCCGAAGTAAGGAATTTTTTCTTCGCGGGCGCAACGAATGGAGTTCAGCATCCCGGCGATGCCACGTTTGCCGAAGCCACCCGGCACCAGAATGCCGTCGAAGCGCCGCAAATAGTCGCGGCATTCGGGCCACTCCATCTGCTCCGATTCGATCCACTCTATGTTGACGCGCGCCTGATGCGCAATGCCGGCGTGCAATAAAGCTTCTTTCAAGCTTTTGTAGGAATCTTCGTATTCGACATATTTGCCGACCAGTCCGATGCTCACTTCCGACTTGGGGTTTTTCATGCGCGCGAGCATTTCGGTCCAACGCGTGAGATTGCGGTCACCAGCACTCAGATGCAACATGCGCATGATGGATTCATCGACGCCCTGCTCAGCGAAGACCAACGGGATTTCGTATACCGAGTGAACATCCTTCGCGGTGATGACGCTGCGGACATCCACGTCGCAAAACAGCGCGATTTTTTCTTTGACTTCGTCAGGCAGAGGCCGCTCCGAGCGGCAGAGCAGCATATCGGGCTGGATACCGATGGCGCGCAACTCTTTGACCGAGTGCTGTGTTGGTTTGGTTTTCAATTCTTGAGCAGCGGCGATCCAAGGAACCAAAGTGAGATGAATGAAGAGCGTGTTTTCGCGGCCTTCTTCATGGCGCATCTGGCGGATGGCTTCAATGAAAGGCAACGATTCGATATCACCGACGGTGCCGCCGATTTCAACAATAGCAACATCCACATCGACCGCGACTTTCCGGCAAGCGGCTTTGATTTCGTTGGTGACGTGCGGGATGACCTGTACGGTTTTACCCAAATAGTCACCGCGGCGTTCTTTCTGAATGATGTTTTCGTAAATACGGCCTGAGGTGAGATTGTTCACCTGGCTGAGTGGTGCATGCGTGAAGCGTTCGTAGTGGCCGAGATCGAGATCTGTTTCGGCGCCATCATCCGTTACGAAGACCTCGCCATGTTGGAACGGGCTCATGGTGCCTGGGTCGATATTCAAGTAAGGGTCAAACTTTTGCAAAGTGACACGAAGGCCCCTGCTTTCCAGAAGGCAGCCGATCGACGAGGCCGCGATTCCCTTCCCCAGAGACGAAACAACGCCACCGGTCACGAATATGTACTTAGGCAAGGAACCACCTCCAAAAGTTCATTTTTTTCTCTTTAACCCGACCGCAACGAATCACTCACTGCGAAGAGTTTATTGACGCGCTCGAGATCTTCGGGCGTATCGACACCCAAAGATTCATATTCCGTTTTTACAACGCGAATGCGATAACCGTTTTCCAAGGCCCGCAGTTGTTCCAGGCATTCGGCTTGCTCCAATGGGCCTACGGTCAAATCAGGATAACTTAGCAGAAATTCGCGCCGGAACACATACAGGCCAATATGTTTGAAATAAAGGGGCGTCTGGCTGCGGCCGTCACGCTCGTAGGGAATGGGGCAGCGCGAGAAATAGATGGCGTCGCCGAGTAAATTGGTTATCACTTTAACAACGTTTGGATTGACGATATCGGTGGGATCGAAGATCTGCCGCTTGAGCGTTCCCATGGCGACCGATTCGTCGCCGTGCACGGAAAGAATGGCAGCATCAATCGCTTCCGGATCGATGAGCGGTTCATCGCCTTGAATATTGACGTAGAGGGCGGCATTTTCAGCAGAAGCCACTTCGGCGAGGCGGTCGGTTCCCGAAGGATGCTGGCTGCCGGTCATGCGCACGCGGCCGCCGAACTTGCGAACGGCGGAGGCGATGCGATCATCGTCGGTGGCGACTAGGAGATCGGAAAGATAGCTGGATTTTCTGGCGCGTTCCCAGACGTGTTGCAGCATTGGTTTACCGGCAACAAGGGCAAGCGCTTTACCAGGAAAGCGGGAAGAGGCAAACCGGGCGGGGATAACACCGAGAATCCGCGTCCGCACAACTGAGTGTAGCACTGATGGGCTACCTTGCCAAAAGATTTCTCAGTCAGCCCGCTGGTCGGCGATGGCGCGATGAAGCGGTGAGCAATGCAAAAATGCGGACGGCCCGCGCGCGATGGTTGGGCTTGCCGCTCAATATCGGGCTGATTCCGGGTACTGCCGCAGTCCCCACCTTTTCTTGGTCGAGGCTCGAAATATGGAGGGTTACAAGCTAGGCTGCGGTTGCTGTGGCGGCGCGGGTTGGATGGCGTTGCAGGCCACGTTTGACGAGTTCGGCGGCGTATTGCGCTTCGAAGCCAGGATTTTCTTTTGTTGCGTTGACTTGTTGGGTGGTGTTGGCGGCGAGCTGGTGACAAGCCTCGGCGTCCTTTCGCAGAATGTCCCAATAATGCGTTTGCTTTTTCATTTCGTGCTGCTCGTTTTTGATGCGGAGCTCTTCTTGTTTGCGGTTTTGCGCTTCGAAGCCATTTTGGGTTTTGCGTGTTTCGGCTCTTAGCTTTAGCAGGTCGATGAGGGATTTGTGGAAGGCGCGGGTGTGGGTGGTTCGGTAGCGGAGGTAGAGGGTGAACATTTTCGGGTCGGTGATTTGGCCGGTTTGAGGATCGAAGCAGCCAGCTTGGAGGTTCTGGGCGCGGTTGGCAAGCCAGTGGGATTCGGCCATGGTGGTGACAAATATGGATTCGGTTTCGGTAGAGGGTTGGTGTTCGGTGGTGAGAGCTGCTTTTAACGCTTCGAAGCCATTGGGGTCTTCGGATGATAAGAGGACGAAGGCGCCGTTGTGACGGGCGAGGCCGTGGGAGGTGTGGTTTTGGGAGGAAGTGGCCCGACCTGACTCAGTTTTTGGGCCGGAGGAGTGCTGCGAGTTGGCACGGTTAGCGGCGAGTTGGGCGGCAGAGGCGTGCCCTATAGCGGATGTCAAGCTGGGGTCGCTGACGCTCCGTGGCTCAGTTTCGACGTTTAATGTTGGGTTGGATTTTGCGATTGAGTTTCAAAGCTTGGCGCGCGGCGGCGCGGCGTTCGGTGCGGTCCATGTTGGATGGTCCTGTCTTTATGTCCGACGTGAGTGAAAACTCCTGCCCGGGGTCTGAGTTCAAAGTAACGTTGGTTTCGGGTTAGTCTGAATGGTTTTTTTGGTTTTGGAGATCGAGATGATTCTAAGTGGCTGAGAGGATGGGAGATAGAAATGCGAGGATTTTTTCGAAGGTTTGTGATCGGCAGTGGCGGTGGTCGCGAACCGCTACCAAGCGGGAACCGGCTGTCCTTTTATCTGCATGATTGAAGCGCTTGCGATGTAGGCAAGGCGGTGCGCATGCACCATGTCTTCCAAAGCCGGGAGCGCGCTTGCGGCGCCGGGGCCAATTTTGCCGAGTGCCACCACCACGCTGCGCAGAACATAGCTTTGTTCCTCTGGAATCGTGAGCCGAATAGCGAGAGGCTGTACCGCGGTTTTTGCGGCCGCTCCCATCACTCCGATAGCTTGCGCGACCGAAGCCCGGACGGAAGGCTCAGGATCGCCCAGGGCGTTCACCAAACTTGGAATTGCGAGGACAGCCGTGGGACCAATCTCCCGAATCGCTATCGCCGATAGACAGCGCACCCGAGGATCTGAGTCAACCAACGAGCTTCGGAGAGTTGGGACGGATGCCGCACCCTTCGGTCCGATCTGAGAAAGAGCCCAGGCGGCTGCCAAGCGAACGTTCGGGTCAGGCTCTTGGAGCAGAGGCGAAAGGTCTCCGAGAGCACTGACGGCATCTTCTCGAAAAGAGCCGATGCTTCTCACGATTTCCATGCGATGGCTGGCAGTTGTATGCCGCAGTTCGCTGCGGTAAAACGAGAGAGGTCGTCCGCGATACACCGTCTCGCTGGTGTGTAGAGAGACGGCGGGGCGAGGCGACTGAGAAGCGGTAGTAGGTACGATCTCGGAGATTCGCTCTAAAATTACGTCGTTGATGCCCAGGTTGTAACCCGAAGAACGGCCGTCACGTGCGCTACAAACGAAGCTGAGAATGTGGCGGCCTTTATCCAATTGGAGCCAACCTAACGGGTGATCGATCGCGATATAGATTTCCGGCAGATAGTTGTGAAAGACTTCCGGGCCGGCCGACGGTATCTCCGACGTTGCCGCCTGCCGATTGTCCAGGTTGGTAGGTTTGCCGTCGAGCAAAGCGTAATAATCGCCGTAGTCGGGCGCTTGGGCGACGCGAGCGACGATCTCATAACGACCGGTTTGTTGAATATCGAGGGGAATATCAATTCGCGCGCCGATGCCCTCCGCCTCAAAGAAGAGCAGGTCTCTGCCCCAATCCACCTCACGTTGAACGGAGGCTTTACCCTTGGTGGTGGTCACTTCGGCTAACGAATCTTCTACGGCAATCTGCTGGGCGTTGCCGAGCGGGAGGCGTGCTTCGCCGAAAGGAGGTTCAGGAAGCTCCTCGTTTACACCTATCTGATACCAGAAGGCGACACTCGAGAAAAAGTCGGGGCGTTCTTCGAAGCCGGAGCGAATCGAACCGTCTGAGTTGTAGGTCCAGCCGGCGTGTTCGATCCCTGCCCATAGTGATTTAGTGAAGGGAATGGGATCGGGAACATGCCAGCGGTAGGCACCGAGCCGGGCGCCGACGCGTTCCCCTTCCGCGATTGGTGTGCCGGTCCATGGCCCGTTCGCGACGCGGAGGTCCCAGGCGTCATTGAAATAGTCTTCGGTGCCGGTACCAGCAATTTGAGGGTGTTTGGCACCGTCCACGTAGAACAAATCGTCGCCCTCGCCGAACCAGCCCACAGCGGCCTGAATCACGTTGAGGACGGTGCCCACATAGTGGCCTTTCCCGCGAACACTCAAGAATTCGTAGTTCCTGCCTGAGATTGCAGGGAGTTCCTGGCGGTAGTAGGCGTGGAAGTAGGCAACATCGGGCGGCAAGGAGGTGTGCTTTTGCCAATCCACATGGTAGTAGAACATAGTGACGGGACGGTTGCCCTCATCAGTGGCTGTAATTCTGCAGGACTTGCGGAATGGCATGGGCCAATAGCTATTGCGCGCTCGACCGAACGAGCTATCGCGAACCGGCAGGGAATCGAGCTGCCGTTCGTATCCGTGCCCTACTCCGAAAAAATCCCCCAAAGGTACGTCAACGCTAGGCGTTTTCTTCCCGTCGTAGTAGATCCGCAGCCGTACGAGACGAGGCCATGCATATTCGTTATCCGCCACTGTGAGCCAGATATGACTCACTACTCCCGGCCCAGTGAGATCAGCCATCACAAAAGTCTCGCCGGGCATAATTCGCTTGCTATCGTCGTTGCTCCCAATAAAGGGGTTCTCGCTCGACGCCCGATGGGCGGTGAACGTTTTCAGGCGTGGGAGATCGGACAGTGGAGAGTCGAGAGACTGGGGTGTCTGTCCCTTTGCATAGACGCCCAAAAGAATGATGAAGCAGATAACACCAACCATTTTGCAAGCGAATGGCAGCGCGAAGTTCTTCATTCGAACGGACCCCTTTCGAGCCAATTATGTTATCGCATGTGAGACACGACCGTGAGCGAACTGTGGCATCCTTACATACATGCGATTCTTCCCGATCTGCTGCTTCTTCTCCGCAGGGATGCTTTTGGCGAGTGATGCTTACCCTCCACCGCGCTTCACTGATCCCGAAAGGGTTCACAAACTCGAAGCTGCGTTTCCTGACGTTGATCGCATCTTCCGTCAATTCGCGTCTGACAACAAGATTCCGGGCATGGTTTGGGGCGTGGTGATCGACGGCAACCTTGCGCACGTTGAATCGGCTGGCGTGCAGGACCTCGCGTCGAGAACCCCCGTCTCTCCCCGCAGTTCGTTCCGTATCGCTTCGATGACAAAGAGCTTCACGGTGCTCGCTATTCTCAAGCTTCGCGACGAGGGCAAGCTGTCGCTGGAAGATCCCGTGTCCAGGTGGATTCCTGAATTTTCTAAGATGGACTTACCTACCCGAGATAGCGCACCGTTACGCGTCCGCCAGATACTCAGCCACAGCGCCGGCTTTCCCGAGGACAACCCGTGGGGCGACCAGCAGCTTGCTGCCAGCGATGCCGACCTCACTAAATGGCTTCGCGCCGGGATTCCTTTTTCTACACCTCCGGACACTCGTTACGAATACTCCAACTATGCCTTTGGGCTGTTAGGCCGCATAGTGACTAATGCCTCTGGAATGCCGTACGAGAAGTACCTTCCCACTCAGATTCTGAGCAAGCTTCATATGGACGATTCCACGCTTCAGCCTTCGCATGTTCCCGCTGAGACTCGCGTGCTCGGCTACCGGCTAAAGCCAGACGGAACGTATGGTGAGGAACCGCCTTTACCCCAGGGTGCTTTCGGTTCCGCCGGTGGGCTACTGACCACTGCCATTGACCTGGGAAAATATGTCGCGTATCATCTTTCGGCATGGCCGCCGCGAGACGACGCGGAGGAAGGCCCAGTGCGTCGCAGCTCCGTCCGCGAAATGAGCCATATGTGGACCCCTTCTAATCTCACCGTTAGGCATACGGATGGCGCGCTGCATGTCTCGGAATCGGGCTACGGCTATGGCCTGCGCATAAGCACCGATTGCCGCTTCGAACATATCGTCGGTCACGGCGGCGGCCTTCCGGGCTTCGGATCTTACATGATGTGGCTACCCGATTATGGGGTTGGCATGTTTGCCATGGCTAGCCTGACCTATGCGGGCCCAGCCGAGCCGATTAATCGGGCTTGGGATGCTTTCCTAAAAACGGGTGGTCTTCAGAAGCGCGAATTACCGGCGTCTCCCATTCTGACTGAGATGCGCGAACATATCCTTCATCTCTGGAAATCTTGGGACGACTCGGAGGCGAGACAGATCGCTGCTGTGAACTTCTTTCTGGATGCTCCAAGTGCGCAGCGCCGCGCGGAGATTCAGAAGATCAAGGATCAAGTCGGCGAATGCAGCGCCGCAGGGCCTGTAATAGCAGAGAACTGGCTTCGCGGCCAGTTCAATCTCACGTGTGAGAAAGGTGCGGTCGGAGTGTTCTTCACACTCTCTCCGACCCAGCCGCCGGCCGTGCAGCATCTTTCATTCCACAAGATCGACTCAGACGGCATCCGCCTAGGCGCACCGACTGGGCCCCCAGCGGGGCTTTCATGCTCGGATTAACCCCGCGACGCAGTGCAACAATTAGCGGTTCACGAAGACCTTCAAAATCATTTCGCTTGGCTTGGACGGCACGGCACCGGAATTATATGGGGGTGCGTTTTTGTTGTAGGGGAACTGATGAGGAAAAGCGTGGATGCCTCCGAAAATTTATCCGACCCAAGTTTTTCCCGGCGGCAAAGCTGCGAAATCTATGATGGTAGATCCTGGATGGCTCGGGCCATCTGGGGCACTGGAATGAAAATAGCTTCGGCGCCTAGAAAAGCGGGTAGGGGACTTGAATGCACGTTTTCAGTAGTCCGCTCGTTGCCTGGCGCCATGACCTTAGTGATTGTTGAGATTTGATCGCTCCACTGCATTCCATCCAAATACGTAGAGGCTGATTTGTTGCCAGCCAAGGCGGTTCTCAACGAACGAGTTCTTGGCTGGGTCCCACGAAGTACTAGCGCAACAGCTCGCCAGCATTGCCCGTCTCCGCTTCACCGGCACACGCAGATTAACACGCATTCCGCACAGCCCCAGGGAAAAGGGGACATTTCTATTTTGCCGAGAGGGGACATTTATATTTTGGCTTGACACTTCTGATAGTGGTGTTGACCCGACCTTCACTGTGTGCTACAGTCTGTTCTCGTTGGCGCGAACGTCTCAACAAAAAGGGGGCCGACGATGAAACAGAAGCAAATTCAATGGATGCTCGTTCCATTCCTCAGCGCTGCGGTGGTTGTTCCAGTTTGGCCGCAGTCCCGGGCTTTGCCTTCAGGAGATGTCCAGGGCACTTATCAACGCCTGTTAGAAAAAATCAAATCGATCAAGATCTTCGATCACCACGCACATCCTGGGTTTGGCGATGATTCCGACGTCGACGCTCAAGCCACTCCGCCGGAGCATCTGCCGTTTCGCCAGCGCGAGACTAACCCGGAACTCGTAATTGCCGTGAAAGCTCTATTCGACTACCCTTATGCAGATTTGTCGGCAGAACACATGCGCTGGCTGCAAGAACGATCGAATAAGGCTGAAAAAGAAGGCAGTACCGGCTATTGGGACCGCATTCTCGATGAGTGCGGTATTGAGTCCAGCGTGGCGAATCGTGTAGCGATGTCGGGGTATTTGAATCCCCAAAGATTCCGTTGGGTTTTCTTTGTGGACTCGTTCCTCTTCCCTTTCGATAACAAACTGGTGATTGCAGAAAACCCGGACGAAGGCGTATACATCCCGCTCCAGGAAAAGGTGCTGCACCGTTACATGCGACAAGTTAGCCTCAACCAATTGCCGGATAGCTTCGACGGGTATCTCAAGTTCGTTTCGAAAGTTCTTGAGGAGAATCAGAAGAATGGCGGCATAGCGGAGAAGTTCGAAGCGGGCTACTTTCGGTCGCTCTATTTTTCGGACCCACCTAGAGAGACCGCGGCCGGGATCTATCAGAAGTTCCATTCGGGAGGTGTTCCCACTGCAGAGGAATACAAGACATTTCAGGATTACGTCTTTCGCTATTTGGTCAGGGAGGGCGGCCGCTTGGGGTTGCCCGTGCATATTCACACGGCGGTGGGGGAGGGAGACTACTTCAGTCTTCGGAAAGGTGACGTACTTAATCTCGAGAACGTTGTCAAAGACCCGCGTTACCTCAACACAACGTTCGTTCTCATCCACGGCGGGTATCCCTATTTTCGAGAGGTGATCTGGCTGGCGGCGATGAAGAACGTCTACATTGACACATCGGAAATCGAGACGCTTGTTTACCCTTCGGAAATGAAAAATGTCTTAAAGCTTTGGTTAGAGACCTATCCCGACAAGATTACGTTCGGCTCGGATGCGTACCCGTACAGCGCCGCTCTGGGCTCGGAGGAGACCTATTGGTTGGGCGTCTACTCAGCGCGCGATGCGCTGGCCGCCGCTCTTGCTGAAATGGTTGCTTCAAATGAGGTAACGGAGGATAAGGCGATTGAGATCGCGCATGGCTACTTGCACGACAACGCCATAGGCCTGTATCCGCCCCCCCACTAGGTCTTTTCAAAAATGAGTTGCACGGAGAATACATGTCAAAATCGCGCCGACAATTTCTGAGCGGTGTGTCCGCAAGCCTAATAGCAACTACGGCTTGTCGTAAGGTCACGGAAAAGAAGCCTACCTCGACCCCACCTGGTGAACCTTCGGCGTTCGGTACTGCGCCGGAGGCTGGTCCGCCGGTTACTGTGGCGACTTTTGCCGAAGCAGAAAAGCTAATGCAGGTAGAACTGAGCGCAACAGAGCGAGAAGTGGCTGTGGGAAATTGGCGCAACAGCATGGCGCCGGTCTATGAGCGCCGCACAGGGCCGAGAAAGTTATCGTTGGATGCATCAACCGCACCCGCTTCGCGCTGGGATCCGGTGCTGCCTGGTCAAAGGGTGGGAACGGGAGGCGGGAGATTCACTCGCACACAAAATGCCGGCCAAGCTGTTCCCGCAGACGACACTGAAGTTGCTTTCGCTCGACTGACACAACTTGCCCGGTGGGTTGAATCGAGGAGGCTCACTTCCGTTCGACTGACTAGCATTTACCTCGATCGGTTGGAACGTTTCGATCCCAAACTGCGGTGCGTGATCACCCTGATGCGCGATTCAGCGATGGCTCAAGCGAAACAAGCCGACCAAGAAATTGCCGCAGGCAAATATCGCGGCCCTCTGCATGGAATTCCCTGGGGTGCAAAAGACTTGCTCGATACCGCCGGCGTGGCGACTACATACGGTGCTGAGCCGTATCGAAATCGCGTGCCCGAGCAGGATTCCGCGGTGGTGAAACGGCTCCGCGAGGCGGGGGCAATTCTCGTTGCGAAACTGAGCCTGGGCGCATTAGCGCTGAACGATATCTGGTTCGGCGGGCAGACGATGAATCCTTGGTTGCTGGAGGAGGGTGCATCCGGATCGAGTGCCGGGCCCGGAGCGGCAACAGCTGCCGGATTGGTGGGTTTCTCGATCGGCAGTGAGACAGGAGGCAGTATTGTGAGTCCAGCGATGCGTTGTGGTGTTACAGGACTCCGTCCCACCTACGGTCGCGTGCCGCGGACAGGGGCGATGACACTGTGCTGGTCACTCGACAAACTCGGGCCGATGACGCGGGGAGTAGAGGACACAATGCTTGTGCTGCAAGCAATCTCCGGACCGGATGCGGGCGACGTGGCAAGTGTGCCCAGTCACCTGACTTTCGATGCCACCGCCTCAATCAGGGGACTCCACGTAGGCTACGTGGCGGCTTGGATGAAAGAGAATCCCGCCACTGAGGTGGATCGTGCTGCCTTGGAGATGACAGCCAAGCTGGGGATGGTTCCGGTGGAGGTTTCTCTTCCCGACTGGCCGTATTCATCTCTCAACTTAATTCTGTTTGCAGAGGCCGCCGCGGCATTTGAGGAACTCACTCTCAGCGGCGGACTGGGGCAATTAAAAGCGCAGGTGCCCGACGCATGGCCCAACCTGTTCCGGCAAGCGCGCTTCCTTTCCGCGGTAGATTTCGTCCAGACCGACCGGCTCCGGCGCAGGGTAGCCCAGGAGATGGCCCGAATCTTTTCCGAAGTAGATGTTCTGCTTGTTCCTTCGCTACGTGATGAGATGCTGACCATCAGCAACTTTACGGGGCACCCGTCACTGACATTGCGCGCTGGCTTTGTGCAAGTGTCCGAAGCCCGCAGTGACTGGGCTCCAGATCCAAGTCATCCCCTTCCCAAGTTTTCGCCGCCGAGGCGTGTGCCACATGGCATCACGTTGATTGGACGGCTGTTCGATGAGGGGACGCTTGCCACTCTGGGAATTGCCCTGGAACGAGCGCTGAACGTGGTGAACGAACGGCCAAAGGGTTTTTGAATTCACGCCCCACTCCAATTCAGAGCGAAAGGCCGAACATACCCTCAGAAACCGACGTGCGCGATTCCCCGTTGACTCCCGTCTAAAAACGCCCACTTAAGTCCGGTCACCCTCTAACTGACATACTCGTGACCGATCCTCGTCAAACGGACGGCTTCCGAGAGGAAATGATCGACAATAAGCGGTCGCGCTGGACTTATCGATTTTCTATTTTGTCGATATCAATCTCCTGGATAACTCGCGTCACAATAACGCAAACCGCCAGGGATCATGTCAACCATGAATTAGCCATCGCCAAAAGCGGAGGATGCCATGCACGTAACGTCGACAGTCCCCATGCTTGGCTTTATGGTTTCGCCTGACCGGAAACTTGGCAGCTCCGTCATGACCTAAAAACTTTTTGGATCAGACCCCACGATAGAGATTTTTGATGCGGCTACGTTGGAATCTATTAAGTGATCACGCTGGCTAGGTCAGGGCGAGCTGAGTCAAAACTGCGCGGCATATATTCGCCATCCGTTCGCATTGACAGCAGTTAGTTTCCAGCTTATAATCAATTCCAAATTTCGCCTGGGGCATTTAGAGTGATTACTCTCCGTGTTGCAATGGGCGAACACTTGTCAACGAGCAAAGTCTCACGTCTTGAGGGGCACCCTCTTGTGCTCTTGAATGCCGCCCCTGTTCCAGCAGGGTTGGGCACGTTCAGTCCCTTTTTCAGCCATTCACATTGACCGTCTAGACGCTTTGATCAAAGGAGACAAGATGTCAGCTATGATTCTCGCCACATTTGTTGCGGGACGTTACTCCAGGCTCAGGATTAGTTGTCTCGTCGCGCTTTTTGCCGCGCTACTGTTTTCGGAGACGCTGAACGGTCAATCGACGT
Source organism: Bryobacterales bacterium (assembly GCA_003167495.1). Taxonomy (GTDB): domain Bacteria; phylum Acidobacteriota; class Terriglobia; order Bryobacterales; family Bryobacteraceae; genus Bog-105. The sequence continues at coordinate 48,367 of PMSX01000224.1, read as the reverse complement.
TCGGGACGGTACTAGGCACAGTGAAGGAGGGTTCGGGAGGCGTCATTCCCGGCGCGATCGTGAATTTGTTTAACACAGGAACGAACGCGAAACGTTCGACCATTACGAATGACACGGGTTCGTTCGAGTTCACGAATGTGGAAGTGGGCACCTACAAACTCGACATCGAAGCTACCGGCTTCCAAAAGTCTGAATTTAGCTCGTTCGACCTTGGCGGACGCGAAACGAAGCGACTGGATGCGCAGTTGCAGATTGCGACGCAAAGTACGACGGTCAACGTCGAATCTTCGGGAGGAGAGGTTGTTCAAACGGACACCTCGAGCATCGCGGAGACGAAAGGAGCGCGGGAATTGGTCGATCTGCCGGTAGCGATTACGACACGCGCGCAGGGGTCAACCAGCGCGATGTCGACGCTTACCGCCCAACCGGGCGTTCAGACAGATGCGAATGGCAACATTTCCGTCGCCGGGAGTTTACCTACGCAGCTTTCCATGAGCATTGACGGAATCAGTACTATGGGGCCGGGGAGTTTTAACGGCCAAGGCGGGGGTGGAGCGATTTCTGAATTATTTCCGTCTTTCAACGCGATTGCGGAGATTCGCATCAGCGAGACGATCAACTCCGCGGAGTTCGGAGGTGTTGCCGATATCACCACGATCTCAAAGTCCGGCACGAATTCGGTGCACGGCGGCTTGTTCGAGAATCTACAAAACAACGACATGAACGCCGCCGACTTCTTCAGCCACTCAGCTCCGGAGTTGAAGATGAACAACTTCGGAATTTTCATGGGAGGTCCGGTGGTGTTGCCGAAGCTATACAACGGGCGCAACAAGACCTTTTTCTTTGGCAGCTTCGAGGCCCTGCGCTTACCCAAGTCGCAATATGTAGTGGAGAGTGTTCCTACGGCTGCGATGCGCAACGGAGATCTTTCTGGATACAGCGATCCACTCACCCCATATCCCAACAATCAGATTCCCGCCAGCCAGCTCAGTTCCTATTCGCAAAAGGCACTGGGATTATTTTTCCCGGCACCGAACTACGGGCCAGCAGGAGCAGTTGCCAACAATTACCTTGCCGACTTCAACATTCCGATTAAGAGTAACCAGGGCGACATCCGCATGGATCAGTACGTTGGCTCGAAGCATCAGTTCTATGCGCGCTTCACTTATAAGAACAAGCGGGCGTTTCAGGTACCGCTGAGCGGCTTTGGCGGCGGGTCCCCCGTGACTTTCACCGAGGGATCGAACTCGATTCCCGAGGTAGATCAGGCCTTGACAGTGGCCTGGAACTACACTATCGCGCCGACAGTCATCAACGAACTGCGCGTCGGGTACAGCGCGAATAACGAGGCAAGCAGCATCGGTATTACGGCGCAGCAGGCGGGGAACACTCTGGGCCTAACGAACCTTCCCACGCCCCCGCCGGCCGGATATGATGTTGTTCCGCAAATCACTATAACCGGATATGTTCCCACGTTTGGCTTCTCTTCCATCGACAATCAGGGCACGAAGCAGGCCCTGGAAACGCTTACGTGGACGAAGGGCACTCATACGATGAAGTTTGGGGCCGATTACCGCAGCCTGCGCGCCTACGGCACCAGTGCCTTTTTCAACATATTAGAAGGCGGATATACTTTCAATGGCGCTGTCATGAGCCAGTTGTTAGGGAACGGAACGGGAACGCCACTCGCGTCCTTCCTGCTGGGTTATCCGGATAACTCAACGGTGGCCACCACGGTTCAGCCGAACGTTGACGGTCTGGCCAAGCACTATGCCACATTCGCGCAAGACGATTGGAAGGTGACCCGAAACCTGACGCTCAATTATGGCCTGCGCTGGGAGTATCATCCCATGTTCCGCGACCGCTACAACAACCTGGCGAATTTCGATCCCGCTTACAGCAGCATCCAGGACGGCCAAAAGGTTCAGGGCGCCATTATAATTCCCGGCGAGGGCACGTACGGCATAACAAGCCCACAATTCGTGGAAGCGATTGCGCCGACGCCAGTGATTCTTGCGTCGCAAGCCGGCGTTCCAGGGGCCTTGCGATTTTCCTCAAAGCGCGATTTCGCGCCGCGGGCCGGCTTCGCTTGGCGGGTTTTCGGCGACGATAAGACGGTTGTACGAGGAGGATACGGAAAATACATCGAGGCGCTCATGAGTTCCGCGGCCATCAGCGCGTGGGCTGTCCAGTCCAGTGACGTCGGTTTCTTCAACAACTCGATTGGGGCTAATGGACTCCCCACTTACACGCTGCCCTACGCATGGCCATCGAACATCGCCCAGCCAGGATCATACAGCTTGTACCAAGCCACGAATATTCACTACCAGGACCCGTACGTGCAGGAATGGAACCTCACTGTGGAACGCGATCTGGGACAGGGTGTGGGTCTGCGGGTTTCTTACGATGGCAATCATGCGTCTAATCTCGGCATGCACACGAACCTCAACCAGCCAGACCCCAACACCATAGGTTTTAACAACCTGCCCACGTCGGCCTTCCCGTTCCCGGCTTTTCAGTACATGACCTACAACACAAACCCCGGGTTCGCAAACTACAACGGAGCGACGATATCCGTGAAAAAACGTTTTGCCAAGGGACTGCAATTCCAGGCAAGTTATATCTACGCCCGTAACTTATCGAACGTGGACGGTGCCGCGACCAGCACAGCGGACGAATTTGCCGGTGAATTTGGCGGCACGATTTCAGATCCCAAGGCACCGGGCCTCGATTACGGGAATGTTGCCTACACGCGCCGCCAACGCTTTCTGACTACTTTCCTATACGAGCTGCCGTTCGGAAAAGGAAAACTGCTTCTGAACAGCGCCGGTGGATTGGTGGACGGGCTTGTGGGTGGATGGGAGCTTAGCGGTGTGCTGCTCTTCCAGAGCGGGCCTTTTATGAGCGTGGCCACCACCAGCGACCCGTGCGGCTGCGGTTATAACGCGTTCAACGCCAACGGAGGCCGTGCCGATACCGTGGCCGGCGTCAGTCCTTACGCCGGCCAGTCGATCAACCAGTGGATTAACCCCGCCGCATTTGCCGATCCGGGCAACGCCATTGGGAGATTCGGAGATGCCAGCGCCGGCGATGTCGTCGGACCTGGGACACAGGCCGTATCGCTGTCTCTTATCAAGAGCGTCAACCTGACGGAGCGGATCCGCATGCGGATCGGCGCGCAGGTGGGCAATGTCTTCAACCACCCCAATTTCGCGGTTCCAGGCAGTCTTGAGGTAGGTGTCCCTGGATTCGGGCAGATCACCAGTCTGCAGACTGCGGAAGGCGCTGGGCCGAGAGATATTCAATTGACCGCGCGCATCAATTTCTAGAACCAAATTCTTGAGCTTGTTCAGTGGTTGTTCGCTGAGTGGCTGAGTCCGTTGGTTTGGTTAGACAGCAGACCTCTTTCCACAAGAATGGGAGGTCGGCGGTACTTGGTCGCCTGTTCATAGGCATAGGCCCAACCGAGGAGGTCGCCGTCTTTCCATGGACGGGCGGAGAATTCGATACCAAACGGAAGGCCACTTGGATAAAAACCGGCCGGAACTACGATAGCGGGAACGCCAATTGGGTTCACCCAGCCAGTGTCACTGTGTGGCCCGCTACTGATGCGTCCGTTCTGTGGCATGGTCTCATCGGGAGGCGGCATTTGTGCCGCTGGGTAGACCATGCCGTCCAGATTCAGGCGCTCAAAGGGCTCTAGATATGCCGCAAGAGCCACACTTTGGGGAGTAAAGAAATCGGTCGCTGCTTGGGGATCAGAGGGTGAAAAAGGAATCTGCGGAGCAAGGTGTTCCTGGAAGGTGGAACTGGTTGCTGGAGGAATTCCAGTGATCGTCTCGGGAAGAGGGGAGCCGACCGCTATCTCATAAGCCTCCACCGTTCGATATTGTGATGGCCCAAACTCTTTCAGGAAGTGTTGTAGGCCGTCGAGCTGAAACGGACGAGTGTTGATACTGTCGACCAGTTCGGCAAAGCTAGCGGGAAGAATCGAATCGTCAATTACCACAACGGCGCCGGCGGAGCGCAGGCTTTCTATGGCCGCTAGAAACATAGCACGTGTTTCGGGGCGCATATCGCGGTGTGCGGGATCAGTCATGATGAATGCAGGCACCCCGAATCGCTTTCCTTTGAGTGAGTCCGCTTTCAGATATTGGGTGTAGGGCCCAGGCTGGGCGCGCGCAGCGGAACCAGCAGTGCGGAAATCTAAGGGATCTTCACCCGCCAACACGCTTAGAGCGATCGCAGCATCCGTTACATCGCGAGCAATGGGTCCAGTGTTATCCAGCAGCCAATCGAGCGGCGCGATACCGGCGGTACTTACTAAGCCCCGAGTTGGCAGGACTCCAACGACCGAACTTGTGGAAGAAGGCATGCGGATGGAATTGGATGTATCCGTGCCTGTTCCCAACACAGCAAAATTTGCCGTGATCGCCGTGACGGTCCCGCCAGACGAGCCACCAGGGCTGAAGCGCACATCATAAGCGTTTCCGGTGCGGCCAAACGAGCTACTGCGGTTCGTGTCGCTAGCCGCAAAATCAGGCATGTTGGTGTGTCCGATGATGATTGCGCCGGCCGCTCGCAGCTTGGCGACAACTGTCGCGTCTTTGGGCGCGTACAGTTCATGGCCCGGTATGACAAATCCTTGCCAACCATCTGTGGTGACCCAGCCCTTGATACTGGTATTGGCCTTAATGACGATAGGCACACCCCACATCGGTCCGCGTTGGAAATTCTTGCCGCCCATTCTGGCGGCTGCGTCCTCATTGGCGGCAAGGGCCAGTGCCCCCTCCTTGTCCACGTACTCAATGGCACGGTAGATTCCGTTGTACTTGGCTATGCGAGACAGATACCAATCGACTACTTGAGTGACCGTATATTTGTGAGAGGCATAAAGCCGCTCGAGTTGCGGGATGGTAATTTCAAGCAGATCCTTGTCCATGCCGGCGGCTTTACCATGTGGCTGAGCTGCACAAAAGCCAGCAGCCAGCAGCAGCAGTATTTGGGGACGTAACAATACCGTTCTCTCATTCGAAGGTAAGTAACTCGACCTTCGACCCATCCGCACCTCCCCAGTAAATCCTCTCAGTCGCTTTTACAAAGTCAGTCGAATGCGCAGTTGTAATATCGAGAAACTTCTGCGGGTTTCGGTCTGTCAATGGGAACCAGGAACTTTGGATCTGCACCATGATTCGGTGCCCTGCCCGAAATGTGTGGAGGACGTCCGGCATTTGGAAAGTGATTCGGTCGGGTTTGCCAGGCTCAAAAGGAACTGGGTGAGTTAGGCTCTGCCGGTATTTTCCGCGGAAGGGCTCGCCACGGATTAATTCCTGGTATCCGCCAAGCTGTATTAAATTCGCGGGCAGCAGGCGTGGATTCGGCGGCGGGTCATCCGGTTTAGCATCATAATCTGGATATTTCGCCGGAAAAACATCAACCAGTTTCACGTCGAAATCGGAATCTGTTCCCGACGTCGACACTTTCAGATCTACTTGGATCGGTCCAGAAACCGTCACGTCGTGGTCGAGCGGCTCTGTTTTGTAGACCAGGACATCCGTTCGCGAAGCTGCAAAACGCTGGTCTTCCGTCATGAAGTCGTAGCGGACTCCCATCAATATATGACCTATGTAAGGAACCGGCTTGGCGGGGTCTGAGATGTATTCGTCGAAACCTGCAGCGGCGGTTGCTTGCATACCGATCTTGCCGTTCCCATCCAAAAACAAGCCAGTCTTCTTTGCTTGTTTAGGAGGCCACTCGTCGAACTGGCGCCATTGATTGACGCCTGTTTCGAATACCCAAGCTTTCGGGCGTTTGCCTCCTTCTTGGCCCTTCAAATAGTGCATGAAGAATGGAAACTCAATTTTCTCGCGATAGTAAATGGCGGTCTTCGAACCAAAACTGACATTTCCGACCCGGTCGCCATCTTCGCGAGAAAACCCGCCGTGCACCCATGGCCCGACCACAAGCATGTCGGCGGTTTCCGGCGATTCTTTCTTCAATTGGTAAAACTGCCGAAACAGGCCTTGCGGGTCTTCCTGGTCGTACCATCCCCCAACAATCATTACCGCCGGCTTCACATTTTTTAGATACTTCCAAACTGAGCGAGCCTGCCAAAAATCGTTGTATGTGCTGTTCTTGACGTTCATACTCCAATACGGCTGCATGTTCTTGAAATAGCGTTCGTCGGCGTTAACCAGTGGTCCAAGAGAAAGATAAAAATCGTATCCGTCCGGTGTGCCGTAATCGAATGGCAGTCTCGGCACGGGAGGTGTCGGATCATCTCCGCGAGGGCGAAATCCCTGATACATATTGAAGCGCGCCGCCAGCATGAACGCTCCGTTGTGATAAACGTCATCGCCCAAATAATAATCAGTGACGGGCGCTTGCGGCGATACAGCCACTAGCGCGGGATGTGAATCGATCATAGATGCCGTGGCAAAGAAACCGGGTTGCGAAATGCCCCAGATACCTACTTTGCCGGTATTGCCGGGGACATTCTTGATGAGCCAATCGATGCTGTCGTAAGCGTCGCTGCTCTCATCAGTGTCCTTCTCGCTTTTCTTGATTGGCTTTTGCGGCCGCACAATGGTGAAGTCTCCCTCGCTCATGTATCGCCCGCGAACGTCTTGATAGACGAAGATAAATTTCTCACGGGTAAATAGAGGTGACGGTCCAAGTATTTCCGGGAACTGATCTTCGCCGTAGGGTGCGACGTTGTAGGGCGTGCGGACCATGAGAATGGGATATCGATTCCCCTCCATAACATCTTTCGGAATGTAAACGGCAGTGAAGAGTTTCACGCCATCTCGCATCGCTATCTTGTATTCGTATTTCGAGTAGTTTTCGCGGACATACTTCATGTTCACTTCAGGAGGCGCCGGCGCCTTTTCCGGCGATGGCGCTTGGTCCGCGCCCGCGCCCGCAAGCATGATGTTGAACAGCAGTAACGATGTCAATTGCGTCCTGTTCATGACTGTCTCGCTGGATCAACGACTGCCAATTTTGGCCGATGGGTCTTCACCAATTTCGCCAATATAAACGACATTGTCGCCCTTTTTCATCGTTGGAACAGAGCAAACAAGAGTGATTACGCCCGTTAACGGAGCGGCTACCTCGGTAATTTTGTTGCCGAAATAGTCAGTCATGTAGCCAACTATCATGCCCTGCTGGACATAGGCTTCAGGAACGACTGCCGGATAAAAAATACCTTCGTATTCACTCTTCACGATAGTCAGCTTGCTGATCCAAAGAGGATGTTGCAAGCTTGCTATCGCAGGGCCGGGCAGCATCTTCAGATAGCGCATAACATTCAACGTTCCATCAATCAGTACGCCAATGTCCGCGGCCTCAGTTGTGCCCGCGCGCCCGGCCTCCACTGTGATCGAGGCTTTGCCCAGCTTCAGCGCAGCATTATCAAGGCTGCGTCCGCCGAGTTGCTTGATGATGATGGTCTTGAGTCCGAATGCGAAGACCATATCACGGGATACCTTGTCGACGTCGGCTTTACCAGTACTGGTCCAGTAAGAATATGGGTGGAGGTTTTCATCGAGGTCGCCTCCGTGGTAGTCGATCAGGTGGTCGCATTTGAGAACGACCTGGTCGTAGACGGCGTTGACGATGCGCTCCGATTGCGTTCCATCGGCCTTGCCTGGATAGCCACTGACTCCCTTTTGATCAACGGGATTCACGTGCACGACCTTTTGCAGATAGGACGCGACGTTCAAAAGAGGAAGAACGATGAGCGTTCCGGAAAGTTGCGCTGGATCGACTCGGTTCGCCAGTTGCGCGAGGGCAAGGCTCGAGGCATATTCAGTGCCATGCGCTCCCGCAACTAGCGCCAGCGTTGGACCGGGTTTCGCTCCGTTGATGACTATGACTGGGAGGTTTGTGCCGGCGTCGACTCCCGCGGGCACTTCAATGTAGCCGGTGGCCTTTTGTCCAGTCTGTGCCGTGACGGTACCAATCGTTACGTCCGCTGCAAGCCCCGCCATGCTCAGAACCAGGAGCATGCCGGCACCTACAGCCCGCTGCCTCAGTTGCCTCGCTCGAAACGCCATGAACCACGCCCTCCTATAGATCGACTGCTTAGCGCAGCGCTAGGAGCGGAACGTGTCGCACCGAGCACCAGACTATCTTAACTAAATTATCCAGGTAATGGGCCGTGCCGCAGCTATTTGGTTGTGCGACCCAAAAGCGGAGGAAGCGCAGCGGCTTTGCGTTGCACTCCCTTGCGGTCGCGGCTCAGCCTGATGCTACGCTCGGACTTCTACGTTTGCCTTACATTTCCGCGAATCTATCACTTTTATGTCGCGGGTCCCAGCTATTTCTTCGCCGCTTCCTCGACCCCTGCCAGGAGCCGGTCGATATGCTCCCGGTCGTAATAACGCCCGTCCGCTACGATTGCGCGCAACGTTCGAGTATTCCCAATGTCCTCAAGCGGGTTCCGATCAAGCAGGACCAGGTCCGCGATTTTCCCGGCGGCAATTACGCCCATATCGCTTCGGCCGAGGAATTTAGCCGGATTGCTGGTGGCGGTGGCTAGAGCCTCCATCGGAGAGAACCCGGCCTCGACGAAGTTTGCCAACTCATCATGCAGGCTGAAACCTGGCATAACGTAGATTCCGGGAGCAGTATCCGTTCCTGCCATAAATTCAACGCCGCCGCGATGCAGCGCCCCGATCATGTGTATATTCTGCGCAATAAACTGCCGGCGCAAGGTTAGCGAATCGGCGCGCACGCCGGGGATCATCTCATCGTAAAATCGCTTCCAGGTTACGTCTCGCCAGTAAGCGGGCACGTATTTGTCGAGGGGTTGGTGAGCAAAATCGACCTGATCTAACAGTTCACCCTGCCGATTCCACACAGTCGTCGGCACCTGCCAAGTGTGGGTCCGGGCCAGCAGGGAAATGAGTTCACGGCACTTGGCGTCGTCGTAGCTGCTAAGCAGCAGCTTGGTGTCTTCAACGCTTTTTAGCAACCGATCTTCCTGGCTGGAACAGCCCTCCAGAACACCCATGAAGTGTTCGATACTCTTCTGGCCTAGCGCAACCGCCTCAGTTATCTTGATGTGATCCGGCACGTGGCCAACAAACGGGAGATTCTGCCGATGCGCCTCTTGCGCGGCAGCCGCGTAGATCTCTTGAGTAAGAACAGACTGAACCTTGATGAATTCGGCGCCCTGAGCTTTCAGCGAATCGACAGCCTTCACGGCCTCGACGGGACTCGTGACTGGAATCGAACTCGGAAAGCGGGTTTTAGCGCCGCCAGGCAGATATCCATCGAGCATGGGACCAGAGACCACCATCCGCGGCCCTGTGATCTCGCCAGCCGCGATTTCTTTCCGCCATTCGAAAAGCACTGGGAGGTCGCCTCCCATGTCCCGAACGCCAGTCACTCCGTTCGCGATGAAGAGAGGAAGAATGACCTCGCGCCCGCGTGGGAACCAATCGCCGAAGGCACTGTGGACGTGCATATCCCACAGGCCGGGGATCAGGTAGCGGCCTGTTCCGTCTACGACCTGCGCCCCTTTTTGCGAAACGAACCCAGCGGCGTCTGTGACTGATGCGATGCGGCCCTCTCGAATAACTACGACGCGATCTTTTTCCACAGACGAGGAAGCCGGATTAATCACGGTAACGTGCCGAAAAACCAGCAGGGGCGAGCGAGGTATAGCTTGCGCATCGAGCCACGTCGAAAAATCGAGAACACTGATTACGAAAAGAAGAAGCCGCGAGATTGAACGGAGCATTTTGTCGATTGTAGCTGAAACGCTAGGTTTTTGGCCGCCGGTAAATGACTCCGCCCTTCATCACAAAGGCCACCTTTGTTAGTTCGCTGATATCGGTCAAAGGGTTGCCTGGCACCGCGACAATGTCAGCAAGAAAACCCGCCTTTAATTGGCCGATCTGCTCTGACCAGCGCAGCAGCTCGGCGGCATTCATTGTGCCTGCTTGAATGGCCGCCAGCGGCGTCATGCCGTACTTCACCAGCAGTTCGAACTCGCGCGCCTGAGTCCCGTGCGGAAACGGGCCAACATCGGAGCCGCTCGCAATCGGCACGCCCGCTTCCAGTTGCCGGCGGAATTCCAGAGCGTGAAATTCTAGCCCACGTTTCGCGCGATCGTTGCCTTGCGTATGATCCGCGAAATACTCCGAGATCGCAAACGTTGGCACAGCAAAGATTCGCTTCTCGCGCATGATGCGCATCGTCTCATCGCTCAGTTGGTCGGCATGATCGATGCTCGCCACACCGGCGCGGGCCGCATAGAGGGTGCCGGGTTCGCCTGTTGCGTGCACTGCAACCTGTCTGTGGACGCGGGCAGCTTCCTGAACGGCAACACGCATCTCTTCTTCGGTGAACTGAAAGGGGGTCGAAAATTTCCCGTCGACAATCGAATCGGCGCCTGTCTCATAGATCTTGATGAAGTCCGCACCTTCCTTAAATTGTTGGCGAATGACGGTTACCAACTCGGAGGCGTTGTTGGCCCATGTCGCGTTCGGCAGAATCTGTTGCTGCGGACCCAAATCTTTAGTGAAGTCCTCGTGACCACCGACAATGTCCACCGCGTTGCCACTGATGCGCAGGCGAGGGCCTGGCACCAGGCCGGCATTGATGGCATTGCGGACGGCCGTGTCGGCGGAACCGGCGCCCTCTGTCCCCATGTCGCGCTCGGCAGTGAAGCCCGCCACCAGATCCGCTTTAGCCGCCAACACAGCGGAGATGGTTCGCTGCGGCACGGATTCACGCACCGATTGATCGGCCTCGTCTCCGGGATGAAGAAAAAGGTGCACATGAGCGTCAATCAGGCCAGGGAGGAGAGTGCGATCTCCCAGATCGATGTATTCGGCTCCGGCAGGATGCGCCACGGAACTCCCGACACTCACAATACGCTCACCTTGAACCAGAACCTCGCCCGGCGCGGTTATTCTTCCTGTCGCCACATCCAACACACGCGACGCGTGCAGCACGACAATCTGGTTCGCGCCCGTTTCTCGGCCAGGGGCGAACCAACTCACAACTGGCATGAGACCGCACGCCAGTATCACACTTCTGAAGCGTCCACAAGCGAACATCAGTTTCACCCCAAAGTCTCTAAATAGCCGGGAATCTGCTTTTGCCGGTCCGGTTTCAGACAGTCTAACCCAAACGTGTGTCCAGGACAAGCGATGTCAGCGAAAGCAGGGAGTCATCCGGCCCGACTCTCAAGAATCGGGAGATGAAGCTCGAACGAGGCAAGGCGCGCTCGTCGCCTTTCCATGTTGTCGAGTCGCCCAAGGACAAAACGGTAGTGGCCTTCTGCCCCTTGAACCGCAGCAAATCAATGCTTGCGGCCCACACGGTTCCGTTCTGCTGCCGAAACAAAATAGGGCCGACCAGAGATCGCCGTGGAAAGCGATCATGCTGTAAGGTTGGCCGTCCGCTTCGAAATCGCCGCTATCGGTATAGGCCGCCGGTGCTCCGCGTTGAAGACGCTGAGATCGGTGACATACTTCCAGGCGCCAGTGTGTGTATCCACTCCCACAATACCGTTGGGAAGCGTGGGATTGCCGTGCGAACATCCGCCGCCTGCCAGCGTCGTGCGATTACCCTTGCTGTCGATGCGCGAGATCCGCGCTGTTGCTCCGCCCGTATAAGGACCGGCGGGCGCGGGGACCTGAACGCAGATCGCGCCGGTCGAGTTTGTTCCTCCGGTGCCTCCTTCGGCAACATATAAGCTACCGTCCTGTCCGAATGTCAAACCGCGGGCCCCTGAAGGCCGGTAACATAGGGCGTAAGTATAGAAGCGTCGATTGGCGTCTCAGCACTGGCAGTGACGACCAAACTACCGAAAGTCAGCACCAGTGTCCTGATGGGTAACGAAGTTTTGATTTGAGTGAATTTCACTTTCCTTTCTTTCCTTCCTTTTGAAAAATCGGTAACTACTTCTTGTCAGCGCGCAGGGCGGAGACCGAAACAACTGCGCCAATTCCGTTGCGGCGGTCGGAGGCTGAGAGAATTTGTTTAGCGCGGGCGGCCAGTTCTTTGCCCTCATGCTTGCGGCCTAATTTCTTCAGTACGAACGAGTAGTTTTCGAGAACAACTCCATACTCTGGATGATCCAGACCTAGAGTTTTGGCGCAAAGGAGTATTGCGCGTTGATAAAGTGCGGCGGCTTCTTCGCTGCGGTTCGCTTTGACCATAGCGCTGGCCAAGTCGTTAAGAGTGACAATCAAACTGGGGTGTTGGGCGCCGAGGGTGGACTCCAGAATGTTGAGCGATCGGCTGTGCAATTGAAGCGCTTCGGCAAAGCGACCTTGCTCGTAGCGGATTTTCCCAAGCAGGTCGAGAACTGTTGCCACCAGTTGCGGCTCACTTTCTTTGAGGCGGTCAAAATCTGCTAGCGAATCCAGCAGCAAGGTCTCCGCTTCGCCATACTTAAGCTGTCTCATCAGAAGGTTCGCCAAACACGCACGCACCATCGCCAAATCTGTTGGCGAGTCGGTTTTACGAGGCGTGACGATCGCCCGGCGAAGCGTTTGAATGTCCTTTTCGTTGCGCGTGGTTTGGATGGGGAGAGTCAGCATATTAGCAAGCACCACCGCATAATCAAGCGAGGCTGTCCCCTCGGTGTTCTCTACCATTGCGAGGGCTTTGCGCCAGGCCCCTTCCGAATCGGCGTACAACCCCAACTCGGAGTACGCGGCCGCCAGAGAAACTGTAATTTCCACTAATTGCCTAGCCGGTATCTTTGAGCTTTCACCGTTCGCCAATGCTTTATGAAATGCGTCAAGGCCCGCCTTGTAGTTCCCGACCGCCACGGACGCCTTACCTTCCGATACCCACTCAATCCAACTTTGCGGCGCGGCCTGCAGTGTGCAAATCTGAAGGCCGAACAAAAGAAGTCCAATAAACTTTTTCATCTTGAGGCTGACTTTGCCATGAGTTGCGGCGGAAGAGAATGAGTTTGAGCAGAAGTTATTCCTCAGATGGACATGAGGATCTAAAATATTGAAGGGAAGCCAGTTAATCCCGGACCCCGCGCATCAAGAAGCGGTAAACTATCTGCTAAATGACTGGCGGAGCAGCATCCAAACGCGACGGGACTTGCTCTTTTGGCGATTTTGAACTTGACTTCGCTCGGCAAACGCTTTCGAGGAGAGGGGTTCGTCTCAAGCTTCAAAAACAGCCATGGCAAGTTTTAGCGTTGCTTGTCGAACGGGCACCGGCAGTTGTTTCGCGGGACGAGATACGGCGGCGGGTGTGGGGCGAAAACGTATATATTGACGTCGAGCCGAACATCAACTTTTGCATCCGGCAGATACGCGGAGTTTTGCTGGACGAGGCAACCCCATCCCCGGTACATCGAAACCGTGCCTCGCTAAGGGTATCGTTTTGTTGCGGCGCTCAATGGCACCGTTGCATCCGGCGATCTACCCAAGGATCAAACTGATTTGCCCGAGGCTCCAGCGGACCTCAACAGAACGCCTATCGAGGTCGCTTCTGTTAAGCCTGGCATTTCGCGCTGGCTGGTGGCGGCAATTGCACTGGCCGCCCTGGTGGTGGTCGGCGTTGTGCTGTGGTTAAAGAGACCGGCGCAGCTTGTCGGGGTGACGCGCGTTTCGCCGGTGACCTCTTACCCCGGCGACGAACGGGAACCTTCGCTTTCTCCCGACGGCCACCAAGTGGCTTTTTCGTGGGATGGCGGAGATGGCCACGGGCACATCTATATCAAGCTGCTGGGCGAATCGAATTCCATGCGTCTTACTTCCGCCCAGGCCGACGATGCCTTTCCCATATGGTCGCCTGATGGTAAATACATTGCATTTATGCGACGTAGAACCCAAGCCGAAGGCGACATCATGCTGATTCCCTCAATCAGTGGGCCAGAGCGGAGTTTGCACCCAATCAACATTGGCTTTGCCGTTAAAGGCGCAGGAAGATTGATGTCGTGGACGTCGGATGGGAAGTGGCTATGCTTCACAAGCAGGGAGTTCGCAGACAGCCATCACAGGTTGTTTTTGCTATCCACCGGGTCGGGCGCCACGAGGCCGCTGCTTACTACGGCAGGCACCAACGACGGCGATGACGACGCAGCGCCCGCGTTTTCGCCAAATGGACGTTGGCTGGTGTTCGCGCGTTTCTACGGAGGGCCGTGGAGCAGTAAGTTATGGTTTCAGCGGATTACCGACGACCTTCATACGGAGGGCGAGCCTGTCGCTGTCAGCGACACCATAGCCAATGCGACAGCTCCGATTTGGCTACCGGATAGCAACAGGGTTCTTTTCCTCGATAGCTATGGGCATAGAGTGGTGCAGGCTGAAATCGGTCATCCAGCGCGGCTTGTGTATGCCACCGAAGCAACTTTGGAAGGGTTGACCTTTAGTGCTTCAGAACAAACGCTGGTGGCTTCGAGTCACACGGATGATACCGACCTATGGGTCCAACCGCTCAAGGGTCTAAATCCCGCGGAGGCTGCGACACGCTTTGCCCCGTCCACCGCCGAAGAGGAATCTCCTCGTTTTTCTCCCGATGGCGGAGTATAGCTTTTAAAAGCAACCGGGGCGGCGGATGGCAGATTTGGGTGGCAGACGCGTATGGGAACAATCTGCGCCAAGTGACTCACCTCAACGCGGTTCTTGTGGGTCCTCCCTCGTGGTCTCCAGATGGAACGCTTCTCGCATTCCATGCGCGAATACCTGATAAGGCTCAAATCTTTACCGTTCGCCTGCGAGACGGGTTTACCAAACAACTCACCAATGGAAGCCGCGGGTTCGCGCAACCTTCATTTTCGCAAGACGGCAAGACCCTGTATATGCTGGAACCTCACGGAACAGCTCTCCTGTATCGCCTTTCTTTAGCAGCGGGCTCTGCACAGTTTCTTTGGGCTGGTTTGTACGCTGTCGAGAGTCCAAAGCAGAATTTGCTGCTATACGCAAAGTCAGACCAGCTTGGGATTTATGCCCGCAGTCTACGAGGTGATCTATTAAGAAATCCCGAGGTTCGAATCGTGCCGGACTATCTTCCGCCAAACGGCAAGTTTCAGCCCGTCGATGATGGCATTTACTATGTAAGCTATTCGCCTGGCGGGCTACCTCGAGCGTTTAGTTTTTATTCCTTTGCCACGAAAAACTCCTCGGATATTGCTCCCGTTCCCGCCCCTACTCCGGAGATCTAGCTGTCACGCCAGACGGAAGTCGTCTCGCTTACACGACGGAGACAAAAGGTAATTAGGACCTGGTTCAACTCGTTCTCAAGTAGGTTGCCGGCGGAACTTTAAAACTTAGTCGCTGCGAAAGTCGTGTGTAACGGCGCAGGGTTTACTAATCGCGTCCAGCGGGTCGGCTAGTTGGAAGTTGGCCCGCCTCGAAGGCCTCGGAAACCGCTTTAAGGTCCAAGATTATGAAAACCCGGACACCCTCCAAGGAGTTGAAGTGAAGCTGTCGGCACCAACCGACGGTGCAGATGATCGGACGCATGATCGCCTGCGGCGCAGATGATGTTGCTGTGCGGGCCAAAGTTCAAATTTCTACGTTTTCAAAGGATCGCTAACACATTCGCGAGCACATCCGGGATGATAGAACGGGTTGTGGCCGAAAGTGACGTTGCTCGGACACTGAGAAGTCTGCCCGCCATGAGCCGCGTCAAGCTAGCGGGTCAACGTCAGCTTCAGCGAGTTGAAAACAAACAGGCCGATTTCAGTTCCGGTCCATGAGCTAACTGCGTCGGATGAAGGTTCTCCGATAGCAGTCGATCTCTCCCAGTAAAGTGGAGCCGAAATAAACTTCAAACGAGACTCGCTGGGCGCTCCCAGCTGCCACCCGGCAGCGTTTCCTCTCTCCAGTAACTCGCCCTCTATTCACACGAAAACCTCTAGCCGCGACTGCGAAGAAGCGGCAACGTATTTTCGGGGTCCCGTGAGTCTGTCTCCCCCAACCATCCAGCGCGGGATGATCAGCCGCTGGCTTTTGTCTCCGATTCAACCGCGGGTTCTTCTGGAAAGCAGTAACAGCCCGAGTTCCGATTAGCGTACTTATTCCTTCGCAACAGAAATCCCTCATCCGCGACAGAAGAGCCCTATGGGAAGAAGATCCTCTGTATGGCCGCCGGGGTTCGCCATTCCACTGTTCTCGCCCTCGAATCAGATCATTCTCCGATCTCACCACGCCCTCTACAAAAGGCCCCCAAAAGTCAGTCACAAACCGGCGAAATAATCCCAAACTTCTATCTCCAATCCTCTCATCCACTTACCGCCCTCCGCCGCCTATAAAACCCACACTGCGTTCTGCGCATCTCCCAACCCACGCTATTTTGAACGCAGATCCGTGGCGCGATCCTTCACTCGCCGCCGCGCTTTCTATTTACGGCTCTAAGCAACCGAAAGGACTATCAATAATGAATCGCAAAGAACGCCGCGCCTCCGCGCACAAAGAACGGAAACTCGCGCGCAAAGCCGGTCTCACCACCCAACCGGAGAACGCCGAGCAAGTTGGCGCAGCTGCCTCTACCTGTACCAGTGAGCGAGCCGAGCACATCTCCGCCACCCCACCAACCGCCCCCGCGCCCACCGCTGCTGCCACGCCGGTCACCGTCGCCGGAATCCCCGAACCCGGCCTTCCCTTCCCCTCGCTCTCCTCCATCTCCCCGGCCCAACTCGCCGCCAACCGAGCCAACGCCGAACTCTCCACCGGACCTGTCACAGCCGCGGGTCGCGCCATCTCCTCCCAAAACCGCACCTCCCACGGCCTCGCTCGCCACAACGGCGTCTTCCTCCTCTTATCAACCGAGGACCCCAATGGCTTCGAAGCGTTAAAAGCCTCTCTGGCTGCGGAACACCAACCCACCACCGAAACCGAATCCATATTAGTAAGCACCATGGCGGAGTCTCATTGGCTGGCAAATAGAGCCGGAAGCATCCAAAACTCGTGCTTCGACCTGCAAACCGGGCAAATCACTGACGCGAAGATGTTCTCCCTCTACCTGCGTTACCAAACCACCCACACCCGCGCTTTCCACAAATCACTCAACGACCTCGTAAAGCTAAGAGCCGAAAGACGCAAGAACGACAATGGCTTTGAAGCGCAAACTCACAGCCAAGAGGAACTCCGCATCAAAAACGAGCGTCACGAAATGAAAAAACAAACGCACTATTGGGAGGTTCTGAAAAAAGACGCCGAAACTTGCTTCCGCATCGGCCAAAACGTCCACCAAAACCGCAAAGCCGCCTCGGAAGACCCTGGCTTCGAAGCGCAATACAATGCCGAACTGGCCAAACACGGCCTCCAAAAAGATTTCTGCAGGGGTACAGCCGCAGCCGCCGCGTAGCCCGATGTCACATCACAGACGCGCAATATGCAGCACAACGACCATGTTCGTAAACCCGGCTTTTTGGCCAACAACGAACGAACTCACCATGGGCATGAGAAAGCACGCAACAACAAAACTTCTGACGCGTTCACCGGCGGCCGTCCCCTTTCGCGTCGGAGTCTTGCACCGAAACATCTGAGCTAAACTGTGGACTCCATGAACTCATCGAAACTTGTGGGTTGTCTGTTGTTCGCCTCTCTTGCTTGGGGAGCAGACCAAGCCGGGAACATTGACTGGCCGGTTAACGGAGGCCCTGGAAACATCCGCTATTCGCCAATGACACAGATCAATCGGGAGAACGTGAAACAGTTAGAAGTGGCATGGACCTATGATTCCGGCGACGCCTTTCAGGGTTCCGAAATGCAGAGCAACCCCATCATTATCGATGGCAAGTTGTACGCAACTACACCCAAGATGCGAGTGATTGCACTCGATGCCGGCACTGGGCGCGAGCTTTGGAGTTTCAACCCCAGCCAGCCAAGCGAGCCTAGGCGGCGCTACCGGCATCGTGGTGTTACCGTCTATCGCGATCGCGTTTTCTTCACCTATCGAAATTACCTTTGGGCACTAGACCGAGCCACGGGCAAACCTATGACGACTTTCGGCAAGAATGGGTGGATTGATCTGCGTGAGGGCTTGGGAAGACCACCGGAAAAGATGACGGTGAGCGCCAGCAGTCCAGGCGTGATTTATGAGGACATGATCATTCTAGGCAGCACTGTGCCGGAAACGTTACCCGGCACTCCTGGTCATATTCGAGCGTTCGACGTCAATACCGGCAAAATGCGCTGGATCTTCCACACCATTCCCTATCCAGGTGAGTTCGGGTATGACACGTGGTCGAAAGACTCATACAAGATTTCGGGAGGCGCCAATGCATGGGCGGGACTCACCATCGATCCAAAGCTCGGCATCGTGTTCGCGGCGACTGGCTCGGCGTCGTTCGACTTTTACGGTTCAAATCGCATCGGCAACAATCTTTTCGCGGATTGCGTCCTGGCGTTAAATGCTAAGACGGGTAAGCGCATCTGGCATTTCCAGGGTGTCAGGCACGATGTCTGGGATCTGGACTTCCCCGCCGCGCCCACTCTTGTGACTGTCACTCAGAACGGTCGCAAGATAGAGGCGGTGGCGCAAATCGCCAAGACGGGTTACGTCTTCATCCTGGACCGGAGAACCGGCAAGCCGCTGTTCCCGCTCGAATATCGCAGGGCTCCGCAATCGGCTCTGGAGGGTGAGAAGCTCTCGGAATTGCAACCTTATCCCGTGAAGCCGCCGCCACTCACGCGGCAAACATTCACCGAAGATATGGTGACTGATCGAACACCGGTGACGCATGCGGCCGTTCTGGCCAGGTTGAGAACGCTGGACTCCAACGGCATTTTCACTCCGCCCAGTCTTCGAGGAACCGTGTTGATGCCTGGCACAGACGGTGGAGCGGAATGGGGCGGCGCAGCGTTCGACCCACAGAGCGGCCTTCTGTTTGTCAACTCGAATGAGCAGCCGTGGATCATTCGCATGGTGAATCACGAAACGAAATCGCTTTACCTGAACAACTGCGCTAGCTGCCACGGCGACAACCGCGAAGGAGCGCCGCCCACGTTTCCCTCGCTCGTCGATATCGGCAAGCGGCGTTCGCGCGATGACCTTATCAAACTCGTCCGCGAGGGCTCGGGGCGCATGCCGGCCTTTGACTATCTCGAAAAAAATGTGGATGAGATTGTAGATTTCCTCGTGACTGGCCGAGACACTGGAGTTGTGGACGAAGCCGCTGCGAAAGCCGACCCTAACTGGCAGAAATATCGAAACGAGGGTTACATCTTATTCCGCGATCCGGAAAACTATCCGCCTATCAAGCCTCCCTGGGGAACTTTGAACGCTATTGATCTGAACAAGGGTGAGATCCGCTGGAAGATTCCATTTGGCGAGTATCCGGAACTCGCCGCTAAGGGCATGACAAACACCGGAAGCGACAACTATGGCGGCCCGGTAGTAACTGGAAGTGGCGTTCTGTTCATTGGAGCTACCAGCTTCGATAATAAATTTCACGCATACGACGAGTCGACCGGTCGACTATTGTGGGAAGGAAAGCTTCCAGCGGGCGGCAACGCCACGCCCTCTATCTATGAAGTCGGTGGCCGCGAGTACGTCGTCATTGTTTGCGGCGGCGGAAAGAACGAAGCTAAATCAGGTGGCAGCATTGTCGCCTTCGCCCTGCCTGCACACTGATGAGCAGCTGGCGCGCGATGTGCTCTAATAATTCGATCATGAGACCGACACATTTACTGGTGGCGATGGGGCTCGCGGTAGTGTTGGTGCGGGCGCAGACGCCGCTCTATCCAAATTACCCGAGCGAAATACCGGCCAAGATCCAGGCATCCACTAACAGCTTTGATTATGTGAGGCGCGACGTAATGATTCCCATGCGCGACGGCGTGAAGTTACACGCGGTCGTCCTAATTCCGAAAGGCGCAAGGAATGCTCCCATTCTCTTGACACGCACGCCGTACAACGCTACTGGACTGACTAGCCATGCGGCGAGTCCGCATCTAGGGCCGATTCTACAGGGTTACGACAACGCCGTCGACGTGATTGTAGATGGCGGTTACATACGCGTGGTGGAGGACGTGAGAGGCAAATATGGCTCTGAAGGCGATTACGTGATGAACAGGCCTCTCAGCGGCCCACAAAACCCGACTCCCGTGGATCACTCGACAGACACCTACGACACCATCGACTGGCTGGTGAAGAACACTCCCGAGAGCAATGGGAGGGTGGGGATTCTTGGTATCTCCTACGACGGATTTACGCCACTGATGGCGCTGGTGAATCCGCACCCGGCGTTAAAAGTGTCGGTTCCGATGAACCCTATGGTTGATGGCTGGATGGGTGACGACTGGTTTCACAACGGGGCGTTCCGCGAATTGGGGATGTCTTACATCTACGAACAGGAAGCGTCGCGTGATAACTCAGAGAGATGGTGGACCGGGCATCAGGATGACTGGGATGTTTACTTGGAGGAGGGTTCTGCGGGCGAACTGGGGCAGCGGCACGGCATGGAGCAGATTGGTTTCTGGCGGAAAATTCTAGCGCATCCAAGCTATGATGCATTTTGGCGCGACCAGGCTATGGATAGAATTCTGGGCTCGCAACCTCTGAAAGTGCCGGTTCTGCTAGTGGCTAGCTTGTGGGACCAGGAAGACATCTACGGGGCGCTGGCGGTTTACAAAGCCATCAAGCCGAAGGACACCGCAAACGATAAAGTGTTCCTGGTTATGGGGCCGTGGTTTCACGGGCAAGAGATTGGGGATGGCAGTTCGCTCGGCGCTTTAAAGTTTCATAGCGACACGGCCTTATACTTTCGTCAGAATGTCCTGCGGCCGTTTCTGGATCACTATCTGAAAGACTCCGGTTCAGAGAATGTGATTTCCCCTGTGACCGCCTTCGAGACGGGCACGAACAAATGGTTGAAGCTACCGTCTTGGCCAGACGGTTGTTTGACTGGTTGCACCATCAAGCCGACGCCCCTCTATTTGACGGCGGGAGGGCGGGCGGGATTTGCACCTCCCAAGCCGGGCGACTCCGCCTATGACGAATATGTGTCCGATCCGGCCAAACCGGTGCCGTTTCGGAGGAGACCGGATTTGGGATCTGGACAGACGTGGCAGAACTGGTTAGTAAGTGACCAAAGAGAGGCATCGGGTAGAACCGACGTGGCCGTGTTCGTCTCAGACACGTTGCGTGAACCAGTGAAGATTAGCGGGCAGCCGGTAGTGAATCTCATCGCCTCCACAAGCGGCACGGATTCGGACTGGGTAGTTAAAGTCATCGACGTATACCCGGATGAAGTGGCTGGAGATGCGGAAATGGGTGGTTATCAGCTAATGATCTCAGCCGATATTTTCCGAGGGCGTTATCGGGAAAGCCTTGAGACTCCAAAGGCCATTGAAGCGGGAAAGCCGCTGTTGTATAAGTTTGCGCTGCCGACGGCAAATCATGTGTTTCTGGCAGGACATCGGATGATGGTGCAGGTACAATCGAGTTGGTTTCCGTTGTACGACCGAAATCCGCAGACGTTTGTGCAAAACATTTTTTGGGCGAAGCCTCAGGATTATCGACAGGCAACCCAGCGCGTGTTTCATACGGAAGGTGACGCGAGCTTCGTGGAATTGCCGTTGGTTGTGCAGTAGCGGATGCCCGGTAACTCGACTCGCGACAGTTTCTCGGAGCGGGAGAGTTTCAGAAGCAGGGCACAAACCAAGATTGGTCTGAATCCTCGACTGCCGCGACGGCATCGGATGGATTTAGGGTATTTGGGGCATGTCGACATCGACCCTTCTTGAAAGCCAAGTAGATCAGTCTACGGCGGCAAAGTACGAGTCTCTGATACGGATCGCCACCTCGGTGCGCGCTCTGAGAAACTCGCAGGAGCTGTTCGGAATGCTGGTTCACGAACTGGGTCAGGTGCTTGAGTTCGACGCGATTGCGCAATTCGATGAACGCTCAAACAAGGTCCATTGGCATATGTGCTCCGAATGCCGCCAGCCGGAGTCTTTGCCTTCCGACCTCGACAGTGACGACACGCTAGCAGCTTGGGTGTACCGGCACCAGGAAACGGCGGTCCTCGCCACGCTGCACGGCGAAACCCGCTTTCCCGCTTCCACAGATATCATGCGTCAGGCTGGGCTGCAATCGGTCTGCGCTTTTCCATTAACCACCGCGCACAGGAAGCTCGGCAGCTTGGTGATCGCCAGCGTTCACAGCAACGCCTATTCACCGCAGGAAGTCCGCTTCTGTTCGTTGGTGGCCAACCAGATCGCATTGGCGATGGACGACGCCATCAATTTTCAAGCGTCGCAACGCGCCCAGGAACGCCTCGAACTGCTGCTTGACCTCACTAATCGTGTGGTGTCGAACTTGGACCTGCGCGACGTGCTCCGCGAGATTTCCGCGAACATCCGGCGTGTGATGCAGTGCGACGGCGTAGGGATCGATCTGCCCGGAGAAGACAAGAAGCTGCGGCTCTATGCGCTCGATCTTCCCGACAAGCCTGGCATCATTGAAGAGGGCTACGAACCCCCCGCCCATAAGGAAGCGAGCGCGCTGCGCGTGTTCACGTCGGGCGAACCTCTCATTCTCTCCAAAGAGGAGATCGAACGGGAACCTTCTATGCCGGATCTCGGGATACACTCCCTGGCGCACGTGCCGCTCAAAGGCCGCGAGGGCATCGTTGGAGTGCTCAGCCTCGGCAGCTATCGTCAACAGGCCTTTTGCCAAGAAGACCTTACATTCCTTGGCCAGATCGCGCGCCAAGTGGCAACCGCGATCGAGAACGCTCGGGCGTATGGCGAGGTATCCGACCTCAAGAACAAACTCACCCAAGAAAAGTTATACCTCGAGGACGAAATCCGCAGCGAGTTGAAGTTCGAAGAGATTGTGGGCAAAAGCGAGGCTCTGCGCCGTGTCTTGGAACAGGTGGAAACCGTTGCGCCTACCGATTCCACAGTTCTTATCTATGGCGAAACAGGAACCGGCAAAGAATTGATCGCTCGCGCGGTGCACAACTTAAGCGGGCGCCAGTCGAACGGCTTCGTCAAGCTGAACTGTGCCGCCATTCCCACAGGGCTGCTCGAAAGCGAGCTATTCGGCCACGAGCGCGGCGCTTTCACTGGCGCTATATCGCAACGCATTGGGCGATTTGAGTTGGCAAACCGCGGAACCATGTTCTTAGACGAGATTGGCGAAGTGCCGCTCGAACTCCAGCCTAAGCTTCTGCGCGTATTGCAAGAGCGCGAATTTGAGCGTCTTGGTTCGACCCGGACCTTACACACCGATGCAAGACTTATCGCAGCCACCAACCGCGATCTCGAGGCCCTGGTAAGCGAACAGAAATTCCGTTCCGACCTCTATTACCGGCTAAACGTGTTTCCAGTACGCGTCCCGGCGCTACGCGAACGCCCCGAAGACATTCCGCTGCTGGTGCGGCACTTCGTGCAACAATTTAGCCGGCGCATCAGCAAGGTTATCGACACAATCCCCTCGCAGACCATGACTACTTTGGTGAAGTATCCGTGGCCCGGCAACATCCGGGAGCTACAGAACGTGATCGAACGCGCTGTGATCCTCACCAAGGGTCTGGTCTTAAATGTGCCAAGCGAGGATCTTCGGTTGCCGCCTGGGGCTTCGCTTCCATCAGCGCCGGGCGCCGGGAGCTATGTGGCGACTTCAAACGGAAACGGTCAGAACATGCGCGCCACGCTCGACGACGCCGAGCGTAAACAGATTGTTTCGGCACTCGAACAAGCCAACTGGACCGTTGCCGGGCCAAACGGCGCCGCCGCCAGGCTTGGAATGAAGCGCTCCACATTGCAATCGCGAATGCAGAAGCTTGGCATCCGTGTTTCTCGCACTGGCGTGTAAATCAGGTGCCGAAATCCCGGCAGTAAACCAGCTTCCTGTCACGCTGCTGTGGCGTACTGCCCAGCGGTATCCGCACCCGCTCTCCGATACCCTCGAGCTATCAGGCAATTAGCGCTTTCGAGCCCACGGCGGCAATTGGTTTACGGCATGCACTCCCACAAACTGAAAGTGAGTCGCGCATGTTGCGGATCGCACACGATCAAACAGAGACAGAAGAGCGGTGGACGTTATGCGGACAATTGACAGGTCCCTGGGTCGCGGAGTTGCGCACGTGTTGGCAGCATGCTCGCAAGGTTGCAGGCGGTGCCCACACTGTCGTGGACCTCACTGACGTCACATTTATAGATGAGAGCGGAGAGACTCTCTTGTCCGACATGACGTGCGAAGGAGTCACATTTATCGCCGGGGGCGTCGACACGAAATATCTGCTGGAGAACCTGAAAGCGAAGGGACAGCGGCCGCTTCGGCGGTTCATTGGCCCGCTGATTAACTGCGGCAAACCGAACAAAATCAAGAACGGGAGAAACGAGTGATAGATCATTTCAAGAATCGAACGAAACTGTTTGTGGCTGCTGTCCTTGTGAGCGTTGTGCTGGGCGGGACTGTGGGATGCATGTCGAAAACGGCCGCTGCGAGTTCCGGGCCGCCGCCGGACGTCGAGATCGCTGTTGTGCGGCAAAAAGATGTCCCGATCGAGCGCGAATGGGTCGGCACGCTTGATGGAATGGTGAACGCCGCAGTCAAAGCTCAGGTTACCGGAAATCTTCTTACGCAAAACTACGCGGAAGGGTCGTATGTTCGCAAAGGGCAACTGTTGTTCGAGATCGACCCTAGGCCGTTCCAAGCCACCGCCGATCAGGCCGAAGGGCAATTGGCCCAGGCAAAAGCTCAGGTTCTGCAAGCGCAATCTGGGTTGCTCCAGGCGCGCGCGCAGCTTGCTAGCGCTCAGGCCAACCAGCGCAAGGCGCAGCTTGACGAGAATCGCTACATCCCACTAGCGAAGCAGGAGGCGATCACGCAACAGGACTTAGACAACGCCATGCAGACCAATCAATCACAGCAAGCGCAGGTAGCCGCCGCGCAAGCCCAAGTTGACACCGCGCAAGCGCAGATTGAAGCCGCCAAGGCAGCCGTCACGGCCGCTGCGGCTGCTGTCGAAAACGCTAAGGTAAATTTAGGCTTCACCAGACTACTGTCTCCCATCGACGGTATCGTGGGAGTCGCCACGACTCAGGTTGGCAACCTGGTCAGCCCTTCCAGCCCCGCGGTAACTACAGTTTCCACCGTAAATCCAATCAAAGCGAATTTCTCGGTGAGTGAGCAGGAATATTTGAGCCTGACCCGCCACGGTTCGATGAACGACCTACAACTCGAACTCATCCTCTCTGACGGCACCGTCTATCCCCACAAAGGACGCTTCTCTTTCGCGGACCGTCAAGTGAACGCATCCACGGGTGCGATTCAACTGACGGGCCTGTTCCCCAATCCAGGTAATATTTTGCGGCCCGGCTTGTATGGAATGGTTCGTGCTTTCATCGGCATGCGAACCGGCGCATTGCTGGTGCCACAGAGAGCTGTCAACGAGATTCAAGGCAACTATTCAGTAGCTGTCGTCGATCCTAACAATACCATCCGCTTCGCCATGGTCCAAGTGGGAGATCGCATTGGCTCCGACTGGGTGGTAAACGAAGGCCTGAAACCCGGTGAGCGAGTGGTGGCCGA
This sequence comes from Bryobacterales bacterium, assembly GCA_003167495.1. Classification (GTDB taxonomy): domain Bacteria; phylum Acidobacteriota; class Terriglobia; order Bryobacterales; family Bryobacteraceae; genus Bog-105. The sequence continues at coordinate 22,882 of PMSX01000224.1, read as the reverse complement.
CGGATTGTTTAAAATCCGGCCGGGCGGACAGGTAACTCCCAAGGAAGCTAATTGATGTCGAAATTTTTCATTAATCGTCCCATTGTCGCGATGGTGATCTCGCTGCTGATGGTGATTATCGGCGCGGTGACCATCGCCCAGCTCCCAATCGCCCAGTTTCCCGCCATCGCACCTCCCGAGGTGCAGATTCGAGCCACCTATGTGGGAGCTGATGCCCAAACCATAGAGCAATCCGTGGCGACGCCGATCGAGCAGCAGATGAGCGGCGTCGACAACCTGAACTACATGTACTCGTTGAACGCGGCGGGCAACGGGCAGATGACCATGATCGTGAACTTCGATGTGAAGAGCGATCCAAATACCGACCTGATGCTCACCCAGATGCGCGAGACCCAGGCGGCCTCCCAACTTCCGCAAGATGTGACTAACTTCGGTGTAACTGTGCAGAAATCTGTCACCGCGCCACTCATGGTCTTGGGCTTATTCTCGCCCAACGGCACTTACGACGGGAAATTTCTCGCCAATTACTCCTATATCAATCTGAATGATCAGTTGACTCGCGTTCCCGGCATTGGCAACGTTCAAGTGTTCGGCGCGGGCCAGTATGCCATGCGCCTGTGGATTAAGCCCGATCAGCTGGCCAAGCTCGGCATCACTGTGACAGAGGTTGTTTCCGCGATTCAAGCGCAGAATACGGTGAATCCGGCAGGCCAGATTGGCGGGTCACCGTCACCCAAAGGCCAAGAATACACATATTCGGTGCGCGCACAAGGCCGGCTGACCACACCTGAACAGTTTGGCAACGTCATCATCCGCGAACTGCCTGACGGCGGCATAGTTCGCGTGCGCGATGTGGCGCGCATCGAACTCGGCGCGCAAGATTACACCTTGTCGGGCCGCATCAACGGCAAGCCGGGCGCGATCGTCGCCGTTTATCAATTGCCCGGAACTAACGCCGTCGACGCTGCGAAAGGAGTCCGCAAAGTGATGGAGGAAGCAAAGAAACGCTTCCCGCAAGATGTCGATTACGTCGTCTCGCTCGACACCACCGAGTCCGTCACCCAGGGCATTCGCGACATCGTTCAGACCATCTTGATTTCTATTGTCCTGGTCACCGTAGTTGTCTATTTGTTCCTGCAAGGATGGCGCGCCACGCTGATTCCTTTGCTCGCGGTGCCGGTTTCGTTGATCGGAACATTCATTATGTTTCCGGTTTTCGGATTCACCATCAACACGCTCTCGCTATTCGGTCTGGTGCTGGCCATCGGACTCGTGGTGGACGATGCCATCGTCGTCGTCGAAGCTGTCGAACGCCACATGGAAGAAGGCATGGCGCCCAAACCAGCTGCCCTCAAAGCGATGGAAGAAATATCCGGACCGGTCATCGGCATCGCCCTTGTGCTCTCGGCAGTCTTCGTCCCAACTGTTTTTATCCCCGGCATCACGGGACGCTTATATCAGCAGTTCGCTGTGACCATCGCCATTTCCGTGATCCTGTCGGCGTTCAACGCGCTAACGCTGAGTCCAGCACTGGCTGCCTTACTGCTCAAGCCCAAGCAGGAAAGCCACGGACCGCTGCGGCGCTTCTTCAACTGGTTTAACCGCGGGTTTGAACGGACAAAGCACGGCTATCTGCGCTGGTCTGGCACCCTTATCCGCAAAAGCGCCGTCGCCTTCATCGTGCTGGCAGTAGCAGGCCTGGGCGCGGCATTCTTCAATAGCAAGCTTCCTTCGAGTTTCCTGCCGGGGGAGGATCAAGGCTACATGTTTATGCACTTGCAGCTTCCCAACGCTTCGTCGCTTGAGCGTACCGAAGCAGCGTGCGCCAAAGTTGAGAAAATTCTGTTGCACACTCCGGGCGTTAAATATACCACTCGTGTGGCGGGCTTCAGCCTGCTGAGCTTCGTTAGCACCAGCTACACTGGATTCTTTTTCGTCACGCTCGACGACTGGAAAGATCGTACCAGCCGCCAGACACAGTATCAGGAAATCGTGCAGCATGTGAATCAGGAACTGGCCAAACTCCCCGATGGGTTCGCGCTGAGCTTTCCTCCGCCCGCTATTCCCGGCGTTGGAACCTCCGGCGGATTCACCTTCGTTCTCGAAGATCGCGCCGGCAAAGACGTAGACTTTCTGGCCGCCAATCTCCAGAAGTTTATCGCCGCGGCATCCAAGCGTCCGGAAATCGCTCCAGGCCTGGTTAGCACGTTCCTGCCAAGCGTTCCGCAGCAATTTCTGGACGTCGACCGCGAGAAAGCTTTGAAGCAAGGCGTGGCGTTGAGCGATGTTTACCGCACTATCCAAGCCTACATGGGTGGTTTGTTTGTGAACTACTTCAATCGCTTCGGCCGCCAATGGCAGGTATACATCGAAGCTGAAGGCGAATACCGTAACAATCTCGATCAAATAGGTAAGTTCTACGTGCGCAACTCACAAGGTGAAATGGTTCCACTCACCGCGCTCACAAAATTCGAATCGCTCCCTGGGCCGGAATTCACCATGCGCTATAACCTTTACCGTTCGGCTCAAATCATCGGTGGCGCGGCTCCCGGATACAGCTCAACGCAGGCCATGAAAGCGCTCGAAGAGACGTTCGATCAAACCATGCCGAAAGAGATGGGCTATGACTACATGGGCATGTCTTATCAGGAAAAGAAAGCACAGGAAGGCCTACCTTCATGGGTGATTTTCGTATTCTCGCTGTTGTTCGTGTTCCTCATTCTGGCGGCTCTCTATGAAAGCTGGACGCTTCCCTTCAGCGTCTTGCTGAGCACGCCTGTCGCCCTGTTCGGTGCATTCTCGGTATTGTGGCTGCGTCGCTGGCTCATGGGACTGTTCCTGCCTCCCTACATGGTCGACATTGAAGACGACGTCTATTCGCAAATCGGCTTGATCATGTTAATCGGCCTAGCCGCCAAGAATGCGATCCTCATCGTCGAATTCGCGAAGGACAAGTTCGATCAAGGCATGGGGCTGGCGGAAGCGGCGCTGGCGGGAGCCGAATTACGCTTACGTCCGATTCTGATGACATCGTTCGCCTTCATACTCGGCTGCGTGCCTTTGTGGACCGCCTCCGGCGCCGGCTCGGTCGGGCGTCAGATCATGGGCACCACCGTGATCGGCGGCATGCTTGCCGCCAGCGCCATTGGCATCTTCCTCATTCCTGCGATTTTCTACGTGGTGGAGAAGCTGTCGGGCGCAACGCGTAAAAGCATGAACGCGAATCTGGCCCTGTCACCGGCGCAAGGAGATTGACATGAAATATCCACTGGCTGCCATCGCCGTAGCTGTGTTGTTGCTAAACAGCTGTACAGTTGGGCCAAACTATGTTCGCCCTGCTGTGGCTATGCCCGCGAACTTCCGGGCGCCGGAGCCTCTACCTGCTCCGCAAGCCGCATCACTAGCCGATCTCAAATGGTTCGAGATTTTCAAAGACGAAAAACTGCAGGAACTCACGCGCACCGCTCTCGTCCAGAACTATGATCTGCGCGACGCGGTAGCGCGTGTCGAACAGGCTCGGGCAAACCTCGGCATCACGCGCTCCAACCAGCTGCCTCAACTCGACGCCAGCGGCGATGGCGAAATTACACGTCTCTCGCGCAACGGGCAGTTCCCCCTCCCATCATCATTCGTCAGTAACCAGAACCGCAACTGGGGCCAGGCTTCGCTCAATCTCCTGTCGTTCGAGGTCGATATCTGGGGACGCCTCCGCCGTTCCACGGAAGCCGCGCGCGCCAATCTCCTGAACGCCGAAGAGAATCGCAAAGCCGTGGTCACGACACTCGTCAGTGACGTTGCTACCAACTACTTCGACCTACTGCAGCTCGATTATGAGCTAGAGATCTCCCAAAGCACACTCGAGACAAGACGTGAATCGCTACGCTTGGTCGAAGAGCGGCGATCGGGCGGCGTGGCCACGCTTTTGGATCTTCGCCAAGCCGAGCAGTTGGTGAGCACGGCCGCAGAAACGATACCAACCCTCGAACAGCAGATTGAACAGACGGAAAATCAAATCAGCCTGTTAGTCGGTAAAAACCCCGGCGGCGTGCTCCGAGGCCGCAAATTCATCGACCAGGAAATGCCTCCGCAAGTGCCCACGGGCCTTCCTTCGTCGCTCCTCGATCGGCGTCCGGACATTCGCGCCGCGGAACAAGCCCTTGTTGCCGCGAACGCCAACATCGGCGTTGCCAAGGCCGCCTATTTTCCGCAACTGAGCCTGAGCGGACTGCTGGGCGGCCAAAGCACGCAACTTTCCAGCCTGTTCAGCGGTCCCAATAGCACTTGGAGCTTCGTACCTCAGCTCACTCAGCCCATTTTCACCGCAGGCCGTCTGAAGTCGAACGTGAAGCTGGCCGAGGCGCAACGCGATAGCGCCGTCGTTCAGTACCAGAAGACAATTCAGACCGCCTTCATGGAAGTTTCAGATGCGTTAATCGCGCATCAGCGAACTCGCGAAAGCCGCATTGAGCAGGAAAAGCTCGTCACAGCGCTCCAGGATCGCACCCGGCTCGCCTATGTTCGGTATCGCGGGGGCGTCGACACTCAACTGAACGCACTAGACGCCGACCGCGATCTCTTTCAAGCGGAACTATCGCTCGCCCAGATCCGCTTGAACGAACTTCTCAGTGTCGTGCAACTTTACAAGGCGCTTGGCGGCGGCTGGCAATAGCCGAAGATGCCGAACCACCGGCACATGCTGGTTAAGCGGCGCCGTCATGCTGGCGCCGGTCACAAAAAGCCCCCGTTTTCATGGTCTTTTTCGCGTTTGTTGAACGGCATTCCGCGTGCCTCCTATTGGATCGAGGATCAAGAGAATGCCGAGTCAAACGTTACAGCATTTCAGACACAACGGGCAGCGCCAGGCTTGGCTAATTTTTCTGCTTGCTTCGCTGCAACTCCCGGCGCACACATACGCCGCGAGTCTGAAGTCCGAAACTGTCGCCGCTTGGGATGCTTATGTTCAGACCGTCGGCGCTACGATGCAGGATCGTACCCGCCCCGGCAACACCTTTCTGTGGACCTCCGAGGACCTCGAACGCCTGGCAAAGGTCAATAGCGGCGAGATCGTTGTCGCTCCGGCGCCAGGTCCAAGTCCGCGAAAAGTCCCCGGCGGTTTGATCCATCATTGGGTTGGCGCGGCCTTCCTCCCCAATACCAAGCTCAACGAAATCCTCGAAGTCACCGAAGACTATGACCGTTACAAAGAATTCTACCGGCCCTCGGTAATCGCATCGCACTCGGTCGCCCGCAACGCTTCTGAAGAAAAGTTTTCGATGCTGCTGATGAACAAAGGATTCTTTCTGAAAACCGCCCTTGATGCAGATTATCAGGTGACAAACGTGCGCCTGGACGACCGACGGTTCTACAGCGTTACCAAAACCACGCGCGTGCAGGAGATCGAAGATTACAGCCAGCCCAATGAGCGTCGCATCCCCGAAGGCGAAGGCGGCGGCTACATCTGGAAGCTGTTCAGCGTCGTCCGCATGGAACAGCGTGACGGAGGCGTCTACGTAGAAGTGGAGGCAGTCGCATTGAGCCGCGAAATTCCCGGGGCCTTACGCTTTATGGTCGATCCTGTGGTCCGTCGCGTATCGCGCAATTCGATACTTACCTCCATCAAGCAAACCGCAGAAGCCGTGCACTCGAATTTATTGGCCAGCACGAAAAACCCTTCAACTCCTGTTCAGATCAAAACAGCCGCATTTGTGCCAGCTCCGTAAAGCGGCTTTAGCAAGCGTCTTGGGCGGGAGATCTTCACAGATCTCCCAATCCTCACTCTTGGCTCAAAGTGGGAGGCCTTCGTGACCACCACCTTGGCACTTAGGACATTTGTGATCGTAAATGTCCGATCCGTTTGAGCCGTACACGTTGCCAACACTTACTGCATCCCAATTGGTAAATTTTCTGGCGGTGATCTGTTCCCGCAAGTCGGTGCCCCTAATCACAACCGGACACCTCTTGCTCACAAATCCAATCCGTTCCACTGAGTGAGGTCCCTTTCGGAGAGGTACCTCACTCCGTGGCCCACCTGCTTAACGCTGTAATTCAGCAACCAGATCTTCCAAGCGGTCGTAGCTAATACCTGCCCCGCGCGTCATCCCGGATGCAAGGACCATGTCACGCACTTTCACGGACGGATAGCGCACTGTGGCGGTCATTCGCGTCTTACCGTTCTCATCGGTGAACTCGCTCCTCACCACTGAGACACTATCCGGAAATTGTTCGAAGATCTCGGTGAATACCAAACGGCGGGGCGGCGTGATTTCTCGATACTCTCCGTAGAAGGCAATCTCTCCCTTGGGGTGGCGGTTCACAAAGCGCCACCGGCCTCCCACTCGCAGGTCAATCTCGCATACGGGCACTGAGTACCCCTCGCCAAGGCAGCCCCACCACCGTTTTACGTGTTCGGGCTTTGTCATTGCCTCAAACACCAGTTGCCGCGGTGCATCGAACAGACGCGTCAAGCGGATTTCCTGCTCCGACGGCGTTGTGAATGTAAAACTTTCGCTATTTCTTGCCTTTTCTACGATCATGCTGTTTCCTCTCTTTCGTTTTAATTTCCTGTAAATACTGATCCAACCGGTCCAAGCGCTCCTCCCAGATGTGCCGGTAGCTCTCGGTCCAGTCGGCCACTTCTTTCAATGGACCTGCTTCGATTCGGCAGTGTCGCCACTGCGCCTCCCGTCTTTGCGCGACTAGGCCCGCGCGTTCGAGTACCCGGAGGTGTTTTGATACGGCGGGCATAGTCATATCGAACGGTTCGGCAAGGTCGGTTACCGAGCATTCGCCACTCAGCAGGCGAGACAGGATTGCTCGGCGAGTCGGATCTGCCAAGGCGGCAAACGTGGTGCTTAATTGGTCGGCTGACATATACAATTAACCAACTAGTTAATTAACTACTTGGTATAGTACGCCCGCCGATGCCACACTGTCAAGAAAAAAGATTAACGAAAAAATCTGCGTACAACTACTTAGTTAGATTGGCCGCCTCAAACACAGATTCCTGTAGAAGTGCAAGGGGGACTTGAGAGCGAGTCAGTCACCCTCGACTCACTTAGACTGCACAAGCCGCAACTCGTCTTCCAGTTCGTAGATCCGGTCTTCAATAGGCTTGATCGCTCTACCCGCGGCCTGCGCTTCCGCCAACTTCTTGCGATTCTTTTCTATGTGCTTCAGAATGTTCGCCTCTTCCGCCGAAAGATCGTCCTTAACGGCAAAAAGCGGCGCATCTTTCGCGGCGGCGGAACTCTTGGAACCATTCGATTTTGCGGGAGTCGAAACCTTGGCGGGTGGTGGAGCGGGGGCCGATTTAGTCGCTTGAGCCGCCGGTGCAAGTTTCTTCGGTTTCTTGCCCTTCACAGGCATAGCTACCTTATGGTCGAAATCCTCCGCCAACTCGCGCTGGATTATCAGCAACTCATTGGCCAGTTCCTGGAACCGGCGAAGGAGATCTTTCTTGGCTTCAGCGCGTAGCTTCAAATACTGTGACTTGGCGTCTCGATACTGTTCGATTGTGCTGGACATGAGAGTAGTGTGCGAACTCATTATAATGGCTCGCTCCTCGCCGATGCCATACTAATAGTGATAAAGTTCCATGTCGCGTAACCAGCCTTTGGAAACTCGGGACCATTCGCTCCCTGAAGTTCACGAGAGCGTAGGGACCGCGCACGCGCACTTTTGGAAACGCCTCATCTCTTTCGCCGGACCGGCCTATCTCGTCAGCGTCGGCTATATGGACCCGGGTAACTGGGCCACCGACCTCGAAGGCGGCTCCAAATTCGGCTACCGGTTGTTGTGGGTGCTGGTCGTCTCGAACCTCATGGCGCTGCTGCTGCAGACGCTCAGTTCACGTCTTGGGATCGTGAGCCGCCGCGACCTCGCGCAAGCCTGCCGCGACGAATATCCGCGCATCGTTTCCTACATTCTTTGGATTCTATGCGAGTTCGCCATCGTCGCTTGCGATCTGGCCGAGGTACTTGGCGCTGCTATCGGTCTTCAGCTTCTGTTTCATATGCCGCTGCTTATTGGCGTGGCAGTGACCGCTCTCGATACTTTGCTCGTCCTTTGGTTTAGCCGCCTCGGTATCCGCGTCATAGAAGCCTTCGTGCTTGTACTCATTGCTACCATCGCGGGTTGCTTTGCCTTTGAAATATACCTCGCGCGGCCGGAAGTCCATGCGGTTGTAACCGGTCTCATTCCTCGCCTGAATGCCAGTAGCATTTACATTGCCGTCGCCATTTTTGGCGCCACCGTCATGCCGCACAATCTCTATCTGCATTCGGCGCTGGTGCAAACCAGGCGCATTGGCGAAACACCGGCCGAAAAGCGCACCGCCTGCCGCTTCAATCTCTTCGATTCCGCACTCGCGCTCAACGGCGCGCTTTTCGTCAACGCGGCCATCCTGGTAATGTCGGCTGCCGTGTTCTTCATGCACCATGTGCAAGTAACAGAGATTCAACAGGCGCATCAGTTGCTCGCACCTTTGCTCGGCACAACCGCCGCTAGCGTGCTCTTCGGAGCTGCGCTATTGTGCTCCGGCCAATCGTCCACACTCACTGGCACCATGGCCGGACAAATTGTAATGGAGGGCTTCCTTCGCCTGCGCATGCAGCCCTGGCTCAGGCGAGCTATCACTCGCAGTCTGGCGATTATCCCCGCCGCACTCACTATTTATCTGGCCGGCGACGCCGCCACCTACCGCCTCATCATCTTTAGTCAAGTCATCTTGAATCTGCAATTGCCCTTCGCCGTGATCCCACTGGTTTACTTCACCAGCGACCGGCGCCGCATGGGCGAATTCGCCAACGGCATCTGGCTAAAGCTAGGAGCCTGGGCTTGCGCGGTCTTCATTCTCGTTCTCAACACCTGGCTGCTATTGGATCAAATGAACGAATGGATCACCCAAGCTGGCCCGTATCGCACACTCCTATTAATCGCCGGCGCTCTCGGCGGAATGGCTTTCCTCGCGTTGCTGACAGTCGTCGTCGGCTGGCCCAGGTTGAAAGCACAGCGGCACATCCCCACGCCCGTCGAGCACGTCTCCGTCAACCTGGAGCAAGACGCCACACCCGTCTTACGCAGCGCCGCTTATTCGCGCATTCTCGTTCCGCTCGATCACAGTGCGGCCGATCAGGAAGCCATCAACAATGCACTCGCGCTTGCCCGCATGCATGACGCTAAAATAATCTTGTTGCACGTGGAAGAAGGCGTCACCAGCCAGATGTTCGGATCGCTCGCTTCCACCGCGGAAATCACCGAAGGACAGGCGTATCTGGCAAGCATTGAACGGGCTCTGCGCGAGCAAAGTGTGAGCGTGGAAGTAGTGGTTCGCTACGGCAACACGCCTGCGCACGAGATTGTGGCCGCCGTACGCGATCTTGCGCCCGACCTTTTGGTGATGGCCTCCCACGGTCACAGGGGCATCAAAGATCTGGTCTTTGGCACTACCATCAATGCCGTTCGCCACAAAATCAAAGTGCCCATGATGATTGTCAGCAAATCTTAATGCACAACGGCAGAATTTTAGTTACCGGCGGCGCTGGTCTCATTGGCAGCGCCCTGATTTGGGAGTTGAACCGGCAAGGCGCAACCAACATCATTGTCGCCGACCTACTTGGCAAAGACGAGAAGTGGAAGAATCTAGCGCCCCTCCGATTCGCCGACTATGTCGAAGGCGTCGACCTCTTCGAGCGCTTGGAGCAATTCAAAGACGTCACTACCATCTATCACCTGGGGGCGTGTTCCTCCACAACGGAGACAGACGCCGCCTATCTCGTTCGCAACAACTTTGAATTCACCAAGACGCTCGCCCACTTCGCTTTGAGCGCCAATCGCCGTTTTGTCTACGCGTCTTCAGCCGCCACCTATGGAGCCGTTGCGGAGAGCTTGCCGGAAACTACGCCGCTTTCCACTCTCCGCCCGCTGAACATGTACGGCTACTCAAAGCATTTGTTCGACTGCTATGCGGAAGATGCGGGCTTTCTCGATAAAATCACCGGACTCAAATATTTCAACGTCTTCGGCCCCAATGAAAACCATAAAGGCGAGATGCGCAGCGTGGTTTACAAAGCCTTTCACCAGATTCAGCAAACTGGCGCCGTCTCGCTCTTTAAGAGCTACAAGCCTGAATATCCAGATGGCGGCCAAATGCGCGACTTCTGCTACGTCAAAGACGCAGTCGCGGCCACTGTTTTCCTGGCTGAAAAAGTGACCGGCGGAGGACTCTTCAACATTGGCTCGGGCGAGCCAAACACCTGGCTTGCTTTAGTCAAGCCGATTTTCGGCGCCCTCGGCCGCGAACCCAATATTAAGTTTGTCGACATGCCCGACTATATGCGCTCCAAGTATCAATACTTCACCAGCGCCAATATCGGAAAACTGCGCGCCGCCGGCTTCACTCGCGAACTGACTCCACTAGCCGATTCCGTCATTGACTATGTCAAGAATTATTTGCTCACCGGCCTGCACTTAGGAGACGAGCCCGCGTAAGTTCCATCCGCAAATACGGCTCGCCTCCGGCTTGTTATTGTCATTCGGCCCTTTCCAGTGTGTCTCAAGGCTGATCGATCCGCGGTAGCCGTCATCCAAGAGCGCTCTAATCTGTTCCTTCCACAGCACGTGGCGCGTAGCCAACGGACCCCATACCGGTTTGCCATCGTCCGCAATGTGGCAGTCTTTGGCGTGCACATGCGCAATCCGGTCTTTCGGCAGCAGCGCGTAACCATGCGGAAACGGGTATTCGCCGGCACACAAGGCATTCGCCGGATCCCAAACCACCATCAGTTTCGGGTGCGGCACAAGCTCTAAGATTCGCGCCGTTTCTGCCCCAGTCCCTACGTTGCAGGCGTGCTCATTTTCCAAACCTATGATGACGCTCTCTTTCTCTCCCAAGTCGGCTAGCTCACTCAGTGCTTTGACAATCGCCTCTTCGCAACACTCCGGCTGCACTGTCCGCCAGTACGAAAAAACGCGCACAATCGGAGCGCCAAAAAACTGCGCTACTTTGATGGCATGCTCGGTCAACCGCGGCTGGTCTTCGAACGTGTGTTTCGAAGCAAACACATCATGCTGAAACCGGCCATCCACCGATGGCGCATTCGGCAACACGCACTTCAAAACGGGCGACGCGATCGAAACCACCGCCAACCCCGCCGCGTTCAGGGCATCCCTCGTTCGCTTCAGTTCGTCGTCGTTCAAATCGAGAATATTCTTGCCGTCTACCACTCGCAGTTCCGCGCCTGTCATGCCGATTTCCTGCATAAACGGCAGCGCCTCTTTGAGTGCGGGAGAGAACTCGTCGGTGATGGCGGCGATCGGCAGCCGCGGTGTAAAAGTCGTCATCTTTATACTTAGGATATGTTCTTTCACCGCAAGGTACCCAAAGAAACGACCTTTTCCGAGCATCTCAGCCGTTTGCGATCCGCGGGTTTCACCTTGGACAACCTGCCCGACGGACGCGTGAAGGCGATCAAACATGGCGTAGCAGCCATCGTGGGCGATGAAGGCGCCAATCAACCCTTTATCGAGCGCGCCGGCATCGTTGTCGGCGACGAAATTGCCACACTGCTAAGCGGCGGCTATCAAATGTTCCTGGTAACGCCGTCCGGTAAAAAGATGCCGGCCCAGGCCGAACAGCTCAGCGCTCTGCACCAGTTTGAAGACGATGCGAAGGAAGCGCTAGGGGTCTCGAATCTCTACAACACATCACTGGGCACGGTGAGCCGGTCTCATGCATATGATCGGGTTGCCGGCTATAGCAAGCCACAGCGCCGGCCCTGGGAGAAAAAGCCAGCCGAACCTCGGCCGTAAGAAAGCCCCCGTTAATTTAGTGATACGATGTCCCAATCAGAGGTGAATAATGTCTAATTGCTCCAGACGCAGATTCTTAAAGACCGGGCTCGCCGCTGGCGCGCTGGCCGGAACGGCGAGTTTCCCAGCAAAAGCATCAGCAGGCGGCAAAGCTACCGATTGGGTCACACTCGGAAAGTCGGGCGTTAAGGTGACGCGGCTCGCCTTCGGCACGGGAACCATGAGCGGGCAAGTGCAGCGCGATCTAGGGCAAGACCAGTTCACGCGCTTGGTGCGCTACTCATACGACCAAGGCATCCGCTTCTTTGAGACCGCCGAATCTTACGGTGAAATGCATAAGATGTTGGGCATCGCACTCAAGGGCCTTCCACGCGATTCCTACCGGATCATGACGAAAGTCACGACCCGCCCCGGGGTCGACCCGCAGGAGAAGATCGACGAACTCCGCAAGCTCGCGAATACCGATTACTTCGACGTGTTGCTGATGCATTACCAGCACGTAGCGACATGGCCGACAGACACCGTGCGATGGCAGGACGGCATTCTGGAAGCAAAGCAGAAATCCGCGGTCGTCGGCTACGGCGCGTCCGTTCATGGCCTCCCAGCACTGCGCCAGTTCCCAGGCAACAAGTGGCTGGAAATCGCCATGATCCGCATGAACCACCGTGGCACCAAGATGGACGGTGAGGATTTCAATACGCACGAACCAGGGAATGTGGACGAAGTAGTGACGCACGTGAAGCAAGTCAAGAGCGACGGCATGGGAGTCATCAGCATGAAGCTGGTGGGAGAAGGTGCATTTACAAATCGCGACGACCGTAAAGCCGCCATGCGCTTCGCCTTCAACAATGCCGGCGTCGATGCGGTAACAGTCGGTTACAAGAATACGGCCGAAGTCGACGAGGCCATCGAAAACTTGAATCTCGCTCTGGCGTAAAGGCAGAAAAAAGAGAGGAAATATAAACAGCGAGGCGAAGTGTGCCCGCCATTCTATCTCTAAATTCTCGCCGAATTCCTCCGAACTACCGACCGCTTCCCGCGGCCCAAAACTCAAGTTTAGGTGTAGGCGTCACCAAAGGATACAGAACCACCCGGACTACGAAACTTGAAGATTTGAAACGCTTAAATGGCTTGAAAGTATAAGATAGAGAAAAGCGCCGCGCACACTGCGTCTCCTCCAAAGTGTGCGCGCGTCAAATAATAGCGTGCCGTCGGCTGGGCCGCGACGCCTAAGACAAGCACGCTGATCGGTAGACAGCCGACAAGGATACTTCAAAGTGGAAAAGCCTGCTCAAAACATACAGGAAGCGTTCTTAAACAATACAAGGAAAGACAAGACCTTTCTCACTATTTATTTAATGAGTGGAGTGAAACTCTCTGGCCGAATTAAGAGCTTTGATAAATATTCGGTCATCCTCGAGACGAACAACCAGGAGCAGTTAATCTTCAAGCACGCCATTTCGACGGTGGTGATTTCGAAGCCTTCGTCCCATGCCGCAGCGCAAAGCGCGGGCGCCGGCGGCAGCGTTCCAGGTGCGCCGCTGTCTGGCGGCGAAGCAAACGAAGAAAGTCAGACCTGAGTGGCGGCAGTAGTAGAACGAGCGCTCATCGTGGGAGTGGAAGTCACGGGACGGCAGCGTTCCATTCACCGCTCCACTCAATCCAGCGCAGAGGCCACCCGGTTGGATCCACCTGAGAATGTCGAAGAGTCTCTCGAAGAGCTCGCCACCTTGGCCGAAAGCGCGGGCGCGGTTGTGGTGGGACGGTTCAAACAGGCTCGGCCGGCGCTGGATGCAGCCACGCTGCTCGGTTCAGGCAAAGTAGCCGAACTAAAAGCGCTGGTGGATGCCGATGAGATCGACACGGTCATCTTCGACCATGAACTGACACCGACGCAATTACGTAATCTCGAGAAACAGCTCCAGGTTAAAGTTGTCGATCGAACGCAACTGATCCTCGATATCTTCGCAAGCCGGGCGCGCACAAGCGAAGGACAGCTACAGGTGGAACTGGCGCAATTGAGTTATCTGCTGCCGCGCTTATCCGGGCATGGAATCGAGATGTCGCGGCTTGGCGGCGGCATCGGTACGCGCGGCCCTGGTGAGACGAAGTTGGAGACAGACAGGCGGCGCATTGCCAGCCGCATCGCCAAACTAAAAGCGGAGATTGCCCGGGTACGGACGACCCGCGGTGTGCAACGGGCGCAGCGTCAGGCCGTCCCCCTCTCCACTGTCAGTCTGGTGGGCTATACCAATGCCGGTAAATCGACTCTGTTCAACCGGCTCAGTGGCGCGGATGTATTAGCGGACGCCAAGATGTTTGCCACACTCGACCCGATCGTACGCCAAGTGCGTTTGCCTTCGCACCGCCGCGTTCTATTGAGCGACACAGTTGGTTTCATTCGCAACCTACCGACTACCCTGGTGGACGCGTTCCGGGCCACTCTGGAAGAAGTCACTTCAGCCGTGCTGCTGCTGCATGTTGTGGATCTCACCTCACCCATCGCAGCCGAGCAAACCGCGCACGTCATGAAGGTGCTGGCTGAGATTCATGCGGAAACCACACCGCAGATTCTAGTGCTCAACAAATGCGACGCGCTAGCCAACGGCAATCGAACCTCCGATCTGGAGGCCATCACGCATCGCCTACTAGGAGAAACAGCGAGACTCAACAAAACCAAGGCGGCGCTCGTTTCCGGCAAGTCAGGCGAAGGGGTTCCCCGCCTGCTGGAACTGATCGACAGTGAACTGGTGCTTGATCCCGTTACTCGCCAGTGCTTCCGCTTGCCGGTGAGTGAAGGGCGCGCCCTGCATTTGCTGCATGAGCGCGCCGCTGTTGTTTCTCAGGCATATGAAGGAGACTTTTGCAATGTGGTTGCCGACACGCCGGAATCCATCCGCAAGCGCCTGGCGGAGTTTCAATTGCGCCCTGACAGCGCCGCCGGTTCACGCCACGCAAAAGTCCGAGTCAAAGAAAAAAACTGAACTTACTTCGCCTTGCCTTTGGCAGCCCGCTGCAAAGCCCAGCGTTTCTTGGTGGCCGCGATAATACGACGCATCCCTTCTTCGCTGATGCGGCCCTTCTTGGGTGCGGCGGCGGGAGAAGGGGAGGCAGCGGGAGCGTCGGCTTTCCCCGCTACGTGGTAATACTTGCCAGCAGCCTTGCGAACTTTCTTTTGTTTGAACATCAAGCTCAAAACGTTATAGACAAGATTCTTGCTGACGGAAACTTTGCGAGCCGCGAACGCCGCTGAGATTTCGTGCGGTGTGACGCCTGTCGCGCCCCGTTCCTTTAACACTGAGGCTACAAAATTCGAGCGGCTACCATCGAACTCGGTAGTGATTGGCGCGCCCTGGTGGGCGGGAGACGCCGGGAGTGCCTTGGCAGCAGGTGCGCGGTGAGCGGCTGTGCGGTGATGGCTGACTACGGCTGCGATAGCCGCCGGCGCCACGGGTACAGCTTCAGCGGGCTTTCCGGACTCCAGCGCCAGAACCTGCTCATAGGCTGCCAATTCCGTCGTTTGAGCTTCAATCGATGTCTTAAGCTCGTGGATCCGTTTTTCAAGTGACTTTTTTAGAAATGACATTTGTGTACTTTCAATCTCAGATTCATAGGTCGTAGTGTGTGCGCTACGTAACTGATCTTACACAAATACTCTATCACTACAAATACGGCATCTGATCCATGGGTGGTATAGCTCGCAGCGGCTCGCCCCATAGCTCACCCAAATCGGAGGTCCCATCACAAGACTCAACTCCTAGACATATAAGCCGCCGGGCATAGTCGACGGGTGGGATGTTGTGATGCAGCGCTTCGGCAAATACATCTCTGACGACACGGAGATTCCGTCCTCTCGCAATTTCAGCCAGTTTTTCGCTGTGGGACGGATGCACTAAGTCATCCTTACCTGACGTCGCAATGTGAACGACAGTGCCAGCATTCACTTCCAACAGCAGATTCGCAGTGTAGAAGTGATTCTTCAGAACGTGGCGGTCGAGGGCCGATGCCGAAATGCCAATATTTAAGGAACGAACCATAGGGTACTGAGAGACTACTTCCTCACCTACGTCCGCCATACAAGTAAAGGGATTCTGCAGAGACAGCAGAGCGGGAGGAGAGTTTCTCTGAGTCAGATAGACTGCGGTTTGAGTGGCCGCCCAAGTTCCCAAAGACTCGCCAGCCACCACCAGCCTCCGGTGGTGAAACCCGCTAGTGACAAGGTGTTCCGTCACGGCGCGCAGGTCACGTAGAAAACCCAGTTCACTAGGGATTGCAGAGCTTCCGCCAAAACCGCGCAAAGTGACCGCTGTGACTCCGGCGCCGGAGGAAGCAAGTTCTTCAATAAACTTCAGGCGGGCTCGCCGGTCGCGTTGCGGGTCTCCCACTCCAGTGTCGCCCCAATGAGCGCGATTCCCGTGGAAGAGTACGAAATGGGGTCGATCCAAGGCCCCTCTACGCTCCCATGCCATGAAATGCACGCCATCTTCGGCAGTCAATTGCAACTCACTAAACCCGAACCGTTTTAGTTGGGGATACTCAGAGGGAGACTTCAGACCCTCCAGACCCGACTCATTGGGGCGAAAGAGTATATCCTGCTGCCCATACGCAAGACAGGCGGCAAGGACGCCGGCGGCGGTGGCTCTCGCCTTATTGGGCTTGAGAATTTGGAAGAGCTCCTTGGGAAAATCGGTGATCGCCACGAACTCCCGCTCTCGCAGCCTCTTTATGAGCTTCTCGCGCTTGGTTGGGGGAAGCTCGATGGGACTGGTTTCATTGGGCGTCCAAACAACAGCCATTGCGCCTGCCGCTTGAATCAATTCCGACGCCGCCGGAGTCAAAGCGGAAAACGGAATATTGATAGTTACTGGTTTTAGATCCGCCGTTTCCTCCATCTTTTGCGCAAGGTCTTCAGCAGAGCACTCAAAGAGAGTCCCTATTGGCAGTGTGGGGAGCAGCGCTTTGATGTCTCGGAGGCAACTCATCTCGAACGAACTTATTAAGAAGTTTTCACGGCTCCAACCCACGGCCAAACGCTGCCGAATAATTGCGGCGACAGCCTGTGCAGAGCGAGGGTCCTTGATTTCGATGTTGACGACGAACGGACCGGATTGCCGGCGGCCATCCACCAGATCGAGCACTTCATTCAGGGTCGGAATGCGCTCCTTAGAGAGGCGCTTCTCCACTGTCAGCAAACGCAGTTTTTTGAGTTCCGGCAAAGTGAGAGAAGTCACTTCGGCCGCCACTCCCGTCATGCGCTCGAGAGTCGCATCGTGAAACACCACCAGCACGCGATCTTTGCTTAGGTGTACATCCAGTTCTATACCGCCCACACCACTCTCAACGGCCGATTGAAAGGCAGCGAGTGAGTTTTCCGGCGGATTCGCCGCCCCACGGCAGCCGCGATGACCCCACACATTCGCATTCATGACGCGCCTCCGTTTAATGGATCACTCCACTGCCTTAAAAGTAGCAGAACCAGAGACGTTTTGCTGGACTAAGTAGGACCTAATTTACAGGATCTGGAGTGAGTGTTTATTAATGGCGTTCAAACTAAGTCGCTCACGCTCCTGACTCGGTTTCGGCACGGTTCGTCGGGCGCAAGTGGCTAATAGGTCAGGCCAAAGCCTAATCTATACAGAGGATGCTGCGTGTCATGCGGCAGTTCACTCGACTGAGCTTCTACCTCTTGCATGGAAGAGGGTAGTTCGAAAGGCAGGTGGCCTTCTGGCTTCGCTTTCCCAGTGATTACATCGAGCAGTGCCCGGTCACTCACGCCAAAATTCGCCAGCAAAGCTCCCACACGGCTATTGAACCGAGAGAGAATGGCGGGGCGGTCCAGGTAAACAGTCACGATAGTAGGCACTTTGGAAATAGCCCGGGTAATGACCTCATACTCGGGATTACCATCGATAAAATCGAGTGAACCTTCGTGCTGCATAGAGCCAAACATATAGTTGGGGTGCAGCGTTTCAAAGGGCGCGGCGACTCGAAGCAACGCCAGATCGGCTTGCTCGAGGTTGTCCGCCACAGTGAAACCGTACTGAGAGGCCACGCGCGGGTCGACCTGATACAGGAACACGCGCTTCCCTGCCCCATGCAGCGGCAAGAGGCTGTTTTTGTTTTCGAGCAAAACGAACGACCGCCGCTGCGCATTCAAAGATTCCGCTTGAAACTTCTCACTCGCCACCACATTCACCGCGTTGGCCGAATCGACATATGGATCTTCGAACAAGCCTTGTTGAAACTTCTCTGTGAGGATACGGAGTGCTGCTTCGTCCACTCTCTCCTGGGAAACCTTGTGGGAGCGGAGTGCCACCAGCAAGATGGATGAATCCTCCGTGCCGCCAATCTGGTCTACACCAGCATTCACCGCCTTGGCAAAGCGTTCTTGCTTGGACAGCTTTTCCACACCCCACGGCATGCCCACCTGGGAGAAATCAGGCTTCAGGCCGGCGGGAAAACCGCTGATGCAAATCTCGGAACAGTCGTTGGTAATGGCCCAATCGCTCAAGATCACACCATCAAACCCGTAGGAGCGCCGCAAGAGGCTCAACAATTGTGCATTGAAGCCGGCACCTACTTGTTCGAGAGGTTTGCCATCGACCTTGGCGCCTTCCAGAATAGAGTAGGTGGGCATGACAGCCGCCACCTTTGCCGCAAAGGCACCGGTAAACGGGAGGATGTGATAGTCGAGACTGCCGCTAGGGAAGAGTGCGAAGCGGCCATAGGCGTTGTGACTGTCGAAGCCGTTTTTCTGCGCACCATAGCCAACCCAATGCTTCACAACAGTGAGCACACTGCCAGGATTAAGACCGGACTTGCCGCGCTGAAAACCCTCTACATAGGCTTCCACCATCTGCTTGGCGAGCTCGGCATCTTCGCCGAATGTGCCATCAATGCGGCTCCATCTAGGTTCAGTTGCCAGATCCGCCTGGGGCGAAAGCGCTTCTCGAATACCTACAGCCATGTATTCCTGTCTCGCAATGTCAGCGAACTTGCGAGTCAGTGACGAGTCACGGATCGCGGCCAATCCGAGCGGGCCGGGCCATTTAGAGAAATCACCGGCGGCGACACCCGCGCCCATGGTGAAACGAAACTGATTTCGCGGATCGGTACTGATGGTGAGCGGAATGCCGAGCCGCTCTCCTTCCGCAATTTCCTGCAGCTTGTTGTTTTCCGCCGCCAGATGGTTAGCGTCTCCTGAAAGCCGCGTTATAAAGGTGTTGACCTTGGCATCGCGAATGAGCTTGGCGGCCTGAGCCAGATCATAACGACCACCCATGCCTGCCTGCCCGCCAGAAGGAGCGGTTCCATGCATCATGAGGCCAACCTTTTCCTCCAGCGTCATCTGCTGCAGCAGATTAGCAGCACGGTCTTTGGGGCTCTTTCGCCAGTCTTCATATAGATCTAACTTTCCATTCTTGTTTAAGTCTTTGAAAGGTAGTCCCGCGACTCGAATGATCTGCACAGAACGCTGGCTGAGTTTCGGTGTCAGCACTTTGGGTTTGGATTCCCATGCATTAATGGAGAGCGCCGCGACCACAGATACCGCGGCAAGACTGGCAATGGTTTTGGTAGTCATCGGCAAAAAGCAGCTTCATACTACCACCTACGTACGCTCAGAGAGTGGATGAAGGCGAACCGCTCCGAGCACGATTCGCCTCTTTGCGCCACATCAATCCCTGCTTTAACTGATTGGCGTGCGATGCGTTTGATAAGTAGTGGAAACCGCTGCCGCATCGTTACACCCAAACGGGTAAGCAGCTCCGAGACTGCTCACCGTTCTTTTGCGGGTGCCCCAAACAGGCGGGCGACGACGATTTCCTCCGTACTGTTGTAGTGACATTTTTGTGACGAGCGTTTCACGTATGCAGAAAAAAAGTTGGAGGGAACCTTGCTACTTTGGAGTTGATGTCGACGACGACTGCTACCAAACGCATTGCGCCGCCTAAGCGGCTCATTTTTGGCCCCGGACCATCGATGATCGATCCGCGGGCTTACGAAGCCATGAGCCAACCACTCACGGGCATCCGAGATCCTTATTTTCTTGGCGTCATGGCTGAGATCCAAAATGGCTTGCGCGAAGTGCTAGGCACGCGAAGCAGCAAAACCTTCCTTGTTCCGGGCAGCGGAAGCGGAGCGATGGAAGCTGCAGTCGGTAATTTTGTGAAGGCGGGCTCTACGTTTGGCGTATTTACTGCTGGTTACTTTGCCGACCGCATGGCTACGATGGGGCAACGGCAAGGGGCGCGGGTGGTGCACTGTACGAAAGAGTGGGGGGAGGTTTTTACTCCGGAGGAGGCGTCGGCCTTCATAGAACGGGAGAAGCCTGACGTTGTCGCCTTCGTGCAAGCGGAGACTTCGACGGGAGCATACCAATCGGGCCGAGCTATAACCGCCGCAGCCCACAAGAGAGGTGCGCTCGTGATTGGCGATTGCGTTAGCTCCATGGGAGCTATGCCCGTAGAAATGGATTTAGTGGGGATCGACATCGCTTATAGCTGCGCGCAGAAAGGGCTGAGTTGTCCGGCTGGGCTTTCTCCCATTTCCATTTCGCCGCGCGCGTGGGAGTGGCTTGAGAAGCGTGAGGACGACCCGGTCACCTGGTATCTGGATCTCCGTTTGCTGGCGAAGTATTTTGAACCTCCGCATTTCTATCACCACACGCCCTCGCCGCCTCTGTACTACGCCATGCACCAGGGCTTGGCGGTGATCGAAGAAGAAGGGTTGCGCGAACGCTGGGAACGGCACCGCATAGTTGGACAGAAACTGGTAGCCGGACTCGTCAAGCTGGGCTTTGAGCCGCTGGTGAAGGACTCTAGCGAGCGGATCTGGCACCTGACCGTGGTTAAGCCACCCGCGAACGTGGAGGAAGCGAAGTTCCGAGACCGGCTGATGGACAAATACGGCATCGAAATCGCCGGCGGTCTGGGTAAGCTAGCGGGCAAGATTCTGCGTATTGGCACTATGGGTCCGCTGGCCAGCGAAGCGCAAGCTGAGCTTTTGCTCGACGCCATGGCTGCTTGTGTGTAACCATGTTCGTGCTCAACGCTGGTTCGCGCGAGCTGCAACTCGTCGAGGGAGATATCACCAAGATCGCCGTTGACGCAATCGTTAACGCAGCCAATTCACATTTGGCGGGAGGCGGTGGCGTCGACGGAGCGATTCACGCTGCTGGCGGCCCTGAGATCATGAGCGAGCTTTCCGCCATTCGCCAGCGCATCGGCAGGTGTCCAGCGGGTGGGGCGGTTGCAACGAACGCGGGTCGGTTGCCTGCGAAATTCGTATTTCACGCCGTTGGCCCCATCTATGGCGATGGTAAAGCCGGTGAAGCAGCCCAACTGGAATCGTGCTACCGCACCTGCTTAAACATGGCTGCTGAGCGTAAGATCGAAACAATCAGCTTTCCATCTATCAGCACCGGCGCTTATGGTTACCCGTTTCACGACGCATCGCTGATTGCGCTTCAAACTGTTATGGCCTGGCTGAAGGCCCACGCAGGCCCGGTCAGCGTTGTGAAGCTTGTCCAATTTAGCGCAAGCGACCACCGGGTCTACTGCAATCTGGCTCGTAAAATCCAATCGAGCTTGGCCAGCGGCGCCTCCAGTTAGAATAGAGGGGCAGGATGCAAGTTCTCGAAGCTGGAAAAAACAAATATTTGCTGCTGGAGCTCGACCCGGAATCCATCGGCACCATCGCGCGCCAACTGGGTTTTGATTTTAAGATTGACGATCGCGGGCGCGTGTTATCGCTAGATCTCTCTGCCACCGATAGGCAAGCCCCCCTGCTGCTCTTCGATGCGGCCGACCCGGGTAATCTCGGTTGGTTATCGCGGTGCCAGTTTTATGTGGATGGCAAATCCGGCAGCGTGCTGCAAACGCCGCTTTGGCTGGCGAACCAGCGTGATCGGTCCGGCCGCATGCTGACGCATGCAGTGCGGGTGCAGATTGCTAAGGAATTGCCGGGGACGTTTCGCATGCCGGGTAAGCAACCGGTTTCGGAGCAGGTGGTGTATGCGGTTCTTTTTAATTTGCTGAATGCGCTGTTGAACACTGGTGTGGGGGTTTGTGGTGGTCCGACGGTGAAGCCACTGGCTGGGCGGACGGAGACGGTGGGGCCTAGGAATTAGCGGATTCAGACGGGGGTTTGGGAGTAAAAGGCGAAGAGAAGGCGTTTTTTGCGAAACGAGATTGGTGAGTGGTAGCCGTTTTGCGGAACGAAGCCAATTCGCTTGGGGTGGCGAAGATTGCAAAAACAAAGCCAGTGCTGGTTTAGAGGAGAATCGAAAAAAAGGGGACACGCGTGCGGGATTGGTTTAGCGGAAAGGTTGCCTAAGCCCGGCGATGCCGCGCTTTTTCTTTGGGCAAGTTTTAGGGATACGAACAGGCGAAGAAAGGGCGTTTTTGCGAAACGAAGCCAATTCGGTTAGATGCGACGCGCGTTACCAGCACTTTCTTCGCGCCGGAAACTATAAAGATGCGGGTCTTCTCCGATAAGTGAGTCAGCGACCATCTTAGACAACCTCGCGTCCATGCCTGAAGCCTCAGTGGAGGGCATGACCGCTTGGAGCCATACTAGGTCGCTGACGCTTCCCGCTCGGTTTCGATAGACATGCAGGCGGAGCCATTGGGACAGTATGAAAATACGAAGCCGATGGCGGGCGAGGGGTGCGGTTAAGCGAATGCGAAATATTCGATTGTGAAAGATCTGAGCCGGGTTGCCCCGGGTCTGGCGGTAGGGGCGCGATCCCGCAGTGAGCAGGAAGACGACCGCCGAAAGCCAGTTTGAAATTAGCGTGCGGCAGGATTGGGCCTAGCGGAACCGTTGGGTGGCAAAACGGGCAAACGGCTTAGTTTCAGATCACTAGCGCGAGAAAATAAGTTTGACGGTTTTGTGATCGCTTTTGGGGCGGTCGTCCAGCGAACCCCGCTGGTGATTTCGTAGTGGACTTTTTCGGACTTTGGGGTTGTCCGTTAGAGGGGAAGCGAAAAAGAGGGGACACGCCTGCGGGACTGGTTTCGGCAAAAGCGTCTGCGGAGAGGCCGGGAGCGTCCCCCCTCGGTACAAGTATGGG
>PMSX01000395.1 GCA_003167495.1 Bryobacterales bacterium | reverse complement strand
TTCGTTTTTTCAATCGAAGAATTGGAACAACACGTTACCCGCGAACAAGCCTCCTGCTTCGTCAAAGGCCTCCACTCAGACCTCACAAAGGAGCAATTCGAAGCATTTAATGACTCAAAAAAGGTGTCCCAAGCCGCCTGAGCCCACCTATCGCAGCGAAAAGGCGGCTTCCATTTTTTCGTGCAGTAGGGAAACGGCGGGGTCGCGCTGGACGACGGCAAAGTAGCGTTTCCAGAAATCGGCTTCCTCGCGCGAAGGGGAAAGAAGCGCTCGCATGTCGGCAATCAGCTGCTCGAAATCACGGTCGACGGCTGGGGGCTTTTTGGCTGCCAGAGTTTCGTCGATTTGGACGATCAATGTAGTGATGGGCCGAAGCCACTGGAACGTCGGATCGTGAATTAGGAGTTGCAAGAAGGCGGCCGGCGAGGCGATCGCGCCATGGCCAATTTCATAGGCTGTTCGCTCCGAATCGAGCAAGGCCTTGTGCAGATTGAGAAGGATGAGCCTCAACTCTGCGAGTTTTTGGCGCCCTTGTTCAGGGACGCCATTGGAAGTCTCCATTCGCTTTCAGATTAGCGCGAAACCACGAAACTCCGAAACTGAACTGGCAGCGTAAGCACCCCTAGCTGCGAAAGTCGAGTTTGTCGTCCTGGAACCGGGAGTCTTGCCGGGTGCCACGCGCGAAGGCGATAACGGTGACGATCACTTGTACGGCCAGGAGAATCATCCAGAAGTTCATGCCTATCTAAAGGCATTCGAATAACCACAAACGACACGCGCCTAAGATACTGAAAACATTAGCCGAGAGCGATGTAGTTCCGGCATGAGTGCCCCGTTTTGACATGGCGAGTTCCAGAACGGATACCACTCTGGGAATTCGCCTCTTGTTCTCTACGGCGAACTCGTTTAGGCTATAAGAACAAAAGGCGAATTATGAATCTCATGCTCGATTTTGATGTTCCGGAACCGCTTGCCTTGCATCCTTCTGGCGCCGTGGGGCCGCTCGCCGCGAAGTTTGTCGAGGCAATGCAACAAGACGGTTCACCAGTCCGGGCAGTGCGGCATCAGCCAGCCCAGGCGGCGCGCTATGGGGCGTTTCCGGCGCTCCTGAACCCAGCGTTGCGCGGTGTACTGGCCGGGCGTGGCATTGAGAACTTATACACGCATCAGGCGGCGGCGGTGGAGTTGTCATTGGCGGGCAAGAATGTAGTCGTCGTGACGCCCACAGC
Organism: Bryobacterales bacterium; assembly: GCA_003167495.1. Taxonomy (GTDB): domain Bacteria; phylum Acidobacteriota; class Terriglobia; order Bryobacterales; family Bryobacteraceae; genus Bog-105. The sequence continues at coordinate 11,034 of PMSX01000395.1, read as the reverse complement.
AAGCGGCAAAACACTTTGCTACAACCTGCCGGTTATTCATGACATTCTGACGGCGCCGGCCGCGCGTGCGATTTTTCTTTTTCCAACGAAGGCGCTAGCCGAAGATCAGCGCTTGGAATTGCAGCGGCTGAACGACGCGCTGGGCGGGCCGCTGTGCTGCCACACGTATGATGGCGACACACCCTCCGATGCGCGCCGCACCATCCGCGATAAAGCGAACATTGTGATGACGAATCCGGACATGCTGCATACCGGCATTCTGCCGCACCATACCAAGTGGGCGAAGCTCTTTGAGAACTTGCGTTACATCGTGATTGATGAGTTGCACATGTATCGCGGCGTTTATGGCAGCCATTTGGCAAATATTCTCCGGCGATTGAAACGGATTTGCGAGTTCTATGGATCGAGTCCGCGCTTTGTCTGCTGTTCGGCCACGATTGCGAATCCGAAAGATCTGGCGGAGGCCCTGACGGAGCAGGCATTTGAGACCGTGGCGGACAACGGTGCGCCTTCGGGCGAGAAGTACCTCGTGTTTTACAATCCGCCGGTGGTGAACGCGCAGCTTGGTATACGGCGTAGCTATTTGCATGAGACTAGGCGCATTGCGCTCGAGTTTATCCGGCAGAAACAGCAGACCCTGGTCTTTACCAACAACCGGTTGGCGACAGAGGTCCTCACTACCTACTTGAAAGACGCGTGCTCACAGTTGCCGTTTTCGCATGAGGCGGTAAGAGGTTATCGCGGCGGTTATTTGCCCAAGGAACGGCGGCATATCGAGCAAGGTTTGCGCAGCGGAGACATCCGCGCGGTGATTGCGACGAATGCGCTTGAGCTCGGCGTGGACATTGGCTCGCTCGATGCGGTGGTAATGGCGGGCTATCCAGGCAATATTGCGTCGACATGGCAGCGAGCTGGCCGCGCCGGACGACGGCAATCATCGTCAATTGCCGTGATGGTGGCCTCAAGCGCTCCGCTGGATCAATATATTGTCGAGCATCCTGACTATTTCTTCAGGTCGCCACCGGAAGAGGCGCACATCAATGCGGACAATCTGGAAATCTTCCTGAGCCATTTGAAATGCGCGACGTTTGAGTTGCCCGTCCGTGAGGATGAGAATTTTGGTAAGCAGGATTTGGCCAGACTGTGCCGGTTTTTATGCGAAGACTTGCAACTGCTGCACAAATCCGGCGATTGCTGGCATTGGGTGAGTGATAGTTATCCGGCTGATTCGGTGAGCTTGCGCGCCGTGACGAGCGATAACTTTCTGGTGGTTGATATTACGGGGGACCACCGGATTATCGGCGAGGTGGACTTTCCTGCCGCCCTGACCACGCTGCATGAGAAGGCGATTTATTTGCACGATGCGCGCCAGTATCAGGTAGAGAAGTTGGATTTCGACGGGCGCAAAGCGTTTGTGCGCGAAGTGGATTCGGACTACTTCACCGACGCCATTGTGTATACGCAAGTAGTTGAACTGGCGCGATTTGAAGAAGAAGCAATGGCGGCGCACGGTGAAGTGCGGGTAAAGCGTCAAGTGGTTGGGTTCAAGAAGATTAAGTTCTACACACTTGAAAATGTGGGTGCAGGAGCGCTATCGTTGCCTGAGCAGGAAATGCACACCACCGCGTTTTGGCTCCATTTCGCAACGGGCTTTTTTGACGATTTCGAAGGCTTCTCGACCGCTGATTTGCAAGACGCCCTCCACGGACTGGGAAATCTCTTGAAGACCGTGGGCGCGCTACTGCTGCTAAGTGATCCGCGCGATTTAGCGGCCGCGGTGTTGGACGATTCACCCGAGAAGCAGACGGCGTTTGAGCCGGATGTTTTGCTCTATGACAACTATCCCGGCGGAATTGGGCAGAGCGATCCGTTGTACCGGCGTCGCGATGAACTATTGAAAGCGGCGCTCGAACTGGCCGCAGCCTGCCCTTGTGAAGCAGGCTGCCCAAGTTGCGTAGGTCCGCATACGGAGATTGGGAGACGCGGAAAAGAAGGGGCGTTGCGTGTGCTAAGGAAGTTAGCGTTGCGAAGCGCCTAGCGAATGGCTTTCCGTTGCCGGAGGATTGAAGATTGGATCGTCGGCGAATTTGCGAGGCACTAGATTGCCTTCGTTGAAACCTGCGATGTCATTGGTAATCGTGCCGAATTCCTCGAAGCTAATGCGGAGCCGCACGCCAAACGCTTTGGCGAGCTTGCGGAGAGTCTCCACTTTCCAGGCCGAATAGTCTTTGCTCTGCAGCCGGGAAATGCCCGATTGCTTGGTTCCGACCAATTCGGCTAATTCTTCTTGGCTTAAACCGCGGTCTTCCCTCAGCCTTTTGATTTGCTCTGAAACGTATGCGTTAGCCACGGACTCGGAATATGCATAACGCGCTTCCTCATTTTGGAAGTCTTCTATTAGATTTTCAAGTAATTCGTTCACGACGCCTCCTGTTTGGTTGCTTCTGTAATATTTCTAAATGCTCTTCTGCTACGCCCGCAGCATACCGCGGCGTCAAAGATTTGCCCGACATGCGCGTCTGCCAAGAACGTAATCTCACTATCACTAAACGGCCCTCTGATGAAGACGGGGCTCAGCTCCAAGCCGCCTTTGCGTTTACTCTTCAACGCGTAGAAACCTTCGCCCAAATCCAAGTGCAGTTCGACAAGGCATCCACTCCGCTGTATTCGCAGATGTCTACCAATGCCTGAAATGCATACCGATCCGCATCCGACGCCTCTAGATCGTTCAGCCATTGGCGAATTACGTTTCGCCCATGATCATCCACGAAATAGAAAACTCGCCACTGAGGAAGTGGCATCACGCGCATGTTATATAGTCAAGCAATTTTTATTACATCTCTGTTATATAGCGTAACGCTATGAAAGAAAAGCATTAACAGCCTGTAGACGGTAACCATCGGCCAGGTCACCCTCTTCCAAACTGTACAATTTGGTTTATCGAGAGACACCCTAACTGGCGGTCCCGGTAGCGTCGGCCGCGTCTGCAGCGCCGTATTCTTTGAGCTTATTGAAAAGCGTCTTCAGACTGATACCAAGGATTTCGGCGGCGCGCGTTTTGTTGTTCTTGGTGTGCGTCAAGGTAACCTGAATGAGAGCCTTCTCCGCCTCGGCGACGGTGGTGCCAACAGGAAGGCGAACGCTCTCGGGCTCGTAGATCTGGCCGACGTGGCGGGAGCCGACCGAGACCCCAAAATCGTACGGTAGATGCGTCATTTGCACGGTGTTATCGCCCGCCATGATGACGGCACGCTCGAGAACGTTGCGGAGTTCACGAACGTTGCCCGGCCAGGAATACTTCTTGAAGGCCTCCATGACCTCGTCACTGATATTAGTGACATTGCAAAGATGTTTGCGATTCAGGGACGTGATCAGAGCTTCGCAAAGCACCGGAAGATCGGCAAGGCGCTGGCGCAAGGGGGGCAGAGAGATCTGGAAAACGTTGAGCCGGTAGAAAAGGTCTTCGCGGAGATCGCCTTTTTTGAGAGCTTCATCAAGATTGCGGTTGGTGGCGGCGATGACGCGGACGTCTACCGAGATTTCGTTTTTTCCGCCGAGACGGCGAACACGGGAATCTTCCAGAACACGTAGCAGCTTAGCCTGTGTTCCGGAAGGCATTTCCGCCAGTTCGTCGAGAAGCAGAGTGCCGTGTTGCGCTAATTCGAAACAACCGGCGCGGCGTTCGAGCGCGCCCGTGAAAGCACCTTTTTCATGGCCGAAAAGTTCGCTCTCCATGAGCGTTTCGGGCATGGCTGCGCAGTTGATGGCCACAAAGGGACCGCCGCGGCGGGGACTCAGTTGATGAACCGCTCGCGCGACAAGTTCTTTTCCGGTGCCGCTTTCCCCGACAATGAGGACCGCTGCCTTACTCGGCGCTACTTGGCGGATAACTGAGAAGACGCCTTGCATTTGAGGGGAAGTCCCAACCATGTCGGCCAGCACGCCCTGATATTGCAACTGGCGCTGTAAGCGTTCGGTCTCTTCGGTGAGCTGGCTCTGTGAAGCGGCGCGTTCGATGAGGAAGCGTAGCGCGGCGGGCTGGATAGGCTTTTCGAGAAACCAGAACGCACCAAGATCGTGGGTGGTTTCAATAGCCGTTTCGATGTTGCCGAACGCCGTCAGTACGATGGCTGGAGGCATGTTGCCTTCCGCTGCCAGCCGCTTCATGAGTTCGAAGCCGTCCATGCGGGGCATCATGAGGTCGGTGACGATCACATGAGCTGAAAAACCGGAGAGCTTTTCGAGCGCTTCCTGTCCGTCCGCGGCGGTTTCGGCGTGGTATCCCCACGCGTCTATCATCGCCGCCAGAGGTTTGCGCTGCGACTCTTCATCCTCTACTATCAAAACGTTGATCGGTTGGCGGGCCACAGTCTTTTGTAGTTTAGCGAATGCCGATATCACGATCGGCGGAACTTGCGACTTCCCGTCAAGTCTACGATATCCTTAGGTTCGCCCGAACACCTGCATGCCAGATCTGGAAACCCGCCCCGTCCTTGATGAACCGCCCCCTTTTCTGGGAAGGTGGAGGAATGTTTACATAGCGGTGCTGTTTTATCTGGCCGCGTTGATTTTGGCGCTGTATTGGTTCACCCTGGCATTTGGACATGCATAAGTTAGAAGTGATTGTGATGTCCCCAGAGGAGGCCGTGATTGCGGCGGCAGGCGGGGCCGACCGGCTTGAGCTCGTGCGGGCGCTCGATACAGGTGGCTTGACTCCGCAATGGCAAACTGCGCAGGCCGTGAGTCAGGCGGTTTCGATACCTGTTCGTGTAATGCTGCGGGAAAACGCTTCAATGTCGCTCGCGAATATGGACGAACTGAAAGTGTTGCAGACGGCGGCGGCGAAACTCCAAGAGTTACCGATTGACGGGTTGGTCATGGGCTGGGTGACAGACGAGGGAGGCGTGGATCTCAGGTCTCTGGAGGCAGTGTTAACAGCGGTGCCGGCGTGTAAAGTTACGTTTCACCGCGCGTTTGAACATTTGTCCGATCCGTTCGAAGGACTGAGGGTGTTGAAGCGTTATAGCCAGATTGACCGGATTCTGACTGGCGGCGGCGCAGGGACTTGGGGCGAACGCAAGCGGCGGCTCAGCGATTGGTGTAAGGCGGCCGCGCCGGAAATCCAAATTTTGGTCGGCGGCGGCCTTTCGGACGCGGAGGTCGCGGAGCTTATGACAGACCCGCAATTCCCGGAAGTACATGTTGGGCGAGCGGCCCGAATACCGCAAGAGAATGACGGCGCGCTGGATGCTGAAAAAATCGCATTTCTGAAAACCTGGCGAGCGCAATGAGACTGCTCGACTGGTTGGTGTTCCTGTTGTGGTTGGTGTCGCTGGTCAGCTACGGCCTATATCGCGGGCGCGGCAGCAACACCGTGAGCCAGTATCTGCTGGCAGGTAAATCGATGCCCTGGTACGCGATGGGCCTCTCGATCTTAGCAACGCAGGCGAGCGCCATTACCTTCATTTCCACGACTGGGCAAGGGTATGTGGATGGCATGCGTTTCGCGCAGTTCTATTTTGGGTTGCCGGTCGCGATGGTGATTTTATCGGCGACGGCAGTACCGATTTTTCATCGCGCGAAAGTGTACACGGCGTATGAATATCTGGAATACCGGTTTGATTCGAAAACACGCGCGCTCACGAGTGGAATTTTCTTGATCCAGCGCGGGCTAGCGGCGGGAATCGGCTTATATGCGCCGGCGGTGGCGTTGTCGGCCGTGATGGGGTGGTCAGACCGGTGGATTACGGTGGTGATCGGCGCACTGGTAGTGCTCTACGTAACAACAGGCGGCATAAAAGCGTTAACTTGGGCAGACGTGCAGCAGATGAGCATGATTTTTGTCGCGCTGGTGGTGAGTCTGGTTGTGGCGCTGAGGGCGCTGCCTGAGCAGGTTTCGTTTTTCGACGCGCTGCATCTGGCGGGAGCCGCCGGGCGGTTGAACATCGTTGATCTGCACTTCGATCCAAGCAGCCGGTATAACGTGTGGAGCGGGTTGATTGGCGGCGCGTTTCTGGCGCTGGCCTATTTCGGCTGCGATCAGAGCCAGGTGCAGCGATATCTGACCGGGAAGTCGATTGCGCAAAGCCGGTTGAGTTTGATTTTCAATGCGAGCGTGAAAATCCCCATGCAGCTATTCATTCTGTTCATTGGGGCAATGGTGTTTGTCTTGTCGCTCTTCGTGCGGGAGCCGATGATTTTTCATCCGGTGGAAGCCGCGCGCGCGGCGCAAACGCAAGATTGGCCAAGTGCAAAGACTGGCTATGAACGGGCATTTGAAGCGCGGCGTTCGGCGGCTTACGAATTAACGAAGCAGCAGACGCCGCAGGCGGTCGCCCTGTTCCGAAAGGCCCAGAAGGATTTCGATACACAGCGGCAGCAGGGTCTCGGCATTGTGGCAAGATTGCACGGCGGCGAGCGCTTCGACGATACGAACTACATTTTCCTTTCGTTCGTGAAGAAATTTCTGCCGGTGGGTTTGGTGGGGCTTTTGATTGGAGTTATTTTTTCGGCGTCGATGGGTTCCACGTCGGGTGAGATCAACTCGCTTGCAACTGTGTCCGTTGTGGATATCTATGGGCGTTACATTGCGCCAAATCGAGACGACAAGCATTATTTGATTGCGTCGCGCTTCCTTACTGTCTTTTGGGGAGCATTTGCGGTGGCATTTGCCACGTTTGGAGCCAGAGGCTTCGGAGCCTTGATCGAGCGGGTGAATATCGTAGGTTCGTTGTTCTACGGCGGCATGTTGGGTGTGTTTGTGCTGGCGTTTTTCTTCAAACGAGTGGCGGGAACTGCGGCGTTTTGGGGAGTGCTGGCGGGAGAAGCCGCGATATTCTGGGCGGCGCGGTTTAGCTCAATTTCTTTTCTTTGGTACAACGTTATCGGATGCGTCGTCGTAGTCGTGACGGCGCTGATCATAACGAGTCTGATGCCCAACGCCGAGGTTGCAAAGACTAAAGCCGTGAACGCCTAGCTTATGGTATGAGAGCTAAGGGTGATCGTCACATCGTCATCGGGAGTCTTGGTAAGTGAACCATCGCCCTGTGGATGAAATTCAATCCGCAGCGTCTGCGCATTTACCACAATGCGGAGATACCCGTAATCGGTATCGTCATAGCTTTCGAGTGTGAGGGTCTTATCGATTGTGAAGGGCGTTCGATAGGTTTTCTTCATCTTCGAAAGCGGTGAGTGGCCGCCACAGCCCGCGACGATGTATGGAATCTGGAAGTTATTGATGGTGCGCGTGAAACGCTGATAGTTGTGGGCGTGGCCGGACAGCACCGCATGCGGCCAGACGCCGGCCTTCTTACAGGCGTTGTCGATATCCTTCAACATCAGCGGGCTACCGCCGTGTTCGCTTCCGCCGGTAAACGGTGGATGATGCATGGCAATGATCACGGCGCCCGTGAAATTGTCGCTTTTCACGCGAGCAAGCGCAGTGGCGAGAAACGTGAGCTGCCGACTGTCAAGAACCTTATTCGAGCCATTTTCTCCGGAGATGACACCTGGGTCTTCCAGCACATTGCTATAGAGGCCTAAGATTCGGACGAAGGGCGCGTCCAAAGTAAAGTAGACGCCAGGTTGAATCATCGTGGTGCGCAATAATCCGCCGGCATCGGGTGACACCCCGAAACCAGTGGCGCAGAAGTTCCGCAGGAAGGCCGACAGCGTTGGCTCGGGATCGCTGGTGTAAACCACACCATCATGATTGCCGGGAATGGCGACAATCGGCGCGGGGTAATTCCGATAGGGTTCGTAAAACTGGTCGTAATAGTAAGTCGATTCGCCGAAGTAATAAACCACATCTCCGAGGTGAAAGAAAAATGAGGGCACGTCGGAGGCACTCGGCTCATCGAAGTCGCTTACCATCTTGTCGGCCACCAGCGATTGGCTAATTGGACCAATGACGCTGCCGGTATCGCCCACGGAATGGAAAACGATCTGTCCCGCCTTCTGGATCGCCGCAACTTTGGCCGCTCCAGTGCTGCCCCACACTTGTTGGAGAGTCAATACGGGTTCGGCGGCACCACCTGCAGGTGAGGGAACAGGTTCAAGGTTCTCCAGTCCTGTTTCACTCTTGTCCGTAACGGGATCTTTGAATCCGCTGGGGTCTTTCGAAGGTAGAGGCTGCGCAAAAACCGGCTGCCCGGCAAGGGTGGTTCCACCACCATTCTGGGGTTTACTAGATTGTGTCGGTTGTTTCTTCGGAGGTTGGACGGATTTCTTCTTTGCCATTAGTCGGCTCTTTCTCTTCCAGCGTTATGTCGCGGCGCATTTGAGTATAACCTCAAATTACTGCAGTTGGAATAAGTTTTTTTATTTGCCCAAGTCCAGTTCGAGAACAAACGCAAGAGACCGAACGTTTGCCACGGATTCATGACTCAGAGGGGGAACTTCGAATTAACAACCTCATACCGGCTGTTTCCGTTTTGGGTGGTCAAGGGAACGTACAAAACCAAGGCCTGCTAATCGTAACCGAAGAACTCCGCACCGGAGCCGCCCCTCTCCCGCCCGATCAATTTCAGAAGGTGATGGCATTCTTCGACACTTGCCACGGCGCCGATCGTCAAAATGCCATGCTTGTGAAAAACTAGCAATATGAAAACGGCTCTCTTTATTCTCGCGTTTTGCGCGGGCTTGCATTTGTCTGCCCAATCCCATCTCACTTGGGCCGACTACGCCGGCTCACCTGACGCCGCCCAGTATTCCGGCCTGAAGCAAATCGAGCGCGGTAACGTCACTCATCTTAAAGTCGCCTGGACGTATGGCATAGAAGATTCCAATCACCACCCGTTCAGTCCAATCGTCGTCGACGGCGTCATGTACGTCCTAGCCCACAACAACGCCATTGTTGCTCTCGACGCCGCCACTGGCAAAGAAATCTGGCGTCACGCCGCCGATCCGAAAACCGACATCATCACGAACCGGGGCATCAATTATTGGGAAAGTAAAGACCGTTCGGACCGCCGCCTGCTCTTCGCGGCCAACCATATGCTGCAAGCCATCGACGCGCGCACGGGCAAAGCCATCGAGTCATTCGGCAAAGCTGGCCGCGTCGATTTGAAAGAAGGTTTGGGCCGAGACCCACATGCCCTCTCTCTCGTCCAATCCATGACTCCAGGCCGCGTTTTCGAAGATCTGCTCATTCTCGGTTCCGCCACGAATCAAGGCTGGGGTTCCGCGCCCGGCGACATTCGCGCTTTCGACGTCCGCTCTGGTGCAGTCCGTTGGGTCTTTCACACTATTCCGCATGAAGGCGAATTCGGGTACGATACCTGGCCCAAAGACGCCTGGAAATCCGTCGGCGGCGCCAACGCCTGGAGCGAATTGACTCTCGATGAAAAGAACGGTATCGTTTTCATCCCCACCGCCAGCCCCAAGTACAACTTCTATGGCGCAGACCGCCCAGGGGCGAATCTCTTTGGCGATTGTCTTCTCGCTCTCGACGCCCACACCGGCAAACGGCTCTGGCATTTTCAAATGGTTCATCACGATATCTGGGATTATGACGACGCCACGGCTCCTAAGCTCCTCACAGTCGAACACGACGGCAAGTCCGTCGATATCGTGGCCCAAGTCAGTAAGCAAGGTTTTATATGGGTCTTTCGGCGCGACAACGGTGAGCCGCTTTGGCCGATTGAAGAACGGCCTGTACCCAAATCCGACATGCCCAACGAACATGCTTGGCCCACCCAACCCTTTCCAGTGAAGCCTCCACCGTTCGCCCGCCAGACATTCACCGCCGATGACGTGGGCGCCTTCATTACCGACCCTGCGGAACGCGCGCGCATCAAAGACCAAATCCAAAGCGCCCGCAATGAAGGCCTCTTCACGCCGCCCAGTCTGCGCGGCACCGTCCAAATGCCAGGCAACAACGGCGGCGCCAACTGGGGCGGCGCGGCCGTCGATCCGACCAACGGAACACTTTATGTAATGTCAAAGGATCTGCCGTGTATCTTGAAACTCGTTCCTGCCCCAAAGGTCGGCCCCGACCGTTATGAGAGTGGCTTCGGCTTCATGTCCACCAGCGCCGGCGTAGCTCCCATTGCACCACCTTGGACCTCCCTAACCGCCTACGATCTCAATACCGGCGGCATCAAATGGCAAGCAGGTCTGGGTAACGCGCATCGCAGCAGGGGCGGACCCGTTGTCACCGCCGGAGGTTTGATTTTCACCGGCACCTCCGATAAAACCATCCGTGCCCTCGACGAACAAACCGGCAAAATCCTATGGGAGATGCAACTCAGTTCTCCCATATCAGGAATCCCCGCTGTCTATGAAGTGGGAGGTGCAGAGTACGTCGTCTTCTGCTCCTTCGATGCTTACGTAGCCTTGGCGCTGCCACGCGGACCCAACTGAATCGCCTCCAACTGACTCACTTTTCGATTAGTCACGGTGAATCGTAAGATCGTCCGCTCCTTATGCCATCCATGATGCCCCGCTGCACCGGGATTCATATGAATCGAGTTTCGTTCCGGATCGCGCGTCACTTTTAAAATGTGCGAATGCCCGCAAATGAACAACCCCGGTCGATATCTGGCAATCTCCTCCCGAACCGAGCGGTCGTTGCCAATATGAGTCATATAGACTCGCAGCCCTTCACACTCCCATTGCAAATCGCACGGCACCACTGCCCGCACTTTGTCACCATCGATATTGCCCCAAACTCCACGCAATGGCTTGAATCTCTCCAACTCTTCCAGGATTGCGAACGGCCCGAAATCTCCCGCATGCCAAACTTCATCGCACTCCGCAAAATAGTTAAAGATCGCCGGATCCAGAAACCCGTGCGTATCTGACAGCAAGCCGATGCGCATGTCGCAATCAAAGGGCCTTTCGGACCGGCGTCTTTTCGAAATCGGAGCCTTTGAACAGCAATGGCGCATGCAAGTAGTCCGCTGTCGCGTAACTCATGCAGTCGCCGAAGTTGAGTCCGGCCTCGTGCACGCCCTTGCCAAACTTACGAAATACTTTCACGGATAATTTGGCGATTTCCTCGCTGAGAGGCACAACGCATTATAAGAGTGCGCC
>PMSX01000385.1 GCA_003167495.1 Bryobacterales bacterium | reverse complement strand
ACGCCATCTACCGCATCGCCTCGATGACCAAACCGATCATCGCCGTCGCAATGTTGCTCCTCTATGAAGAGGGCAAATGGGAGCTCGACGATCCCGTCACGAAGTTCATCCCCGAATTCGCAGATCTGAAGGTGTTGAAGGATGGCGCGCTCGTGCCGCTCGATCGCCCCATGACCATGCGCCATCTCATGGCGTCTTCGGCAGGCTTCGCCTTCGGTCCCGCGTTCGGCAGCACCAATCTGAAGGCGGACGAGATGTACGCCAAGGCCGATCTTTGGAGCGGCACGAACGATGACATCATTCCCAAACTCGCCAAACTGCCTCTGGAATCGCAGCCCGGCACCGAGTTCCGTTACGGCCTTCAACAGGAAGTGCAGGGCGCAATTCTCCGGCGCATCTCCGGCGAACAACTCGACACCTTGCTCGAACGGCTCATCTTCGCACCGCTGGGCATGAAAGATACCGGCTTTGACGTAGCACCTGATCAACGCCACCGCATCGCACCGCGCTATGCCCTGGACCAGAACCTCAAGCTCATCCTCGCGCCAGACCAGTCGCCATTTCCAACCGTAGCCGGAACTCCCCCAGGGGTGAAGCCGAAATACCTGCTGTCGATCGCGGGGCTTTACTCAACGACACAAGACTACATCCGTTTCGCGCAGATGCTGGCCAATCGCGGCACGCTCGACGGCGTCCGGATACTGTCGCCAAATTCGGTCAAGCTGATGACGAGCAACCTGCTCCCCGCAGGCGTGCCCCTGCACTTTCTTCAGCCGTTCGAGGGGATTGGCTATGGCATGAACGTTGGCATCGTGCTCGATCCGTCGCACGCAAATTTCAACGGCGGCGCGAACGGCGCGGGCACTTTCTACTGGGGCGGCGTACACGGAACGTGGTTCTGGGTCGATCCCACTTATGACATCGTCGTCGTTGGAATGCTACAGCAGCAAGACGGGGGCAACCCAATGACTGGGCGTCCTTATCCGGTGCCGAATGTGTGCGGAATATCGCGCGCCATCATCTACGGTGCGCTAGTCGATCCGGCGCTTTAATACAAAGTCCATTTTTCGCTTCCAGAACCGTCATTCACTTCAAAACATTCAACAAGAGGAAACAGTCCAATGTCACAAACCGCAACCGCACTGTCAGCAGGGGGCACAGCTACCGCAAGTGCCTCCGCACCAGAGAAATATCCTTTCTTCCCCGACAACGTAGAGTACTGGTTCGAGGCCAAACGTGCCTTCGGCGCCGCCAGCTACGGCTCCAGCGAGTTCGGCGAAGTCATGGCCAGCCTCAATCGCATAAGATCGGGCGACGACGAAGGCTGGTATAACGAGTGGAATGCCACAGCCGAACGGATTTCCGCTGAAGCTGACGCGCAACTCGCAGCCGGTCATCGCGTAAGCGCACGCGACGGCTACCTGCGCGCAGCAAATTACTTCCGCACCTCCGAATTCTTCCTGCACGGCAACCACGAAGACCCGCGAATTTATAGCGCTTACAAGAAGTCAATCCGCGCCTATAAACTCAGCGCCAGCCTCTTTGACCCGCCTATTCTTCCGGTGGAGATTCCTTATGAGAACACGACTCTACCCGGNNGAAGGCGCACGGGCTGGTGTCGAGCGTGGCTGGAATGTCCTGGCCTTCGATGGCCCAGGCCAGTACGGGCCGATCCATCGCGAGCGCCTGCCTTTTCGTCCGGATTGGGAGAAGGTCGTCACTCCAGTGGTTGACTTCGCGCTCACTCTGCCTGGAGTTGATCCGGAAAAGATCGCCCTTATGGGCGTCAGTTTTGGCGGCTATCTCGCACCACGTGCCGCAGCTTTTGAGAAGCGTATCTCGGCCCTTGTAGCCAACGACGGAATCTACGATTTCGGCGTCACCCAGCTAGCGGCCATTCCCTCCGATCAACGGGAAAGTTACATCGCTGCCGTCCAACAGAAAGACGCTCCCGAACTCGACCGCAAGATTGTGGAGGCTAGCAATAAGTCTCCCGCCGCAAAATGGGCTGTAGATCAGGCCGGGTTCGTAATGGGTGAGCCCACGCCTCACGCTACCGTTGCAAAAATTCTCAAGTTTACCCTTGCCGGCGGCATCGCGGAGCAGATCTCCTGTCCTACACTTGTCCTCGATGCCGAAGAAGATATGTACCTGAAAGGCCAGCCAGACGTGCTTTTTGAGCACCTCACCTGTCCGAAGACCATGATCCGTTTCACAACCGCAGAGGGTGCCGGCGCGCACTGCCAGTGCGGCGCTGATCGTCTTGCGAACGCTCGCATTTTTGACTGGCTCGATGACACGTTTGGTCTCGCGGCCAAATCGTAGATTAATCAGAAAGGAATCGAGATGTCTAACCAATCTACGCTGAATGCGCCGCAGCTTTCCGGCGAGAGCGCCGCCAAGACAACCGCACCGGCGAAAGCCAGCACGCCTTCGAAGACTGAAACTGATCGCCGTCTTGATCCCCGCATCAAGAAATTCTTCGCCGCCATGCCGGCGCCAGTAGAAAAGCCGAACGTTTCGAGCCGCGAAGAATTGCTTGCACAGGAAAACTCTCCAGCCGCGCTGGCCGCGCTGGCCCGCCAAGCGGCCTTTTTCGACTCGATGGACAGCGAGGAAGCCGCCCCGTCGGCCGGCTTGAGCGTGCGCACTGAGACCCTCACCTCCTCGCCCGATGGAAACACCATCAATATCCAGTACATCAGGCCGGATAACGACGAGACTTTGCCTTGCGTTTACTATATCCACGGCGGCCGC
>PMSX01000019.1 GCA_003167495.1 Bryobacterales bacterium | reverse complement strand
ACGATGCGCTGGGCGATGGTGGATTCGGGGGTGAGAAAGGCGCGGGCGATCTCGTCGGTGGTGAGGCCGCCCAGGAGACGGAGGGTGAGGGCTGCGCGGGACTCGGTGGGGAGGATGGGGTGACAGGAGATGAAGACGAGGCGGAGGAGGTCGTCTCCGATGGTGTCGTCGAGTGTGGACTTGAGGTCAGGCACGGTTTGTTCAAGGGCTTCGAGTTCGCGCGCGAGCTCTTCGTGTTTGCGCTCGGCGACCGCGTTGCGGCGGAAGAGATCGATGGCGCGGCGTTTGGCGGTTGCGGTGAGCCATGCCGCCGGATTGTCTGGGACGCCAGATTGCGGCCATTGTTCGAGTGCGGCGACAAGTGCCTCTTGCGCGAGGTCTTCGGCGAGGCCGACGTCACGGGTCAGGCGCGTGAGTCCGGCGATGACGCGCGCGGACTCGATGCGCCAGACGGCTTCGATGGTGCGATGCAAGGCTTGGTGTGTGACGTGATGGGTGGTGTGATTTGGATCGGTAGCGGACACTGCTACCGATCACACCAGCTTTCGATCATTGATGCAAGTTCGGCTATTTGTTGGCGGTCTGATTTGGCAGCTCAGCTCGGAGCTCTACTTTGTGCTGGATCTGCTCTTCGGACAGGATGGGTGCGAAGTCTTCCATCTCAAAGACCTGGCGGATTTCGACTTCGTAGTCGTCGGCGCTGCAGTTGGGTCCACGCTTGACCCACTCGATGGCCTCTTCGAGGGACTTGACCTGCAAGATCGAGAAGCCGGCGATGAGTTCCTTGGCCTCAGTGAACGGGCCGTCGACGACGGTACGAGATTTGCCGGAGAATTTGACGCGTGCGCCTTTGGAGCTGGGATGGAGGCCATCGAGGGCGAGCAGGACGCCAGCCTTCATGAGCTCTTCGTTGTACTTGCCCATCTCAGCCACGAGCTGTGGGTCGGGGAGGGCGCCTTCTTTTTCTGTCTCTGGGGTTGCTTTGACGATGACCATGAATCGCATTGCGAAATCTCCTTTGGGTGAGCCACGGTTGGGTGGCTTGTTTTCAGATTGAGAGCGCAGTTGGATCGCTTTTGCTCGCTTTCGTTCTAGCTCTCTGCTCATACGTCGAACGGCGTGTGGCCGAATCGACACGCGCACGGAATTTAATTAACTATTTTACGGGGAGACGAAGGATGGTCTAAATTACGGGACCCTTTGTCGAACAGTTCATCGATCATCCCATAAGCCTAAGATATAGTTTACGCACGTGCGTCCTTTTTTGAGAGCCCATCCGTGACACGTTGCAATTTGATGATCGTCCTTCTTCTCGTTGGAACGCTGAAGAATGTTTATGGCCAGCAGGACAAGGAGATTCCCGTTCCGAGCGACCCTCACAGTGGCGCACTGAATGCGGCAGCACCTACGCTACCTATGCCCTCGGGGCCATTTGGGATTGGTCGAATTGGCTACGAATGGATCGATCCCTCTCGCCCCGACACCTATTCTGCTAATGCTGACGCACACCGCGATTTGATGGTGTATCTCTGGTACCCCGCACCGCGAGCATACACAGGAAGAACAGGGCCGTACCTCCCCGGTGCAAAGCAGATGGATGCGAACCCCGAGGTTCAGCGTCGCGTCGGGGATGAGTTTGGACCCAGTTGGCGACTGATTGTTTCAGGAGACTTCGTTTCTCATGCGGTCGAAAATGCGCCGGTCGCCAAGTCTCCCGAACATTTTCCTGTTGTGCTCCTTTCGCATGGCCTGGGAGGCATGGGTTTTACATACACGTCATTGATTGAGGACCTCGTCAGCCATGGGTATGTCGTTGCATCGATCGAACACACGTACACGGCAATGGGGGTCGTATTTCCGAATGGCAGAGTTGTCCCGTTCCATCAAGAAGCCGACCCCGTCGGCCTCTCACCTGAGCAACGATTTCAACGAATGCAAGCTTCCGCCGGACTTGCCATCACCGAGGGCGCTCGTGACATTGTGTTCGTGCTGAGCAAGCTGATAGAGATGAATGGCCAAAAGGCGCATGAATTCGCACTCGGCGGAAGAATTGACGTTAACCGGGTAGCGGCAATGGGCCACTCTGCTGGAGGAGCATTCGCAACGCTTGCATGTCAGATGGATCAGCGTTTCAAAGCCTGTGTAAGCCTCGACGGAGCGCTACCCCCCGTCGCTGCATTTCCCGAATATGGCAAAGGATTTACCCAGCCTGTTCTCCTCCTCGAAATTGATCACTCCGGCCAACGGAGAGGCTTTAATGCTGCGCAGGAGGCCGAATATATGAAGAAGAAGGAAGCTCAACTCAATGCCTGCCCTATCGGTAGTTACGATATTGTGTTGAAATCCGCAGGCCTCAATCACGGAAGTTTCAGCGACGTCCCTCTTCTGTTTGCGAACGGCAAAAAGACGGAAACCGGAGAGGCGCTCTACAACCTGCGTGCAACCCAAGCGTTCACGCGCTCTTTTCTCGACAAATACTTAATGCATGATGCCGGAGGCCTTTTAAACGACCCTTCGGAGTATCCAGGGACCGTCGTCACGCCCTTTGGCCACTAGTGCAGCGCAGGAAGCCTCAGCACATTTCTCACTTTTCCGCCACGTTGCATAACGGACCCTTAACCGGCCAATCTCTGCCGAAACCGCTAGGAGCGATTGAGCGCTCGGGCTTCGGATACGATTTTGGTTAGGCGGTTGGCAAGTCGATCCAGCAGACGACGATGCGTGCCGGCGGGGAGAGTGCGGCGGAACATTTCCAGTACGTGCTGGGCGAGGTGAAGAGAAGTAAGGAGACCGGACAAGTCGGGCGTCGCAGAGATGACGGCGGGGACTTTGGGTGTGGGCAAGAGGTGACGG
>PMSX01000066.1 GCA_003167495.1 Bryobacterales bacterium | reverse complement strand
GCATGATCGTCGCCTTCGAGCCATCGACCGGTGCGGGGCCAGGCCAGTGGTTCAATATTGAGGACGTGACCCTGGTCACCACAGACGGATATGAAGTTTTGGCGCCGTTGCCCTACGATGCCGCAGCGATCGAGGAATCGATGCGGCCGGTGAAGCGGTAGTATTTATCCGAGGGACCCTGATTTCCTTTTGGGAGAGAATTCCATACTACCGATCTGAGTTCTTAGCCAAACTAATCATGTTTGCAAAAATTCTGTACGCGCCTGGCACCCCTTCGGGCAATTCGCGATAAAAGGCATAGGCGTTATAGATATAAACGCCCTTCCCATACTTGGCATATAACAAGCCGCCTTTCTGCGGTTCCTGACCCTCGTCATGAGTCTCAAGCAACGCGTGGTATTGCGGATCCCAGGATTTCAACCATTTCGAGCCGCGTTCTTCCACCCAACCTCCGAAATCGGCGTCGGAGATTTTGTTGGGCCAATTGAAGATGGGATTTGACGGCTCCAGGATGTTCATCTTCGAGGCCTCATCAGTCACTTCCTCAGGATCTCCTCCCATGACATAAGGATAGGGACCGTAGTTGTGGTCGAACTCAGGCGTGTTGTATTGCACGATGAGTACGCCTCCGTTGTGCACATACTCAAGGATGCGGCCGTTGTAGGTGCGGAGGTCTTCGCGAGCCGCATAGGCCCGCACACCAAACAAGATCACATCAAACTGACTCAAGTTGCCAGTCGCAACATCGGAGGGCGAGAGCGAAGTCACTCGAACACCCAAGTCCTCCAACGATAACGGGACATCGTCTCCGCTGCCCATCACGTATCCCACATTGAGATTGGGAGCCACTTTAACGTCAACGCCGCTGAGCCGGTAAGTTGCCGGTTTATACAAGAAATAAGGTCGCAGGGTCGGATAGCCTGCAACTTCGTAGCCCTCTGTATAACGGCGCCCTTCATACTCGCAGATTGCCGTAATCTCATAGGGCTTCTGCGCCAAGTTCGCGGGAGTTACCAGGAAAGTCACCGATTGATCCTGGCCATCCTCCGTTGTCGCAAACTTTGCCGAGGACGGTTGGGATTTCCATCCTTCCGGCAACGCCAATTGAACCTTCCCCTCCGCCGGCCCTTTAACATTGCTGTGGATGACCGTCGTAACATTGAACGATCTCGAATCGAGCGGAACAATGCCGGCCCTTGGAGATATCGAGACGCCGATCGCCGGACCTATCGCCAGAGGCTCGAAAACAGAACCTTCACCCGTAACTCGTTTGATGGTCTGAACAGTTTGCCCAATGCGGATAGGCACGCCGTTATAGCTGAATTCCGCCCAGCCCGCCAGAGGGTAGGGCGCAAAGGGACGGTTCAACGATTCGTCATCGTGAATGTTGTAATAAGACTGCTCGATGTCTGGACGGGAAAAGTACGGCCTGGTAAAAGCCGCGTCGTCTGGCACCGTCACCGTGAAGCGCACATCAACAGGATTATCGCCGGCAAGCGCTGCCGGCAATTCGGTGGATGCTGCGCTGATTCTCCACGACTGCTTCTTTTGAGCGGCTTCAACGCTCGCCTTCACAAGCGCAACGTCCGCTGGACTCTGATTCACCACATGGACCTTCACTCCGAAAGTCTGCCCGGGAATGGCCATCCGGAATGTTTCGGGATCTCCAATAAACAGCGCTATCAGAGGACTGGGCTCCGTCTCCGGTGCCACCGTCGCGGCAATCGAGAGACCGAGCGCTTCCGCCAGCGCATTGTTGAATTGGACTCGTTTGATCTCCAGTTCATGGTGAATGTTGTACCTGGCATTGGCGGGTAGAACGCTTTTGGCAACTTGTTCAATAAGGGCGGTGGTTTCTTTGAGACCAGCGGCCAGTGCCGGCGCGGTCCGCTCAGGCTGACTGGCGGCGAACTTTGCTATGGCATCCTCAACAGCTGAATTGATGCGCACTAATCCATCTTTCAAAAAACCAGCATCGCCGCCCGTCGCGAGAGTGGCGATACCTAAGAGCGACGTGTCAATGCCGTCAAAGAACGATTCTTCCTTATCGAGAGCAGGAGTCACCGAAGCAAAGCGATGGTAGCCGCTGAGCGCTTGGCCCGCTTTGGGAATGAAGCCTCCGCCATTCTGCGACTTTTGATAGCCCAGGCCATCCCGCGCAATCTGTACATAAGACATGCCCAGCGCCGGATCATAAGTGCCTTCGGGAATCTGCACGTTCACTGTGAGATTCGACCCGCCCTCGCGGCGGCTAAAGGGGACGCGCGCATAGTCTTTGAGAGGCGTCCAGGGCCGCAGCCCAGCGCGAATCTGATCGGGAAAAACGTTCGGATCGCCGGCCGCCTGGAAGACTTCCTGCGCCATCGCCCCGGCCGTCTGGTGATTACCGTGGCCATCACTCGGGCCGCCCACAAAGACAGACGTAATTACCAATGGCCGAACCATGCGGACAATCCGCACCACGTCGTATAAAACACGATCGTGTGTCCACATCTTGATCGATTCCGCTTTCGTTTTCGAAAAGCCGTAATCGACCACTCGGGTCCAGTATTGGTCGACGCCGTAATAGCGGTCGGCTGCCAGTAATTCTTCGCTGCGAACCAAGCCCAGCGCGTCGAAATAATCCGGCGACATGACATTAGCACCGCCTTCGCCGCGATTCAAAGTTAGAAGAGTAACCCGTGCGCCGAGTCCACGCGACTCGTAAGTGAGTACTCCGCCGTCTTCATCGTCAGGATGCGCCGTTACCATGACTAGACTGGCACGGGTATGCAATTTCTTGAGGCTCTGCCAGAGCGCCACGGATCCCCGGTTGATGGCGATCTCTTCGGGGACTGTCGCAGGTCCGATGGATGTGGAGTATGGCGTCTGCGCCATTACGCAAGACGCCGCAAATAAAGCTAGGACGAACTTCATGCCATTGCGTCGTGTTGAACACTTTACCAAAACTCCCCAGCGACGTGCGTAGTAAGTACCTACCCGAGCCGCGACTCTCCAGAAACAGCTCCCGGACCCGCTTTGTAGTTGCCGTTGGCTGAATTTTGTCAAATTTGCTATCGTGACACTGGCCTCGAACTGCAGGTGGTCCCGTAAAACAGGAATCAAGTTTGATAGTGTACGTGACAGAAGCATGATGATTCGATCATTGGCGCTGTCCTTTTCCATCTTTGCGACGGTTTGTGTTGCCGCAGACATAAGTACCAATTGTCCTGCCGCCTTTCGAGCTTATTCCGTGGGAACACCACTGTTGGATTTGCTGATCAATCCGGCGACCAAGGCGGTTGTAGATCAGGATTTGCCGGGCTTTCTTTCGAAGATGCCTCCCATTCTGGTTGGTGCGACCCCGCCGACGTTGGCGGATGTTCTAACCATTAAGGTGATGGCGAGCGAGTTCATGCCGATTCCGAAAGAGACGCTCGACAAATTGGACAAAGATTTGGCTGCTGTTCCGGTCTCGCATGAAGCAGCGGTGGCGCGCTGTGCACGTTATGACCAGACGCCGCCGGAGTTGCCGAAAGAGATAGCACATCCCGCGATCCTGGTGTTTTCTAAGAGCAACGGATTTAAGGATGTTCCTTCGGTAGATGGTGCGATCGCGGCGTTGAAAGGTATGGCGGAGCGGCGGCGTTGGAATCTCCAATTGATTGACAACGCGGCCGTGTTCAACGCGAAAGATTTGAAGCGCTTTGATGCGGTGATCTGGAATAACGTGAGCGGTGACGTGCTGACCGTTGGGCAGCGGGAAGCGTTTAAGTCCTATATCGAAAAGGGCGGCGGCTTTGCTGCGGTTCATGGTTCAGGTGGCGACCCTTATGTGGATTGGGATTGGTATGCAGACACGCTGATTGGAGCGCGGTTCCTGAGCCATCCGATGAATCCGCAATTTCAAAACGCAAAGTTGCATGTGGACGACCCGAAGAGCCCGATCGTTCGGAATGTTCAGGCCGAATGGACGATGCAGGACGAATGGTATTCGTTTAAAACCGATCCGCGAAAAACGGGCGCGCACGTTTTAGTAACTCTGGACGAAAGCACTTACAATCCGATGAGCGGAAAATTAGATCTGCGCATGGGCGATCATCCGATTGCCTGGACGCAATGCATCGGCAAGGGCCGCTCGTTTTATACGGCGATTGGCCACAAGCCTGAGAGCTATACCGAACCCAATACCAACAAGCTCATTGAGCAAGGGATTGCTTGGGTGCTCGATTCGAAAAAACAAAGCTGCCAGGCCAGCCAATGACGGGGCATTGACGGCGGCTTTGCGCTCGAGTTTGCGCCGCCGGGCAAACGGCCGCGAATGGCGAACAAAAAGCGAGCACGTAAAGCACGATTTGGACGGAGATGCCCGCCGGCGAGCCGGGAGATGTGCTAGCGGCATGTAGAATGTTCCAGTGTCCGCACTATGCTATCGAAGCGCGGGCGGCTGGACCGCTCTAGAACCTGAAATTGACACACTTCGGCGTGCATGATAATTTGGTCCCGCTCGCAGCTATAGGAAGGAACACCATTTCGACAAACGATTCGTACCGACACAAAGGCCTGGTTCCGGGTTTGCTCACGCGGGTGTTGCTCGCTCTTCTTTTCTGTTCTTGTTCTTGCGCCGCCCAGTTTTCAGTGAGCGATCTCCCAAAGCTCGGCGACTATGAATCAAGAAGGGCGTCGAGCTACGCGCGCGATGGCTCCAATCACGATTACGAAACCCTGAAAGCCGGCGGCGAGCTTGTGCTCTTCAACGAAACAGGGCCGGGTGAAATCAGGCATATCTGGATCACGATGACCAGCCCCGAAGCTTATCACTTGAAGAAGATCGTCATTCGCATGTACTGGGATGGGGAGGCTGCGCCAAGTGTCGAAGCGCCTATTGGTGATTTCTTTGGCTTGGGACTAGGTGCCTACACTGTTTTCAACTCGGCCCTGATTGTCGTGGCCCCTGAGAAAGCCTTGAACGCCTATTTTCCGATGCCGTTCCACTCCGCGGGCCGGATCACCGTGACTAATGAGGGATCAAAAGACGCCAGCGATTTCTATTGGAATATCGACTGGGTGAAACTGCCGTCGCTTCCACCCGATACTGCGTATTTTCACGCCCAGTATCATCAATGCACGCCATGCCAAGGCTGGTACCACGGCAACTTCTATGGTAACGACTTCACAGAGGCACGCAAGGACTCTCGTTGGCACAATATCAGCGGTGAGGGCAACTACGTCTTTCTTGAGGCGGAAGGGGAAGGGCAATTTGTCGGGGTTACACTTTCCGTCTTTCAAAATCAGTGGGGCGGTTGGAATGAAGGTGACGAGATGATCTGGCTTGACGGCGAGAAAGACCCACGCATTCACGGGACGGGCGGCGAGGACTACTTCAATGGAGCTTGGGGATTTTCCAGGCTATATTCATTTCCGCTTGTCGGTCTAACGGAATTTCACGACTTTGAACCCGGCTCAAAGTTTTCTCACTACCGCTGGCATCTTGAGGCGCCAGTGCGTTTTCACAAATCGATCCGCGCCACCATAGAAGATGGCCATGCCAATCTCCGCTCGGACAATCTCTTCTCGGTCGCGTACTGGTATCAGAACGAACCGCACCATCCATACCATCCGCTCCCGCCGGTCGAAACGCGGATTCCGAAGTTCGTTGCAACGGGCGGCCCCGGACAAGACCCGGCCATGAAATGAGCGCCGACACTCCCGGCGTCGCGCCGGGAATTCGGAAAATGATCTACACTGCTAGTAAGATCATGCAACCAGCCTTGCTCGAGATTTGCGCCTTGCTCCTCTCCGTCGCCTGCCTTTCGGCGGCTGCGGCCGAAGCGCCTCCGGCCTATCGAACCATCCAGCCTCTGCTCGCCGAGCGATGCGGCGGATGTCACAAGCCGGGCGAAATCGGACCTATGCCGCTCACGTCCTATGCGGAAGTCAGGCCGTGGGCCAAGGCCATCAAAGAGGCCGTGCTGATGCATACGATGCCGCCGTGGTTTGCCGACCAAAAGGTAAGCGAGAGGTTCCGGAACGACCGGTCTCTAAGTCCGGAAGAGATTCACAAGATCGTGGCTTGGGTAGACGCGGGCGCGCCCGCGGGGGAACTAGTGAGCGCTACTCCTTTGCCTGTCAGCAATGATGCCCCTGAGCCTTCACGAAAGCCGGATCTTGTGATCAAAGTTCCAAGGATGCATGTTCCGGCTTCCGGTACGGTTGAATACACTTTCCTGGTTACGAATCTGCATTTTGGGGAAGACAAATGGATACAAGAAGCAGAGTGGAGGATCGACCATCGCGAAGTAGTTCACCACATGAATGCCTACGTCCGACCACCTGGGTCGAGTTATGTGGCAACGGCCCCTTACGACGTGCCCTATGTTGCTTCGAAGTCCGAGCGAACCGCGCGCCGTGCGGATGAGTCTGAAAATGATCGCCGTGAATTGCTCATAGGATACGAGCCAGGTTATCGACCGGAGCCGTGGGGTAAGGATCGAGCGAAATTAATCCATAAAGGCTCAGACATGGTTTTCGAGATGCACTACACAGCAAACGGGAAGGAGGTGGTGGACTCATCCGAGCTTTGGCTCTATTTTGCGGATCGTCCGCCCAAGGAGCGGGTGCTCTCGCTACAGCCCTCCGACCGGGACCTCGCGATTCCGCCAGGCGATCCGAATTATCATTCGTTCACTGCTGCCAGGTTTACTTCTCCGGTAACTCTCATCTCCGTCCAGCCACACATGCACTTGCGCGGAAAGGCTTACCAGATGGAGGCCGTCTACCCGGATGGTAGACGAGAACTGCTCATCCGCGTCCCGCGCTATGACTTCCGCTGGCAGACGACCTACTTTCTGTCGAGTCCGCTACAGCTGCCTAAGGGGACTGTTATTGAATGTTCGGCTTGGTACGACAATTCCCCGAACAACCCCAACAACCCCGATCCCGAGAAGACTATTCATTGGGGAGATCAGAGTTGGGATGAAATGAATGTAGGTTTCATTGAGGTGGCATTCGATGCCAGCAATCCGGCGGAAGTGGCGGTACTCAGCAGCAATTCTCTGCCGGCGGTGGTTCCGCCTCACCCGTAGGCCTAACGTCGCCATTCGCCCAAAGGTTGATGGACGGACGGCGTTTCACGGTACCAATCCCACGCATTCCACGTAACATTTGGCCAGTCAGCAAGCGAGCTTTTCGCTAAGCTGGCGAGTGTAGTCTACGGTGCACTGAGGAAGGGCCATAGCAAACTCGCCATTCGGGCAGGGACTCATTAGTCGTCGTCACCGTCATCGTGATACTTCTTGCCGGCTTTGACACATGGGGGAAAAGCACCTGGATTTGCGGATCGGGCAACGAATTCGGCATAAGCGTAGCCTCCTGTTACTAAGTGCATAAACACTCAGAACTGTGCCACAAAAAAAGCAACGGCGCGCTCCGCCATTCCTATGTCGCACGCCCGGTTCTCAACTTTTCTGTTGACATGTATCCCACGCCTCGCTACCCTATCGATTTAGTCTAGTTCGGCCCGGCCCCACGTCGCCGTCTCAGGGCAACTTTCAAATCCTGGGGGAAATATCGTGATCACTTGGACCAACGGACTCGGCAGACTGCTCATCTGCATCACTCTCGCAGCCTTGCCGCTCGCCGCCCAGCAAACCGCCATCAATGGCAGAGTGACAGACCCGTCCGGCGCCGTCATTCCAAACGCCGCTGTCAGCGCGACCGCTGAGGATGGCGCGAAAATCAGCACCATCAGCAATGGCGCCGGTCTCTATCAGTTGCCGGCCTTGCGCGCCCAGAGCTACGTGCTGCGGTTCGAAGCGCCCGGCTTCAGTCCGGCGGAACGAACCGTGACGCTTTTGGTGGGGAACACCGCGGATGTAGATATTGAGCTCCAGCTTGCCACCGCGCGCTCTTCCGTTGCGGTCGTAACAAATGCCGTCGCCATTGAAACCAGCAGTTCCGCCGTCGCCGGAGACGTTAGCCCTGCTGAAGTGAGCCGGCTCCCACTGAACGGCCGCAACTATCTGCAACTTGCCATGCTGGTGCCGGGCATCACCAGCAATGATGTAACTAACTCGCCTTTGGGCGCCACGGACAGCGGCAAACTGCAAATCAATGTCGATGGCCAGCAAGTGACGCAGAACGCCGCCGCCGATTCCTTTGGCGAGCCACAGTACAGCCAGGACGCCATCGACCAGTTCCAAATCATCACAAACCGCTTCGATGCCACTCTCGGCCGCTCCTCGCGCGTGCAGGTCAACGTGCAAACCAAATCCGGAACGAATCAGTTTCACGGCACGCTGTATGGCTATTTCCGCAACGACGTGTTCAACGCCGACGATTCAGTGGCACACAAGTTACTGCCATTTTCAGATCAACAGTTCGGCGGCACAGTGGGCGGCCCCATCCTGAAAGACAAACTCTTTTTCTTCTTTGCCTACGAAGGCGAACGCCAGCCCAACACAATTTTCGATACACCTACCGGTTTCTCAACCACCTATTCGTTCGCTAATGAGCTGCGCACCAACAGCTATCTTTTGCATACTGACTGGCAGCTGAATGCCAACAACCGCCTCACCTTGCGTGGCACTGCATACACCTGGGCCGAACCGTTTAACCTTGCTAGTGCGGCAGGTGGAAGTAGCTCGGCGCCATCGCGCGCCGCTGATTCCACGCGAACCAGCTATTCGGTGCTCTTAACCTGGAACTCCACGATCACACCTTCTATCGTCAATGAGGCCAAAATCGGTTTCAATCACTTCGACTGGCTCAACACGCCGCTTGTGAACAGCCAGGAATATGATCTGCCGGGTGGCATAACCGTTGGCGGTCCCTACAACTATCCGCAGCATTTCATTCAAGCCTCCGAACAATACCGCGATGACTTGTTCTGGCTCAAGGGCACGCACAGCCTTAAGACCGGTATTGATTTCCTGCACACCAAATATTCGGGCCTCTTCCAGCAAAACATTCGCGGACGTGTGACTGCCTTTTCATCCGCAGCCGGTTCACTTAATCTGAACACTATCTTCCCGGTGTGGAACAACCCTTCCACCTGGAACCTTACCGCGCTTAGCGCCAATGCCCTCAGCTATGTGCAGGGCTTCGGTAATTTCAATATCGATATCCCAACCAACGGCATCGGCACTTGGTTGCAGGATGATTGGAAAGTCACACCGAAGCTCACCCTGAACCTGGGCCTGCGCTACGACAACGATCTCGGCATCTTCGATCCAAACCTGCATCTGACAAGCGGCATTCAAACGCCTCACTACAACGACAATCTACTCTTCCAACCGCGTGTTGGTTTTGCCTGGGACGTCACCGGGTCGCGCCGCACCATCATCCGCGGTGGCGGCGGTCTTTTCTACGCCGATATCCAAGCTAATCAGGTAATCGATCAACAGATCTTCAACGGTCAGGCGTCTCTTCAGCCCGCCCTCCAGGCCACAGCTACCACCCCTATCAATCTCGCCGCTCCTTTCGGAACCACCACTGGCTCTCAGTTCCTTTCAGGCGCGGTTCCGGTGAATGCGCAAACCATTCAACCTCTCGCTCCAAACGTTGAAACGCCCTATTCGCTTCAGTTGAGTGCGGGAGTGGAACACCAGCTCACCAAGAGTTGGACGATCTCCGCCGATTATGTTCATTGGCGCGTCTACCACGATTGGGAGCGTACCGATGCGAATCTGTTCTACAATCCGGCCACTGGCTACCCTGCGAATCCTAAGTATGGCCGCCCCAATCCGGACTTCATCGGCATACTGAACTTCACAACCCCGGCAGCCGCAGGTTCCATTAACGACGGTCTGCAGTTACAGGTTGAGCATCGCTTCTCCCAGCGCTTTTCGTTAGCGCTCGCCTATACTTTCTCCCGGCTCAAAGATTCAACTACCAGTCCGTTCTACTATCCCAACAACCAGGACAATCTTGCCGCCGAATGGGCTATCTCTCCGGATAATCAAACTCACACGCTGACACTCGCCGGCGCTTATACCTATAAGTGGGGCCTCACCCTCAGCGGTTCTTTCCATTACGGATCGGGCCAGAATCAACAAGTCACTTCCAACCAGAATCCCTTTGGCTTAACCGGAGTGGATGATCGCCTGTTCCTCGCTGGTTCGCCCTATTACGGACCCGCATCCGACGTCAGCGCGTCCAGTGTCGCCGGTTACGATATCGTCAAACGCGACTTCCTCGTTGGCAACCCCATCGAACGCGTCGACCTGCGCTTATCGAAAACTTTCACGCTGAAAGAACACATTCGCTTTGTGCCCATTGTTGAGGCATTCAATCTTTTCAATCACTCCAATTTCGGCTCGTATAACACTGTCGTAAATCTCGCCTCGTTCGGCACGCCTGTGCAGAACACCGATCTCGCCTACGCAGCCCGTATGTTGCAATTTGCCGGGCGGATTGAGTTCTAACCATGCGAGCCTCTCCAGTAACTTGCCCTCTCATTCACCGCACAGCCGCTAGCCGAGCCGCGACCGCCAGGGAGCGGCAACGTATTTTCGGGGGAGCCGGGATGGTCAGCTTCTTACTTCTCCCCATCCTGCTAGTAACCGCCGTCGCCGCGCAAAACGCACCCACCGCGAACTGGCTTGCTCAAGTCTCCCCTATCATCACGCCCGCCGAGCGAAAAGAATACTTATCGCTCCCACTGGCTGATCGTGCCCGCTTCGAGGACAACTTCTGGACCGGCCGCCCCATCACCGCCGGAGAATATTTTTCACGCCTCTCCTACATCGACACAACGTTTGGGTCAGGCCGGCTCGGCTCCGGCGCCAACACAGATCAGGGCCGCGTTTACCTGTCGTTGGGCCCTCCCACGAAAATCACGCGGCTCCCATCTTCGCGTATCTTCGTACCCATCGATATCTGGTATTACGACTCAGTGCCCGAGCTTGAACTGAACACTGAACTCCGCCTGATCTTTTATCAGAAGAACAACATTGGCTTTCCCCGGCTCTATTCGCCAACCTTGGATACCATCCGCGGCCTTCTCTTGCCGCAAGCCTCCATACTGGGTATGTTTGGGCCCAATGATGACATCGCGGAATCGTCTATCCGCCAGCAGTTGAACCCCAGTCCAGCCGAAGACGACGTGGTAACGGCCTCCGTCAACGTGGCCACCGGCATCAAACACAGTGGCAATGATGAAATCCTCGGACGCGTCACCTCACCCGCAACCCTCCTCGGTAAGTCGCAGCGGACCGAAGTTAGGTCACGCTTGATTCTGTTCCATCCGCCGCTCGACGTCGTTCAGACCCGTTCCGTCTACGGAGGCGCTCAAGTTGATCTGCGTTTCGAAGTATCAGTCGCGCACGAACTGGACATTCAAGTGTTCGAGGGCGTGACGCCGGTGTATGAGAACCATCTGCATTTGAACTTCTCGAATCCCGAGTCTGTTCACTATACACACCGCTTAGATCTACTGCCGGGAGTCTATCGAGTACTTCTCACTGCCGACCGGCGCACCTCGGCGCAGGAGATACAGGTTCCCGAACGAGCATCAATCAGCGAAATCATGCGGGCAGATTCATCTCCCTTGTCCGCCAACCGTCACACGCCTTTCGAGTTCGACGGCAGACAGTTCGATCTAAATCCCGACGGCAAACTGGCTTTCGTCTCCGTTCCTCAATCTGGCAAACTTACTTGGATCATACGCCGCGGCGCCGCCGTAGTCTCGCGAAGCGTGGTCGATGCAAACGGGCTGGCCGTATTGGATCTCGCTTCCGCCAACTTACCTCCCGGCGCATACCGAATTGAAGCGATCACGGACTCTGACTCTCGCACGGCGCCCCTGGTCGTCAAGACCGATTCGCAACGTGAGGAATCAGGCACATCACTCTCGTTCAATGCCAATCTGGCGCCCGGGCTGCGTTATGCCTTCGTAGGCCATCAGTGGCTTTTGCGCGGCAAAATCGACGAAGCGCGCCGCAGCTTGCAAGCTTCTATCGAAAGCGGAGTCACCATCGACGCCGAAGTGGAGCTTGCACGCGCCGACGCCCTAGCCGGCCAGTTCGATGCCTCACGCACCCGCTTGCGCAAAATACTCGCCATTCAGCCCGACGATTTTCAGGCACTTTCCGTCTACGCTTTCGTTGAAGCTCGTTTGCAAGACTATCCTGTGGCCGCCCAACTCTATCAGCGGGCGCTAGCAATCCAAGACTCGCCCGCGCTGCGTCTCGCTCTGGAAAAATTACCCGCACAATAGTTGATGGTCAATCAATCATGAGAAGGCTCACTCTGAATTCTCCAGTTCTTCCGCTGTTACTCTTTGTCGCCGCCACGGCCTGCGCCGTGACTCCCGCCATTCAGACCGTCACCGTGAACGAAGGCACGAATATCGCGGCCACTATTTCGCCCGACGGCAAGACTCTTATTTTCGATCTGCAAGGCTCACTGTGGAGCCTTCCGTTCGCGGGCGGAAGAGCTCGCCGCTTGACTGACCCGTTCCTCGAACCGGCGCGCCCCAATTTCTCGCCAGTTGGGAATCTCGTTACATTTCAAGCCTATAAGGGCGGAACATTTCACATCTGGACGATGAATCCAGATGGATCTAACGTGCGCCAGATTACCACTGGTCACGGTGACGATCGAGAACCGCGCTTTTCACCCGATGGCACGAAAATCGCCTTCTCCTCCGATCGCGCCTTCCAAGGCAGCTACGACATCTGGGTGGTTGATCTAGCTACCGGCAAGTTGGAACGCCGCACCGAGTCATCCGATGATGAGTACGAACCAGCTTGGTCTCCCGACGGATCGGAAATCGCTTTCGTCGCCGGCACCGGTGCGGCCGCAACCAAAGTTCTCGCCATCAACTCGTCAGGAACCGTTCGTACTATCGCCTCGGCACCTCCGGGAGCCCATGTAAATTCGCCCTCCTGGGCGCCAGACGGTAAGCAGGTCGCATGGATCGAGTTTGCAAAGAATATAAGCCGCTTGGTCATTTCGGGAACACCCGCCGGCACTGGCGATGACGTATTTCCATTCCCCGCCGCCTGGCTTGCTGCCAATAAAGTTCTCTACACGGGCAACGGCCAGATCCACGTCACGAATCTCGACGATGGAAAAACCGCGGAAATTCCGTTCGAGGCGCAGTTCACTTTGAAGCGTCCCGCCTACAAACACAAACTGGTCGATCTCGATTCCACAACCCCCCGACAAGTCAAAGGCATCGTCAGCCCGGCACTCTCGCCCGACGGCAAGCAGATTGTGTTCGAAGCTCTCAATCAACTTTGGCTTCTGAATATCACCGGCGGCAAGCCACAGCCGCTCACAAACGATGGGTACTACAAAGAGGACCCCGCCTGGTCGTTCGACGGCAAGCGCATCGCTTATTCATCCGACAAGGGTGGCACCGAAGCTCTCTACGTTCTCGACCTTGCGACGAAACAAGAAAAGTGCGTCACCTCCAACTCCGATTCTGCCGCAGTATCGGCCGCCTGGTCGCCGGACGGACGCAAGCTGGCCTATCAGGATCAGAACGGTGCAACGTATGTTGTCGACGTCGAAACTGGCGCCACGAAAAACGTTGCCAAAGCGCTGTTCGCGCCTTCTAAGCCGAGTTGGTCAGCCAACGGAAATACGATTGCCATCGGTGCCTTTAAACCCTACACGCGGCGCTATCGCGAAGGCACCAGTCAAATTCTTACGGTGGACCTAGCGACCGGTGCCCAAACGTACAGCGAACCAGCCCCGTTCAAATCGCTCAGTACGCGCGGCGAGGATGGTCCCACTTATTCACCCGATGGTTCATCTGTCGCTTTCGTGACGGAGAGCGTCCTTTGGATCCGGCCTGTCGATTCGAACGGAGTGCCGGCGGCCCCGGCACGGCAAATCAACCACGAAGTGACTGACGCACCTACTTGGAGTGGTGATTCCAAGCATTTGCTCTATCTCTCAAATGGCAAACTCCGACTCACCTCGGCTGATGGTTCGGAAGTTCACACCATTCCGCTCGATTTCACCTGGAAATACCAAGTGCCTGCCCAACGCACGATCATCCATGCTGGCCGCCTTTGGGACGGTATAGGCTCGGAAGTGAAAACCGATGTGGATGTAATCGTTGTGAACGATCGAATTCAGGCCATTCAACCGCATCGCGACCGCCAAACCGCGGAGCCACAAACCGCCTTTGTCGATGCCTCAAAGCTGACCGTGATTCCGGGTCTTTGGGAGTCTCACACCCATGAATGGATCAGTGGCAAATTCTATGGCGATCGGCTGGGCCGTTTATGGCTCGCCTACGGTGTGACCGAACTGCAATCGCAGGGTGATCCCGTGTATCGGGCAGTGGAAACACGCGAATCCTTTGGTTCCGGTGGACGCGTCGGACCGCGCTTTTTTGCCAGTGGGGAAGCCATCGACGGTGAGCGTGTCTATTACAACTTTATGCGCCCCACCACCAGCGAAACTCAGCTCGCTCTTGAGTTATCACGCGCCAAAGCTCTCGATTACGATCTGCTGAAGACCTATGTCCGTCTTCCTCACGCCCTTCAGGAGAAAGCTATGCAGTTCGCCCACAGCGAGATCGGCATACCCACCGCCTCACACTATATGCTGCCGGGAATCGCCTACGGCATGGATGGCATGACTCACGTCAGTGCGACGGCTCGCCTCGGTTTTGCCTATACGCGTTCAGCCGGCTTGGTCAGTTACGGAGATATGAGGAAACTGTTCCAAGTGTCGGGCATGTGGGATATCTCAACACCCTTCCTCTCTTTCCCACTCTACGCCGAAGACCCAAAGATGGTGGAAGATTCCCGCCTGCTCACACTCAATACCCCATGGGATGAAAATGTGCTCCGTGCCAAACTCGCCCTTGGACGAGGTGAGAAGCCCGCCATCCTTCCGGAAGGCTTGCGGACATTGGGGGCCGATCCAGCCACGACTCTCGATGGCCTCCGCAAGGAAGAAGCGACTGTCGAGGCGATTCTCCGCGGCGGAGGTAGTGTTCTTGCCGGCACTGATTCGCCTCTCGACAGCGTGGCCACCGCGCTCCACCTCAATCTCCGCGCCCAAGTCAAATACGGCATCGAGCCATGGCGTGCCCTGCAAACTGCCACCCTCTTACCCGCCAAGGCTTTCGGCGTCGGAAAAGATCTCGGCTCACTCGAGCCGGGAAAACTCGCTGATTTAGTTTTGGTTTCCGGCGACCCGCTGACTGATATCAAAGCAGCCGCCAACGTTCAATTCGTCATGAAGGGCGGCCATCTCTATTCGGTTTCCGAGCTCACCGCCCCATTTCGGAAGTAAAGGACCCAATATGTGCCAACTCTGGTGCTGAACTTCGAGGGCACTCTCTGCGGTGGCAAGCCGGCCAGCTTGCGACGTGGGCCGAGTGCTGTTCCTCTTTTTTCCTGAATTTGGGCCGCGGTCCTGGGGCTGGCTTCATCGCGCCATCGATACATTTGCGCACGACTCACCTGCAATTCATGCACGAGCCCGCTGACGTCCTCACGCTTCTTCAGCCGCTCCAACGCGGTGCTCGTTCAAAATGGACAACAGTTCTCTGAGTCTAGGTACATCCGGGGCCTCACCCTTCATTGCGTACTGTTCTTGAGTAAGTTCGGAAACCGCAGCAACGCGCTCATGCACAGGACGGCTTTGCCAATACCGATATTCGTCGGCCTTCATTTCGTCAAAGTCGGTATACTTGCGAATAGTCCAATCCATGCCTTCCCCTGTAGGACAAAACGCGGACGTGGCAAAGGCTTCTGACCCGCATGGTGAACGGGGCAAATGATCGTCACCTCTCCAAAACATAACCTTAACCGGCCAATCTCTGCCGAAACCGCTAGGAGCGATTGAGCGCTCTAGCTTCGGAAACGATTTTGGTGAGGCGGTTGGCGAGTCGATCCAGCAGGCGACGATGCGGTCCTGCGGGGAGAGTGCGTCGGAACATTTCCAGTACGTGCTGGGCGAGGTGAAGAGAAGTAAGGAGACCGGACAAGTCGGGCGTCGCGGAATTGACAGCGGGGATTTTGGGTGTGGGCAAGAGGTGACGGGGTTTTGAGCTCGCTAGTTCAAACTCGCGCGCTACGTCAAGCAGCGAGACTTCGAGGTAACGCATGGTCATGTGGGGCGACTTGTGACCGAGAAGCTTCATGAGGACCGGCAGGGTTACACCGGCGCGAAGCATTTCAGTGGCATAGGCGCCACTATGCCGCTTCCCGGACTACGCCGCCTAACTGAAAACGAAGGCGCGAGAACCCAATGAAGAAAGGCTGGCAGTTGCAAGTCGTTTGATCGGGATGCGGCATAGTCCGGAAGCTTGAATTTACAGCTTTTTTAGGAAGGCCAGCAACTCGTCGTCTGGCCGGAAGCGCTTAACAGCACTTTTTACAGGGTTGGTCTTAGCCAGGGCCTGTTCTTTCAGTGAGAGATCGGCGTCCAGATAGATCTGGGTGGTTTCTACCGATTCATGCCCGAGCCATAGAGCAATGACTGCTCGGTCGACACCGCCTTGCAGCAATTCCATCGCGGCTGCGTGCCGTAAGACGTGGGGCGAGACGCGTTTTTTCCGCAACGAAATACAGGATTTCCGTGCCGTGGCCACATGTCGTGCCACCAGATGCTGCACGCCATCGGCACTCAAAGGTCCACCCCGTGCGCTCGGAAACAAAGTTCGGGAATCTTCCTTCCCTTGCTCGCGAATCCACGCTTTGAGAGCGGCCACCGTAGATTTAGCCAAAGGTGTGCAACGTTCTTTGCGTCCCACTCAGACCGGTCTCCGATTGTCCGAGATGACTGGGCTGCGCCAGGAGGATCTCTCGCTTGGATCCGGCCCACATGTACGTTGTCAGGGCAAAGGACGATCAACGATCCGGCAGACGAACGAATCTACCGGAACGAGGCGCTCAGTTTGCAACTTGCCCAGGGGCACATGAATGGCCCATTGATCCTGGCCGATGGAGCGCAAACAATCCAACGGCAGATCGAGGCATTCGCCCATCCGCATGCCAGTGTGCCGGAGAAGCATCATCGCGTCGCACGAGTTCTTGCTGGATCAACATGTCCTGTTCGGCGGTCAAGGGCCGTGGCAGACACTGGTCGGGGCGCGGGATGTCGTCAGCGCGGATCAGGTGGGTCAAGAGTGGAATCTGCTGGCTCCACGCCAGTTCCTCAAGGATTCGACGCAGACGGATCACATGATGGC